>SHBB01000552.1 GCA_004213565.1 Sandaracinaceae bacterium
CCGGCCGGGGAGCGTCACGTCGAGCGCGGGCCCGGTCAGCTCGGCCTCCCGCTCGGCGCGCGCCAGCTGCTCCAGGGCGCCCTCGAACGCCTTCTGGATCTCCGTCTTGACCGCGTTCGCCCTCTGGCCGAGCTCGCGCCGCCGATCCTTCGGCAGCTTCGGCATCAGCTTGAGGAGCTTGGTCAGCTCCCCCTGCGGACCGACCAGCTTCGCGTTCGCCTCGCGCAGCGCCTGCTCGGACTTCGCGTCCGCGAAGGCGCTCGCCTGCGCGCCCGCCACGGCCGACAGACCCCGCTCGAACTGTTCCACCGCTTCGGATTCGCTCATCGACCTGACTTCCCTGGAGGTGAGATCCCTGATGCGAGGAAGCCCGCTGCGGTGCGACCGCAGCGGGCATCCATCGACACGTTCTGCCGGCTCGACTCGAGGCTCGCTCAGCCGGCGACCGCGTCGACGACCGCCTTGAAGCCACCCGGATCGCGCAGGGCGAGGTCCGCGAGGATCTTGCGATCGAGCGCCACGTCGGACGCCTTCAGACGGTGCATCAGCTTGCTGTAGGTCATGCCGTGAAGGCGCGCCGCGGCGTTGATGCGGATGATCCACAGGCGACGGAAGTCGCGCTTCTTGCGACGGCGGCCGATGTACGACTCGCGCCACGCACGGCGCACCTGCTCGACGGCGTCACCGAAGATGCGGCTGCGCGCCCCGTAGAATCCACGGGCGTGCTTGAGGACCTTCTTGCGGCGACGACGCGCCTTGAAACCACGCTTGGCTCTGGGCATTTCGCGTCTCCCTCAGGCCTTCGCCAGCATGCGAAGGACGTTGCGCTCGTCGGCCTTGTCGACCATGTCGTTCTTGCGAAGCCGGCGAAGTCGGCGCTTGGCCTTGCCGATCATCATGTGGCTCTTGTTGGCCTTGCCGCGTCGAACGCGACCCGTACCGGTGACCTTGAAGCGCTTCTTGGCGCCACTGTGGGTCTTCATCTTGGGCATCAGACAGCTCCCTTGGGTGAACGCGGAGGCCAGCGCGCACGCGGCCCCGCGCGGGGTCCGGAGTTCTTGCAGGGGTTCTGGGCTGCGTCAAGCGGCGGTGGCCGCCGAACGGCTACTCTTCTTCTTCGCCGCGCCCGTCGTCGTCGTCGCCATCTCCGTCGTCGTCCGACGACGTGTCACGGCGGCCGCCTTTGTCGCCCTCGGCGCGACGCAGGGCCTCCTTCGCGGCGTGAGCGGCCTGGGCCACCACGCGCGCACGGATCTCCTGCTTGGGGGCGATGATGCAGGTCATCGTCCGCCCCTCCATGCGGGGCTGCTGCTCCATGATGGCGATGTCGATGCACTGCTCCATCATGTAGTCGAGCTGCCGACGAGCGGTCTCGGGGTGGGTGATCTCGCGCCCCCGGAAGCGGCAGGTGACCTTCACCTTGTTGCCCTCCTCGAGGAAGCGACGCGCGTGCTTCACCTTGAACTCGAGATCGTGCTCGTCCGTCTTCGGACGGAGCTTGACCTCCTTGAGCTCCACCTGGACCTGGGCCTTCCGAGACGCCCGCTTCTTCTTGGACTCCTCGTACTTGTACTTCCCGAAGTCCATCACCTTGCAGACAGGCGGCTGGGCCTTGGGATTGACCTCGACCAGATCGAGCTCCTTCGAGCGCGCGAGCTTCTTCGCGTCGATGGTGGCCATGATGCCGAGCATCTCGCCTTCGGCGCCGATCACACGGACCTCCGGCACGCGAATGCGGTCATTGATGCGGGGGCCGGAGAACTGCTGCCGACGCGGATCGAAACGACGCCTACCGATGACTCTCTACCTCCTGCTGGAAGGGCGCTGCCCTTCGATGGACGCGATGCGCGCGGGTGCACCCACTCGGGTGAGCCACGCGATGATGAAACCTACGGCCGCGGACTACAAGAGCCGTCGCGGAACCCACGCCATCCGAGCCTCGACCGCGCCGAGCGGGCGCGTCGCATCCCGGCATCATGAGCGCGCCACGCGATCGCTCCGAGGAATCCTGGGAGCGGCGCTCATGTGAGCGGGGCGGGCTGGCGGGGGATGGGTTGGTGCACGGTGGGTGAATGCGCCGTGACCTCTGAGGGAGGGCCTCTGATGGGAGGCGGCGCGGGTTAGGCACGGGCGGGGTCGAACCGCCGACCACTACCGTGTCAAGGTAGTGCTCTACCACTGAGCTACGTGCCTTCGGTCTTCCGGGCCGGAGAGAGCCCGGCCGCGAAACGGAGCGAGTGATTACCGCCGGGCTCGAGACCTGTCAAGCGACGGATCACAAAGAGGCCGAGGCGGCCCGAGCCTGCTATCCTCGCGCACCCGCGAATCGAGGTCCGCGAGCTCATGCCCGTCGAATTCCCCGAGATCCTCCGCGCGTGGCCGGTCGTTCACCGCTACCTGCCCCGCACCCCTCTGTACCGCTACACGCTCCTGAGCGGGCGGCTCGGCTTCGACGCCTACGTCAAGCACGAGAACCACCTGCCCATCGGCGCGTTCAAGGTGCGCGGAGGCGTCAACCTCTTCGCCAACCTGACCGACCAGCAGCGCGCGCGCGGGGTCATCACCGCCACCCGCGGCAACCATGGGCTCTCGCTCGCGTGGTCCGCCCGGACCTTCGGGTCCCGCGCGGTGATCTACGTGCCGAAGGGCAACAACCCCGAGAAGAACGCGATCATGGACGCGCTCGGGGGTGAGGTCGTGGTCCACGGCCGCGACTTCGACGAGGCCCGCGCGGAGGCCGAGGCGCACGCCGACAACGAGCTGCTCCGCTACGTGCACCCGGCCAACGAGCCGCTCCTCATCGCGGGGGTGGGCACCTACGCGATGGAGGTCGCGGAGGAGCTGCCGGATCTGGACGCGATCATCGTGCCCATCGGGGGCGGCAGCCTCATCAGCGGCACCGTCATCGCGCTGCGCACCCTCAAGCCGGACGTCGAGATCATCGGCGTGCAGGCCGAGCGGGCGTGCGCGCTGGCCAAGAGCCTCGAGGCGGGCAAGCCGCTCGAGATCGAGAGCGCGGACACCTTCGCCGACGGGCTCGCGACCCGCTTCGCGTTCGAGATGCCGTTCGAGATCGTCAAGGACAAGATCGACCGGATCGTGCTCGTGACCGAGGACGAGATGCGGGAGGCGGTCCGCACCGCGCTCGAGACGACCCACAACGTGGCCGAGGGCGCCGCGGCCGCGACCTACGCCGCCGCATACAAGCTCCGGCACGAGCTCGCGCGGAAGAAGGTCGTCCTCGTGCACAGCGGGCACAACATCGATCGCGACACGCTCCGCTGGTCGATCGGGCTCTTCGACGCCTGAGCCGACGGGCCACTGCTCGGGGGCGTCTGGCCGGGCTCACGCCGTCCGTTGCGCCCTCCCCGCCCCGCTGTCACCCTCCGCGGCATGCCGGAGGTCCGGGACGAGGTACAGCACCGTCCGCTCCCCTCGGTCGACATCCCGCTCCTGCGCGACGACGTCCGCTCGACGCGCTTGAAGCGAGCCGTCGCCCTGGGAGCCGGAGGGCTGTTGCTCGTCCTGGGGCTCGTCGCGCTGTTCGTGTACCCGGGCCTCTCGGGTGACGGCGCGGGCGACTCCGCGGACGAGGCCTCGCTCGAGGGAGCCGCCGCGGCGCCGGAGCCCGGCTCGTGGGCGGAGACCGCGGAGGCCGTCGCCCCGGGCGGAGCCACCGAGCCCGAGGCGCCGACCGAGCCCGAGGCCGAGGCGGCCGCGACGCCCGCCCCGACCGAAGAGCTCGAGGACGGCGCCACGCGCACCGTGCGCCCCTTCGGAGACGCGCGCGGCTTCCGACCGGCCCTGGTGGACGCGGGCTGCACCGGAGAGGAGGCGGACGCCCTGATCGCCGCGCTCGACGGCGTCATGGACTTCCGCCGCTGCCGCCCGGGGCACGAGATGATCTTCGTCCGGAACGAGGACGGCACCCTCCGCCGCTTCACCTACAACGCGAGCATCACGCAGATCTACGAGGCGACCCGCGACGACGAGGGCACGCTGGTGGGTCGGCAGGTGCCCATCCCGATCGAGCGCGTGCGCATCCGCCGCGGCGGCACCATCCGCTCCTCGCTCGGCAGCGCCCTCGAGCGCGTCGGCCTCGGCCGCACCCTCGTCGGCGTGTTCGTGGAGACCTTCGCGCGCGAGGTGAACTTCAACACCCACACCCGCGCGGGCGACACCTTCCGGATCATCGTCGACGAGGAGCGGGTCGGCGGAGAGCTGCTCCGCTACGGCACCGTGCACGCGCTCGAGGTGAACGGGCAGCGGCTCGGGCACCACCAGGCCTTCTTCTACGAGCCGCGCGAGGGCTCGGGCGACTTCTACGACGAGACCGGGCGCGCGGTGCACGGCGGATGGCTGCGCACGCCGCTCCGCTACGACCACATCAGCTCGCCCTTCGATCCGCGCCGGATGCACCCGATCCTCCGCCGCATCCACCCCCACAACGGGGTCGACTACGCGGCCAGCACGGGCACCCCGGTCTGGGCCGCGGCCGACGGCACCATCACCGTGATCGGCCCGCGCGGCGCCAACGGGAACCTCGTCTCGATCCGTCACGCCAACGGCTACGAGACCCACTACGCCCACCTCAGCCGCTTCGCCTCGGGGCTCTCACAGGGCGACACCGTCACCCAGCGGCAGGTGATCGGCTACGTCGGCTCGACCGGCCGCTCCACGGGCCCGCACCTGCACTTCGGGCTCAAGCGACACGGCCGCTTCATCGATCCGCAGGCGGAGCTCAACGGCCCCGGCCGCATGATGTCCTCGGCCTACCTCGGCCGCTATCGACGTCAGGTCCGCGAGCTCCAGCGCGAGCTCACCCAGATCCCCGTCGCCCCGGCCCCCGAGGGAGACGACGACGAGCCAGAGCCCGAGTCGGGCGCGACCGACTGACGGTCCCGTCGGGCGCGTCGCACCGCTCGCCGAGAGACGTCCGTGCCGGTCGCTGGATCGCGTACCATCGACTCATGTTGCGACTGTCGGCCTTCGCCATCCTGTCACTCACGATGTCGGCGGGGGTGGCGAGCGCGCACTTCGTGGGCGAGGAGGAGGCGACCCTGCGCGGCGGCTCCACCGATGGCAGCGCCGGCGAGAGCGTGTCGATGGACGCGTCCGGGACCCGCGTCGTCGTCGGCGAACCGCGCGCCGACGCGCCCAGCTTCGGGCTCGCGCGCGGCGAGCTGAGCGTGTGGGTCCGCTCCGGGCGCTCGTGGAGCTTGGAGCAGAGGCTGGGCGTGACCGGCGCGGGTCACGCCCTCCTCGGGACGTCGGTGGCGATCGACGCGAGCGGCACACGCGTCGCAGCGGGGGCGATCGGCGGCGACGGGGTCGTGTACGTCTTCGCGCGCTCGGGCGCGACGTGGTCGGTGGAGACGATCTTGGCGCCTCCGGTCGCCGGGATCCGAGGCCGCTTCGGCGCTTCGGTGGCGATGGACGGGGCGGGAAGCCGGCTGCTGATCGGATCCCCATGGAGCGAAGAGGTCTTCGTCTTCGATCGGATGGGCGCCTCGTGGTCACGCTCGGCGACCCTCACGGTGTCCGCGCCGTCGACCGCGAGGCTGGGAGAAGCGGTCGCCCTGGCGCCCGATGGAAGCCGCGCCGCGCTCGGCGCGCCTCTGCGGCGCGCGGTCTACGTGTTCGCCTGGGACGGCTCCGCCTGGGGCCTGGAGCAGGAGCTCCGTCCCGCGCCGTTCCGCAGCGACCTCGGAGCCAGCGTCGCGATCGACGACTCGGCCACGCGTCTGATCGCAGGCGCCCCAGGCTCGAACGAGGCGCTCGTGTTCGTGCGAGCCGGGACGACGTGGACCCTAGAGGAGACCCTCAGCCACACGGGCGGGGAGTTCGGCGACGCGGTCGCCATCGACGCCACGGGCAGTCACGTCGTGGTGGGCGCCCCGACCGCCACGAGCATCAACGGGCGCGCCTTCGCGTTCGTGCGGAGCGCGGGCGTCTGGGCCCCGGACGGGGAGACGAGAGGCGGCACGGGCTTCTCGCAGGAGTACGGGCGCTCCGCCGACATGGCCGGCGACGCCACCCGGATCGTGCTGGGCGCCCCCGTGATGGGCACCGGTCGGGCGGTGGTGTACCCGCGAGTCGGCGAGACGTGCATCGACGGCAGCACGTGCATCACCGGGCATTGCGTCGATGGGGTGTGCTGCGACCGGCCATGCGGCGACGTCTGCGCATCTTGCGTATCTTCGGAGACACGGAGCATCGACGGGCACTGCAACCCCTATCGTGGAGCGATCGCGCGAACGCTCGTCTGTCGCGCCGCCGCGGGGGTCTGCGACGCGGAAGAGACCTGCTCCGACCTGCAGGAGGTGTGTCCGAGGGACCGCGCGCTGGCCGCCGGCACGGTGTGCCGCGCCGCGGACGGGGACTGCGACGAGGCCGAGCGCTGCGACGGCACCGCGTTCGAGTGCCCGGCGGATGCCCTCCTGCCCGCAGGGGTCCTGTGTCGGTCCGGGACCGGCGCGTGCGATCCGCAGGAGACCTGCGACGGCGTGAACGCCGGCTGTCCCCCCGACGCCCTCGCCTCGGGGGGCACCGTTTGCCGCGCCGCGACCGGCGCGCCCTGCGATGTCGCCGAGGTGTGTGACGGAGCCGGCGTCGCCTGTCCCGAGGACCTCCCGATGTGCATGGACGCGGGAGCTCCGGACGGGGGACTCGTCGACGCGGGCCCGGCGTCGGACGCAGGCACGGCGTCGGACGCAGGCCTCGCCGCGGATGGATCGGTCTCGTCCGACGCCGGCGCCGCGCTCGACGCCGGGTCTGACGCCGCGGCGCCGGCGCTCGACGCCGGGCCCCCGACCGACGCGGGCGAGGTCGTGCCCGACAGCGCGGGGTGCAGCTGCCGCGCGGCCCCACGAGGGCTGCGGGCCTCACCCTGGCTCGCGCTGCTGGTGCTCGTC
>SHBB01000553.1 GCA_004213565.1 Sandaracinaceae bacterium
ATCGGGGAGGAGGATCAGCCGCCCTCTTGAGTGTCGGCGGCGAGGAATCGACGGGCGAGCTTGGCGAGGCGCCGCCCGAAGCCGGCGCGAGAGGCGTCGCTGGCCACCACGCCCGGCGGGGCGGGCTTCACCACCAGGCCAGCCGCCCGCTTCATGCGACGCTGCCGGATCTCGTCCGCCGTCGCAACACGTGTCGGCGCGCTGTCCAGCTCCACCGGCTCGCTCGGCGCCTCCTCCGCGTCGTCGAGGAGCCACTCGACGAGCGTGGAGAGGTCGGTCGCCCCGTAGGTGCCGCCCCCCTCGTTCAGCACCTCGGTCAGCGCGTAGCTCATCTCGGCCGCGGTCGGGAAGCGATCCACGGGGTCGTGCTGCAGCGCCTGCTGGACCACGGCCTCGAGCGGCGGCGGCACGTCCTGTCGGAACTTCGACAGCGGCGGGACCGGCTGCTCCTTCCGCGCCCGCGCGATGAGCCTCGCGGGGTCGCTCACCTTGTAGAACGGCTCGCCGGAGAGCATCTCGTGCAGCAGGATCCCCGCCGCGAAGATGTCGGTGCGCGCGTCCACGGGCTCGCCCCGCGCCTGCTCGGGCGACATGTAATTCGCCTTGCCTTTGATCAGGCCGGGCATGGTGGTCATGACCTTCATCTTCGACTTGGCCACGCCGAAGTCGGTGATCTTGACTTGCCCCTCGTAGGACACGAGCACGTTCTGCGGCGAGACGTCGCGGTGCACGATGCCGAGCGGACGGCCGCTCATGTCGCCCTGCCGATGCGCGGCGTCGAGCCCCTCGCAGAGCTCGCGCGCCACGTAGGTCGCGGCCACGACCGGCAGGAGCACGCCGCGCTCGCCGGCCGCCTGGAGCAGCGTCAGGACGTCGACCCCCGCGACGTACTCCATCGCGATGTAGTAGGTGCCGGACGCGACCCCGAGGTCGCTCACCTGGACCACGTTCGGGTGCGTGATCACCGCCGCGAGCTTGGCCTCGTTGACGAAGGAGTCCACGAACCCCTCCGTCTCGGTCATCTCCGGGCGGATGCGCTTGATGCACACGATCTTCTCGAACCCACCCGGACCGGGAAGCGAGGCCGCGTGCACGGTGGCCATGCCGCCGGCGCCGATCTCCCACTTGAGCTCGTAGGGCCCGAAGTGTCCGTCGCCGTCGTCGGATCGATCCATCGCCGCACACTATAGCGAGGCTCACACCGCGTAGCGCGCCAACCAGGTCTCGACCGCGCTGTGGACCACCTCGCGCACGTGCGCGTCGTCCACGCCCTCCCCGCGGAGCAGCATGCGCCAGAGCACGCCCCCCTCGAGCATGCCGAGCAGCTCGCGCACCGCCCGCTGCTCGTCGTCGTAGTCGATCAACCCCGCCTCGCGCTGGAGCCTGAGGTGGTCGCGGAGCGGGCCCTGGACCGGCCCCTCCAGGCGGGAGAAGAAGGCCTCGGCGAGATGCGGGAAGGCCGGCGCGTCCCCGATCAGGAGGCGCAGGGTCTCGGCCGTCGAGGGATCGGCGAGGCCCCGCGCGTACGCCTCGGCGAACGCGCAGAGCTGCGCCTCGAGCCCCTCCGCCGGCACGTCGGTCGCGGCGAGCCGCCTCACGAACGCGTCGCAGCGCTCGGCGAGGATGGCGCCGAACAGCGCCTCTTTGCTCTCGAAGTGCTTGTAGAGCGTGGCCAGCGAGACGCCGGCCGCCTTGGCCACCGCGCCCACGCTCACCCGCTCGTAGCCCCGCTCGCCGAAGAGCCGACGCGCCGCCTCGACGAGCGCGGCCCGCTTCTCGGCCGCCACGGCCCGCTGATGCGCCTCGAGACCGCCCGCCATGCCTCCACGAGGTACGTCATTCCGTCGCCGCGCTCAAGGTGAAGGGTTGACTTCACCATAAGGTAGAACCATCACTTCACCATAGCCCCGCGCGTCGGGGCACGGAGAACCGCCATGAGACCCCTCGCCTTCGCCCTCTTCACCTCCCTCGCCCTCTCGGGCTGCGCCGTCGGCGCCACGGGCTACGCCAGCGGCGCCATGCTCCCCAGCGACGACGGCTGGAACGACCCCGGCACCGCCACCGTCGCGCGCATCCCGCCCGCGCGACCGGAGGCCCAGGCCGCCCTCCCCGGCGATCGCCCCACCCCGCGTCACCGCACCAGCCTGGTGCGCTCGAGCGCGCCGGTCTCCCCCTGGATGCCGAGCGATCCCGGCTGGCGCGCGCCCCAGACGGACGACGACGACGCGCCCCGCCTGGCCACCCGCTGAGGAGCCGCGCGCCGGTCACTCCCGGAGGAGGAGCCGGCGGACGCTCGCGGTGTTGACGGGGCGGTCGGCCGCGCTGCGCACGATCCAGCCTTCGGGGGCGCCTCCCGGGCTGGCGCCGAAGAGGAGATCGGCGCGCGCGCGCGGCGCGCTGAAGCCCTGCGGGTTGCGCCCGGTCGCGGCCCGGGCCTGGCAATCGCTGTAGCAGTAGAGGGCCTGGGCCGGCTCGCCGCCGCTCAGCGTGTCCGGCGGCTCGCACTCGGCCGCGGCCGCGCTGCCCTGCTCGGCGCGGATCCGCACGAAGAGATCGACCCGGCGCGCGTCGCGACACTGCCCGCGCCCGCGCTCGCCGCTCACGCTCGACGGCGTGGGGCAGGTCGCGCGGTGGTCGCGTCGATAGTCGCTCAGCCAGTCGTCTCCGGCGCCGATCGCGGCCAGCTCGTAGCGCCCGCCGACCGCGCTGCTCATGCCGCGCTGCAGCTCGCGCGCGCTGGACGCCGCGCGGCACCAGCTGAGGCGACGGTTCCAGAGCCCGCCTCGCGCCTCGTCGCTGGGCCTCTCCTCCGGGGCGCTCCATCGCGCGTCGTCCGGGAGCGCGAGCGCGTCCTGGAGATCGGCGCAGGGCTCGGCGAGGAAGGCGCTCTCGGGCGCGAGGCGCTGTCGGTCGACGCTGCCGAGCGAGACGATCTCCACGCCCTGCACGTGCTGGCTCATGGTCCGGCCGAGGACGTGGCGCGCGAGGATGCGCCCGATGCACTCGAACGCGGTCGACGCCTCGGCGCCGTCGCACTGCACGCTCCCGTCCGAGGGCGCGAGATAGTGCCCGGACTGGAAGGTCGCGTCCGATCCACACCAGACGTGCCAGACCAGCGGGTCGTCATCGACGATGGCGATGTTGCAGAGATCGACGAGCGCGTCGGCGACCTCGTCCACCGCCTGGAACGCAGCGCTGACCGCGCGTGGGCTCAGCCCCGCGATGCACTGCCGCTCCGCGCGACGGATGGTCTCGACGTCGCCGTCGTCGGTGCGCCCCCAGCGGGTGGGGCTCAGGCGCGCCACGGAGCGCCCCTCGGGCGCCGGATAGGTGGCGCGGCAGCCGCTCACGAGCAGCACGAGCAAGAGCGCCCAGCGCACGTCAGCGCCCTCCCGCGAGGTCGACGAGCGACGAGAGGTTCAGGCCGACGAAGAAGCTCACCAGCGGGTTGTCGATGGTGCTCGTCTCCGCCGCGCCGTGCAGCATGCCGCCGATGGAGAGGAGCCGCGGCAGGTGCTCGGGGATGCCGAGCTGGAGCGCCCAGGTGAGCGCGCCGCCGACGCGGGACAGCTCCGCCGGGTCGAACGACGCGGCCATGGTGAGCATGCCGGACACCTCGATGCTGACGAAGCGGATGCCGGGGGAGAAACGGAACCAGACGAGCGGCAGCCCGAGCCCCAGCGAGACCGGGTCGTTGGCGAAGAAGAGCGCCTGCGCGTCGCCGAGCACGCCGACCTCGAAGCCGAGCACGTCGAGCGCGGTCTCGGCGAGCAGCGCGCGGCTCGAGCGCACCCGGAAGGACGCCCGCGCGAGGCACTCCACCGGCTCCTCCTCGCCCGCGACGCCGAGCAGGAAGACGTGGAAGGTCGCGTCGACGAGGAGCGCGTCGGGATCGAAGGGCGGGCGCTGGCGCAGCTCCCCGTACGCGGTGCCGGCGGGGCACTGCGCGTCGCGCGAGGCGTAGGCGACGACCGCCGAGTCGCGCGCCCCCTCGAAGCGGCCGCGCACGCCGCTGAGGAGCGGCACGTCCTGGCTGACCTGCACGCCCTGGATCGGGTCCTCGTTGATCGCGGCGGCCACCGCGGGCGAGGTGGAGAAGCGGAACTCGAGCTCGTGACGAGCCTCCACGTACGCAAAATGCGTGGCCTCGTCGTGCGCGAGCGCCTGCCACGGGCACTGCCCCTCCCCGCCCTCGCACGCCAGGGAGTCGGGGTCGGCGTCGGTGTAGAGGCCGACCGGGTGCCAGTCGCGCTGGGGGTCCACGACCGGCATGCGCAGGCGCGCGAGGCCCTGGCGCCCGGCGCAGCCCTCCCCGCCGCCCTGACGGATCTCGAGCAGCCCGGCCGGGAGCCGGTAGTCGCCGTCCTCGGTGGCCTCGATCGCCTGTCCGTCGACCGTGACGCACAGCCCGTCGCCGCCCTCGAGCGCGATCCGGGTGCCCGCGATCCCGATCCGGTAGGGCGGCCGCTCGGCCGACCCGGGCGCGGGGAGCGTGAAGCACTCCGGCTCTCCGAGCTCCTGCCGTGCGCCGTCGCTCGTGAGCACCTGCATGCCGTGCTGGATGCAGAAGCGGGTGGGCGTCGCCTCGATGGCCGCCGTCTGCATCAGGGTCAACCCGCCGAGCGCCGCACAGGCGCGCGGATCGGGGACCGGGCCGCCGACCGAGGCGGTGCGCGTGTCGTGGTAGCTGGGCGTGAGGCAGACCGCGAGCGATCCGAAGAGCGCCTCCCAGTCGCTGGCGGTGGGCGCGAGCGCGTCCCCCTCCTCGCCGTAGCGCGCGCGCATCAGGTCGCGCACCGCGGTGTCCGGCAGGCGGATGGCGGCGGGGTCCTCCCCCCGCGCGCCGGGCTGTCCCGCCTCGAGCTGGACCGTCCCCAGCACCACCGGCGGCGCGTCGCTCTCGACCCGCGCGATCCAGAGCAGGCCCGCCTCGGCCGCGGTGCGGAGCTCGGGCCAGAGCAGCTCACTCGAGAGCGCGTGATCCGTGGGCGCGAGGAGCAGCCCCGGCCCTCGCGGATCCCAGCGCGCCGCGAGCAGCGCCGGCTGCGCCACCGGTGAGCGCGCCTCGAGGCCCACGCTGCGCAGGTGGTTCTGGAGCGGCGTCACCACGCGCTGGGTCCGGAACACGCCCACGCGCAGACCGACCGCGCTCCCGGGACGAGCCGCGTACAGGCTCCAGTCACCCTGCGGAAGCGAGAGGCTCCGCTGCCCCGTCCCGAGCGTGGCCTCGGCGTCGCCCCCGTAGAGCCGCTCTCCGCGCGCGCCGCGCACGGCGCGGAGCTCGATCGCGGCTCCGTCGCAGCCGTCGTCGGCGACCCGGTCGATGCGCAGGCTGCCGCTCCCGGCCTCGGGAACCGCGCGGAAGGCGAGCTGCTCCTCGAGGAGATAGTGCGCGCAGTAGCGCAGCATCAGGGTGTGCGGCGTCGGGTCCGCGTCGCGCCCCCGCCCCGAGGACACGCGCCGCCCGTGGATCACGCGCGGATCGCCGGCTGGGGTCGCGCCAGGGCGCTGGGCCAACGCTCGATAGACGGTCGCGAAGTCCGCCTCGCCCGCGATCCCCGCCGGCGCGCTCCAAGGCCCCTCCGCGGTGAGGGCGTACTCGCACGACGGGCTCAGCGTCACGCGATCGTCCAACCCGACGAGCCGCTGCGCGCGGGCCTCCGGCTCCCCGGCCACGCCGAAGCAGGCGCCCGACGGCTGCGCGCAGACCGGGGCGGCGGCGAGCGCGAGGAGGAACGAAGAGAGACCGGCGAGGCGCGTGGCAGTCATGGGCGCGTTATCTTCGCCCCCTCGGACGGCGGATCAACCCGGAATGCACATCGAACGCGGCGCGGACACGGAGACGGAGGCGATCGCGGAGGCGCTCCACGCGTCGCTCGCGGAGGACCCGTTCGTGCGCTGGCTGGCGCGGCCGACGCCCCGGGCGCGCCGGGCCTACGTCTCGCTGATGCTCGAGGATCTGGCGTTTCCCCGGGGCGAGGTCTGGGTGGCCCGCGATCACGACCAGATCGTCGGCGCGTCGCTCTGGGCTCCCCCGCACACGTTCGCGCTCGGGCTCGGTGACACCCTTCGCCTCCTCCCGCGCATGATCGAGGTGGTCGGCTGGCGGCGCCTGAGCGCGGTCGGCAAGGTCCTCGACGCGATCGAGCGCGATCGTCCCCCGGAGCCGCGCTGGCTCCTCACCCTCGTCGGCGTGCGCCCGGAGGCGCGCCGTCGGGGCATCGGCGCCGCGCTCCTCGAGCCCGTGCTCGACCGCGCGGACGAGGAGGCGCTCCCCGTATCGCTGGAGACGGCCGACCCGCGGAACCTCCCGTTCTACGAGCGCCTCGGCTTCAGCGCGTCCGCGTCCCGGCGGCTCGGGGAGGAGGGGCCGCAGAGCTGGACCCTGACTCGCGCTTCGACGCCGAGCTGACACGCACGCCGCGCGGCGCTGCGCTACCCTCCCCCGCCGTGAGCGACCACGACGAAGACCGCAGCCGACCCGGCCGCCGAGACTTTCTACGCGGAGTGACCGCCGCCGGCCTCGCCGCCGCCCTGCCCGGGTGCGACGACGGCGAGGTCCCCCTCGACGACGACGCGGGGACCGACGCCGGCCCGCTCGCGCCGCCGGACGCGGGCCCTCCGCCCGGGCCCGTGCCTCCGCGGGAGCGCAGCTACGCCACCTTCGAGCACGGCGTGGCGAGCGGCGACCCGCTCCCGAACGGCGTGATCCTCTGGACGCGCGTGACCCCGGGCATGCCGGGCGACCCGGACCCGGGCACCGTGGAGGTGACGGTGGAGGTGGCGCGCGACGTCGGCTTCGGGACGGTGGATCTGACGGAGACGGTCACCACCGACGCCTCCCGCGACTTCACCGTGAAGCTCGACC
>SHBB01000554.1 GCA_004213565.1 Sandaracinaceae bacterium
ATCGAGGAGTCGATTCCCCCCGAGAGCAAGGCCCCCAGAGGGACGTCGGAGATCATCCTCAGCCTCACGGCGTCTCGCAGGAGCGCCTCCAGCTCGCCATCCGCCGGCGGCGGCCCGGAACCCAGAAGCCGCCGGGGCTCCCAGTAGACGGTCTCTCGCGGCTCGGTGTTTCGAGAGTCGAATTCGACGTAGGTGCCCGGGCGGACCTTCCATGCGTCGTGCTCGACGGTCAGCGGCGCCGGCACGTAGTTGAAGCGGAGATACGCTTCGACGGCCTCCGGGTCCAGGTCGAGCACGTGCCGCGGGTGTCGATGGACCGCGGCGAGCGTCGATGCGAACACGAGGTCGCCAGCCACGCGCGCGAACACGAGCGGCTTGATGCCGAGCCTATCGCGAACCAGCGTGAGCCTCTCCTCGCGTCGATCCCAGAGCGCCAGCGCGAACATGCCGACGAAGCGGCGCAAGGCATCGTCGAGGCCCCACTCCTCGATGGCGGCCAACAAGACCTCGGTATCGGAGCTCCCCCGCCATGCGCGTGGGCCGCGCTCGTCCAGCTCTCTCCGAATCTGGCGATAGTTGTAGACCTCGCCGTTGTACGCGAGCGCGTAGCGGCCTCCGAGCGAGAGCATGGGCTGGCGCCCCTCAGGAGAGAGATCGAGGATGCTCAAGCGCCGGTGCCCCAGATGGAGCCCGCAGCCTGGCTCGAACCAGGCCCCCGCGTCATCTGGACCGCGCGAGGCGAGCGCGTCGCGCATCGTGCGCACGATCGCCGCCGCCTCGGCGTCCCCGCGCTCGGTCCAGAGTCCAGCGACACCACACACGTCAGCCGCCTCGCCCCGTCATCGAGCCCGAGAGGTCGAGCCTCACGAGGCGCACGAGCGCTCCGGGCTCCCCATGAACTCGCTCATCGTCGCGGAGCCGGCCTCGGAGATCCCCTCCCGGCGCAAGACCTGCCCCGCAGTGCGGACGAGGATCCGCAAGTCCAGCCCAAGAGACCAGTTCTCGACGTACCAGACGTCCATCTCGAGGCGACGCTCCCAGTCCACGCTGTTGCGTCCGTTCACCTGAGCCCAACCCGTGATACCCGGAGGCATCGCGTGGCGCCTCGTTTGGCGCTCACTGTATCGCTCGAGATAACGGGCCAGGAGCGGCCGCGGCCCCACGAGGGACATGTCTCCCCGCAGCACGTGCCAGAGCTCTGGGAGCTCGTCGAGGCTCGTCGCTCGAAGCAGCGCCCCGTAGCGAGTCAGCCGCTCGTCGTCCGGCAGCAGCCTCCCCGCCCCATCGCGGGCGTCCGTCATGGTGCGGAGCTTTCGCATGCGGAAGAGACGCCCTCCGATGCCTGGCCGAGTCTGGGCGAACAGCGGCGGCCAGCCATGGGCGAGTGTGCCAGCCGCGGTCAGGCCCACGAGCAGCGGCGAGAGCACGACGAGGCCCGACGCGCTGACCGCCACGTCCAGCAGGCGCTTCACCCGCAACGCGGGCGTCTTCCGAGGCATGCGGTCGAGCCAGCTCACTACCCTATCCGTTTCCCACTGGACCCTGCCCGTTCAGGCGCGCGAATCTCCCGCCGGGTTCGCGCAACGGAGAGAGCGGTTTGACCCATGGACGAGTCGTATGCAAGGTCGCGGATCCGCGGAGGAAGATGTGAGTGAGCGAGTCGTGGTCGTGGGCCTGGGGTACGTCGGCCTCCCAGTCGCCTTGGGTTTCGCCCGAGCTTGGCCCGACGTCGTCGGCTTCGATATCTCGAGCCGTCGCGTCGAAGAGCTCCAGCGAGGCTACGACCGTACCAACGAGGTCACGGAGGCGCAGCTCGAGGAGTCTTCGATCCGCCTCACGGCCAGCCCCGAAGGCGTCGGGGAGCCGACGTTCATCATCGTGACGGTTCCGACTCCCATCGATGGCAATCGTCAACCCGACCTGACGCCTCTCCGGCGCGCATCGGAGACAGTGGGGACATTCCTTCGGGCCGGCGCAGTCGTGGTGTACGAGTCGACGGTGTACCCAGGCGTCACCGAAGAGTTCTGCGGCCCGATCCTCGAGTCTGTATCGGGGCTGACCCTCGGTGTGGACTTCAAGCTCGGCTACTCACCCGAGCGCATCAACCCCGGGGACAAGGAACACACTCTGGAGAAGACGGTCAAGGTCGTCGCAGGACAGGACGCGAGCACGCTCGAGCGCGTGGCCGCCGCCTACGAGAAGGTCATCGCAGCCGGCGTTCACCGAGCCCCTACGATCAAGGTCGCCGAGGCGGCAAAGGTCATCGAGAACACCCAGCGAGATCTCAACATCGCGCTGATGAACGAGTTGGCCCTCATCTTCGACCGACTGGGTATTCGTACGAAAGATGTGCTGACCGCTGCAGGGACCAAGTGGAACTTCCTGCCGTTCAGCCCCGGACTGGTTGGAGGACATTGCATCGGCGTCGACCCGTACTACCTGACCGCCAAAGCCGAGGCTGTCGGATACCACCCCCAAGTGATCCTCGCTGGACGCAGGATCAACGATGGGATGGGCGCGTTCGTCGCGCAGCGCGTGATCAAGATGCTGATCGGACGAGACCGCGCGATCAAGGGCGCGCGAGTCGGCATCTTGGGACTCACATTCAAGGAGAACGTCCCCGATCTGCGGAACAGCCGAGTGCCCGACATCATCCACGAGCTGAGGCAATTCGGTATCGAGCCCCTCGTTCATGATCCCCGCGCCGATCCGCACGAGGCGCTCGACGAATACGGGCTCCGGCTGGTCGAGTTCGACGAGCTCCTTCGGCTGGATGGCCTGATCCTCGCCGTGCCGCACCGAGAGTATTCGGAGATGGGGCGCGACCGGCTCTTCGCCACTTTGACCGAGGGGGGCACACTCGCGGACATCAAGTCCATGCTCGACCCCGCAGAAGTCCCCGAACGGTTCGAGTACTGGAGTCTATGATGGCGCGCGTTCTCGTCACCGGCGCTGCCGGGTTCATCGGTTATCACCTCTCCGAACGTCTCCTGAGCCGCGGGGACGAGGTCATCGGGCTGGACAACCTCAACGACTACTACTCGGTGGAGCTCAAGGAAGCTCGAGTGGCGCGGCTCAGCCGCCATCGCGGCTTCGAGCTCGCGAGGCTGGACCTGGCGGACCGCGAGCAGGTCCCTGCGCTCTTCGCCGAGAAGCGCTTCGACAAGGTCGTCAACCTCGCTGCCCAGGCGGGAGTTCGCTATTCGCTCGAGAACCCACACGCCTACGTCGACGCCAACCTCGTCGGATTCGTCAACATCCTCGAGGGATGCCGGCACCACGAGGTCGAGCATCTGGTCTACGCCTCCTCGAGCTCCGTGTACGGCGCGAACACCCGGATGCCCTTCTCGACGCGAGACAACGTGGATCATCCCGTGAGTCTCTACGCAGCCTCCAAGAAGGCGAACGAGCTCATGGCCCATACCTACAGCCACCTCTATGGGCTGCCGACCACGGGGTTACGTTTCTTCACCGTTTACGGTCCCTGGGGGCGCCCCGACATGGCTCTGTTCCTCTTCACCAAGGCCATCCTCGAGGGGCGGGCGATCGATGTCTTCAACAACGGGAACATGCGGCGAGACTTCACCTACATCGACGACATCGTCGAGGGAGTCGTGCGAGTTCTGGATCGCACGCCCGCCCCTGACCCGGAGTGGAACGGCGACCAGCCGAACCCAAGCCGGAGCCCGGCCCCGTTTCGAGTCTACAACATCGGAAACAACGAACCCGTCGAGCTCATGGACATGATCGCGGCGCTCGAAACTCATCTCGGCAAAGAGGCCGAGAAGAACATGCTCCCGATGCAGCCCGGCGACGTCCCCGCGACCTTTGCCGACGTCGAGGATCTCGTCGCGGACGTCGACTTCAAGCCGAGCACGCCCATCATGACGGGGATCGGAAGGTTCGTGGACTGGTACCGAGAGTTCTACGGGGCCTGAACATGTCTCGCATCTATCTGTCGGCGCCGCACATGGGCGGTGAAGAGCTGGGATTTGTCGAGGACGCTTTCGAGACCAATTGGCTCTCGTCGGTCGGCCCCAATCTCGACGGATTCGAGACTGAGCTGGGCGACCTCGTCGGCGCCTACTGTGCCGCGCTCTCCAGCGGCACCGCCGCCATCCACCTCGGCTTGCGACTCCTGGGAGTGGGGAGCGGTGATGAGGTCATCTGTCCAACGCTGACGTTCGTCGCCACGGCGAACCCCATCCTGTACCAAGGTGGTATCCCCGTCTTTCTGGACAGCGAGTCGACGAGCTGGAATCTGGACCCGAATCTGCTCGAGGACGTGCTCGCTGAGAAGGCGTCCCGGGGCACGCTTCCCAAGGCGGTCATCGTCGTCCACCTCTTCGGTCAGAGCGCCGACCTCGACGCCCTGCGCGATGTCTGCGCACGCTATGAAGTTCCGATCCTCGAGGACGCCGCCGAGGCCCTCGGCACGACCTACCGTGGCACGCAAGTTGGCGCGTTTGGCGAGATTGGCGTCTTCAGCTTCAACGGGAACAAGATCATCACCACCACCGGCGGTGGCGCGCTCGTCAGCCGAGACCCCGAGCTGGTCGCGCGAGCGCGGTTCTGGGCCACCCAGGCGCGAGATCCATCGACGGCGTATGAACATTCTCAGCTGGGTTACAACTACCGAATGAGCAATGTGCTGGCTGGGATTGGACGCGGACAGCTCCGTGTCTTGCCCGAGCGGGTGGATCGTCGACGCGAGATCGCCTTCCACTACGCCAGCGCGTTCGAGGATCTCGAGGGTATCGAGCTCATGCCTCAGGCCGATTGGGGATTGCACACGAACTGGCTGAGTGTCTTCGTCGTCGATGAGGCGGCGGGGTGCAGCCGCGACGCGCTCATCGCGGCGCTCGCGGCCGAGGACATCGAAGCGCGGCCCGTGTGGAAGCCGATGCACACCCAAGCGCTCTTCCAGGGCTGCGAGAGCCACGGAGGCGCCGTCGCTGAGCGCGCGTTCGAACGCGGCATCTGTCTCCCCAGTTCGTCGAACCTCACGAACGACCAGCAAGCGCGTGTCATCGATGTCGTGCGTCGGCGAGCTGGAGCCCGAGGCATGCCGTGAGGAGACACGTGCTCAGACTGAGCCAGCTCACCATCGACCTCGCGGTGTTGGCGTTGGCGTTCGCGCTCGCGTTTCTGATCAGATTCGACTGGAGACCTCCGACCGACATGGTCGGACGGCTCGCGCTCACCGTCCCGTACGTGGTCATCGGCGAGTACCTCGTGCTCTGGGCGTTCGGTGTCCCGCGGTTCTCATGGAGATACATCGGACTTCGCGAGGTGTGGCGCCTCCTCGCTGCGGTCGTCGTGGCAACCGTGCTGCTCGTTTGGTCGCGCGTGGGCTTTGGGGCCTTCCAGGCAGATGTCCCCTACCTTCGACACGGTGTGATTCCGCTCGGGGTCATCGCCGCCAACTTCATACTGATGTTCCTCGGGATCTCCGGCGTGCGGGTCCTCCGCCGGATCCTGGGTGAGCATGTCGAGAGCCAGCGGCGCGGGAGAGGGATCGAGCCTGCGTCTCGTGTGCGTACGATGCTGGTGGGAGCTGGCCAAGGCGGGGTCATGATGGCCAAGGAGATCGCAAATCGGCCGGACCTCGCGCTCGAGCCAGTCGGGTTCATCGACGATGATCCGGCCAAAGCGGGGCTCGTCGTGCACGGTATCTCCGTACTCGGCCCAACCGAGGCGCTCCCCGAGCTCTGCGAACGCCAGGGCGCGCAACAGGTCCTGATCACGATGGCGAGCGCCCCCGGGGACACAGTGAGGCGGATCTCACGCCTCGCTGAAGAGGCGGGCGTGCCGGTGAAGATCATCCCTGGCCTGTTCGAGATCGCGGACGGACGCGTTGAGCTCAGTCGCATTCGGCCGGTCGCGATCGATGATCTGTTGCGCCGCGAACCCGTGGAGCTGGACATCGAGGCCATCGCGGCCGACCTGAAGGACCGCGTTGTGCTGGTCACAGGCGCCGGGGGCTCGATCGGCTCGGAGATCTGTCGGCAGGTCGCGTCGTTCGGCCCCGCACGACTTTTGCTCGTCGAGCGCGCCGAGAACAGCCTGTTCCACATCCACCGCGAGCTCCGCAGCAGGCCGGGCGTTCTCGAGATCGTCCCGCTCATCGCCGATGTCACCGACCGGCAGCGCATGCGAGCGATATTCGAGACCCACGCCCCGTCCGCTGTGTTCCACGCGGCAGCGCACAAGCACGTGCCCATGATGGAGTGGAACGCCGGCGAGGCCCTCAAGAACAACGTGTTCGGCACGAAGGTCGTCGCGGACCTCGCGCACGAGCTCGGTGCAGATGGCTTCGTGATGATCTCCACTGACAAGGCCGTGAACCCGACGAGCGTGATGGGGGCCACGAAGCGCGTCGCGGAGATGTACGTCCAGGCGCTAGCGAGTCGCAGCGACACCCGCTTCGTCACGGTGCGATTTGGCAACGTGCTCGGTTCCGCGGGCAGCGTGATCCCCATCTTCCAGGAACAGATCCAGCGCGGCGGCCCGGTCACGGTGACTCACCCCGAGATGCAGCGCTACTTCATGACCATTCCGGAGGCATGTCAACTAGTATTACAGGCAGGCAGCATGGGGCGGGGCGGGGAGATCTTCATCCTCGACATGGGCGCGCCCGTCAAGATCGTCGACCTCGCCCGCGACCTCATCCGCCTCAGCGGCTTCGTGCCGGAAGACGACATCGAGATCGTGTTCTCGGGGGTCCGGCCCGGAGAGAAGCTCTTCGAAGAGCTCAGCGTGGACGCTGAGAACGCGGAGCGGACACGACACGCGAAGATCTTCGTCGGCCGGCGGG
>SHBB01000555.1 GCA_004213565.1 Sandaracinaceae bacterium
CCGGCACACGGCGCAGGCCCGCACGCGGATCCGCACCTGACCTGGCTCGGGGGCGGGGACCGCGCGCTCCTCGAGCCGGAGTCCCCCCCGAGGCGCGTGCAGCACCATCGCTCGCATGCTCGGGAGGTGGACGCGCGGCTCGGCCCCGCAAACGGCTGGAACACGGCATGCGGGTGTGCTGCAGTCGTGCGGTGCTCGGTCTGATCCTCGGCGCCCTGCTGGTCCTCTTGTCGCTCTGGCCACTGGCGGTGATCGGCGCCGGTCGATTGAGCCGGCACGAGGATCCCGGGCTGGCCGCCCTCGGGAGATTGCTGGGCTGCGTCCTCCTCCATCTCAGCTTCAACCTGTCGTTCGCGACCATCTGGGGCGCGATCGTTCTGCGGCGCTCGCCCGAGCTGGTGCCCTGGCTGTTCGCGGCCCTCGCGATCGCCCAGCCGTTCGCGGCCCATCTCTGCTGGACCCTCGCTGGCCGCGCACGTTGACGCCGTCAGCGCATCGCGCCGCGGAGGACGGCGATGCGCGCGCGCAGGCGGCTCGCATCGACGAGCGGGGCGGGGACGGGCGGGTCGGCGACGAGCTCGATCGGCAGGCGCACGCGGCGCGGGAGCTTGGTCAGGGGCTCGCCCCCGTTGCGACTGAGCGCGCTCTGCCACGCGCCGCGGATGGCGATGGGGATCACCGGCACCTCTCGGCGCGCGACGATGCGCTCGACGCCGGGGCGAAACACGCGTAGCTCCCCGTCCGGCGTCATGCCCCCTTCGGGCCAGATCAGCACCTTCTCGCCACGGGCCAGGGCCGCGTCGATCGCCTCCATCGCGCGCGCGAGCAGCTCCGGGCTCTCCTTGCGCGGCGCGATGGGGATCACCCGCGCGGATCGGAAGAACCAGCGCAGCGGCGCGTAGCGCCAGTGGTGGTGGTGCATCACGTAGCGCGGCACCTCCGGGAGCGCGACGCCGACGAACATGAAGTCGATGAAGGAGACGTGGTTGCTGACGAGCACCGCGGCGCCGTCGGGCAGGTCCTCGAAGCCGCGGGTCCGCAGGCGGTAGACGGTGCGCATCAGCAGCCGGCCGAAGCGGTGCAGCGTCCGCAGCCAGAGGCGTTGCAGTGGGGTCGCGGGTCGGAGCATGGGGCGGTGATGTGCAGGCGCCGTGCCGCATGTCCTCATCGGCGCGTGTCGCGGCGCGCGTGCAGCGCGTTGCCCGTGACCGTGAAGCGTTCGCATCACCGTGCGTGAGGCTCACTCAGTCGCCGGTGCGGACGACTCGCAGGACGCCGGCGTACGCGAAGCGGGCCGCGCCGTCGGGGCTCACGCCGATCCGCACCACGAGCTCGCCGCGCGCGTCGGGGCGCACGTCCTCCAGGCGCGCCACCGTGCCGCGGTTGTCGGCGACCTCGAGGTCCACGAAGCGCTCGTCGACGCGATAGCGCGTCAGCCGCCCGCGCCCGGAGTCGTCGCCGGCGCGTGACGCGAACAGCTCCAGGCGGTACGCGCCCGCGGGGAGGCCGCGCACCACGAGCCGCGCCTCGAGGTCGAGCGCGGCCGCGTGGCCGTCGAAGGAGCCGACCCAGAGGGTGTCGCGGCTCACGTCGCCGGGCCAACCGAGGACGTTGTCGGCGTGGCCACCCTCCTGGACGCCCGAGAATCCCCAGCTCGTGACGTGCGCGCGGGTGGCTGCGCCGCCGTCGCTCTGGATGTCGGGGGCGGTGAGCGCGTTGGCGGTCAGCGCGGTCCAGCCGGACGCGACGAGAGGGCCCACGTCGACCGTGACGGCGTCGCCGGCCGCGAGCGGGAGCGGCGCCGTCATCCCGAGCACGCCGAAGCCCTCCTCGCCGGTGACGTCGTCGGCGCTCCTCTGGAGCCTCGTCGCGGTGTCGGCGTCGAGCCCGCCGAGGGGGATCAGCCCGGCCGTCCTCCGACGGAAGAGCGTGCCGTAGAGGACGAGCGCGTTGAGGTACTGCCCGGCGGGGCCGGCGTGGTAGTCGTCGCCGCCGTGGAGGCGAGGCGGCTCCCCGCCCACCAGCTGGAGCTCCCACGCGTCACCCGCGGGCGCGACCCGGATGGACAGCGGCGCGTCGCTCGTCGTGTTCGCGGGGACGTGCTCCTCCGCGGCGTAGTAGTAGTGAAATCGAAGCTGCGCCTGCATGTCCGCCGGATCCGTGAAGGTGTCCGGGTAGATCGAGTGGTTGAAGCGACGCGCCCAGGTCTCGTAGAGGACGACCTCGGCGTTCGGGTTGGCGCCCTTGGCGAGGTCGTAGAACCAGGTCGCGTCCTCGTAGAACCGGGCGGCCGGGCCGACGGCGTCGGTCGGGCGAACGCTGTGCTCTTGGAGGACGACCGCGTCCCAGCCCTCGGCCACCCGCGCCGGAGCGCCGTCCGCCCCGTCGTCCGCGCGGTGCCCTTGCAGGGTCTGCCCGCCGATGGCGCGGTACTCGACGTCGGGGGGCGGGAAGCCCGCGTAGATCGCCAGGTCCTCCACGAGCGCAGGCACGGGGCCGCCGAAGGTGAAGGAGTTGCCCACGAAGAAGACGCTGGCGGGGGGCGGCGGAGGCGGCGGCCCCGCGTCGGGCACGGAGGCGTCTTCTGCGCCGCCGTCCAGGCCGCCGTCCACCGCGAGCCCGCCGTCGACCCCACCGTCCGTCCAGCTTCCCGCGTCCGACGACGCGTCACCCTCGCCGGGGCCGCCGTCGTCGGGCGGGGACACGGCCTCGCAGCCCACCAGGCCTCCCGCGAGGCAGAGCGTGACCAGGAGCTGCCGTGTCAATACGGGTTGTCCCACCCCTCGGTGCTCCCGGGCGTCTCGCTGCCTGCGGCGGGCCCACTACCTGCGGCGGGCGCGGTCCGGAGCGTGACGTTGATCGTCGTGAGCGAGCCCCACTCGACGGTCACCGTGATGGAGCGCCCGGGCTCGCGCCCGCTGGGCAGCAGCCGCAGCTGCTGTGGGCCGACCGGGAGCTGCACGCGGAGCGGCGTCCGTCCGAGGTTGCGGCTGCCGTGCATGACGGTGGCCCAGCCGCCCTGGGTGCGGATGAGCACGGGGCCCTGCGAGAAGTCGAGCGTGGTGGAGGGGCGCACGGGCGCGCGTTCGTCACCCGACGACGCCTGCGTGGTGCTGGGCGCCTCGGCCGCCTGGCCTCGCGCGCTCCGCCGCGTGCTCGCTCGCCGTTCTTGCCTCGGTGGCTCCGGCGTAGCGGCCGGCTCCGTGGGCGCTTCTTCGGCCTCCGCCTCCTCGCCCGCGGCCGGCTCCTCGCCCGCGGCCGCCTCCTCGGCCTCTCCTTCGGCCTGCGCCTCGCCCTCGGGTTGCGGCTCCGCGGCCTGCTCCGCCTCGACCCGCTCGTGCTCGGCGCGCGCCTCCTCGGTGACGGCCTCGTCCGGCTCGGTCTCGATCGCGACGGCGAGCTGGGGCACCTCTTCCTCGGGCTCCGCCTCAGGCGCCGCCTCGATGCCCAGCCAGGCGTTCACCTGCGGCTGGTAGCGCCAGTACCCGTAGCCAGCCCCGCCCGCGATCAGTAGGAGGATCAGCGCCGTCCACACCCACTTGCCCGTGCGGGTCGGCAGCACCACCGGCTCTTCGTCCTCGTCGAGCCGCAGCTGCGTGCGCGCGCTCGTGCTCGAGGTCGTCTTGGCCAGCTTGGTGGGCGCGTCCGCGAGCGCCGCCTGACTCTCCTCCTCGTCGTCCTCGGCGTTCCGCGCCACCGACGGCAGCGCGGCGATCGCTGACGCCTGGAGCGCCTCGACCTCGCTGAGCTGCGAGATGTCCCGCTTGCGGCGCTCGTTGAAGAGGAAGCGCATCCACTCGGCGATCTCGGCCGCCTCGAACGCGGCCCCCGAGCGGGCGATGAACGAGCGGAGCGCCTTGCCCATGGCGCGCGCAGACTGGAACCGGTCGTCCGGGTTGCGCTGCAGCGCCTTTTCCGCGATGTCCGCGAGCTGCTCCGGCACCCAGCTCGCCACCGACGTCGCCCGGGGGATGTCCTCCTCGAGCACGGCCATCGCGGTCTTGATGGCGGTGTCGCGCCGGAAGAGCTGCTGGAGCGTCAGGCACTCCCAGAGACACACCCCGAGCGCGAACACGTCCACGCGCGCGTCGAGCTCTTCGCCCTGGAGCTGCTCGGGCGCGGCGTAGGAGACCTTGCCCTTCATCACGCCGGTGTTCGTCTGCGTGACGCGCTCGAGGGCCTTCGCGCAGCCGAAGTCGACGACCTTGGTGGCGCCGTCGTAGGTCACGAAGAGGTTCTGCGGCGAGACGTCGCGGTGCACGACCTGGAGCTGGCCGCCGTCCTGGCCGGTGAGCGTGTGCGCGGCGTGCAGCCCCTCGCAGGCGTCGGCGATGATGCGGGCCGCGATGAAGGGCAGCGCCTCCTTCAGGTCCTCGTTGTCCGACTCGGCGATGGCGTTGACGAAGTCGAACAGGGGCACCCCGGAGAGGTACTCCATCGCCATGTAGTAGATGCCGCCGACGGAGCCGAAGTCGTAGACGCTGCAGACGTTGGGGTGGCTGATGTGCGAGGCGATCTTCGCCTCGTCGAGGAACATGTCGACGAAGGTCTGCTCCTTCGCGAGGTGGCTGTGGATGGTCTTCAGCGCGACCATGCGGTCGAGGCCGGCGGCCAGGCGCATCTTGCCCAGGTAGACCGTGGCCATGCCGCCCGCGCCGATCTCCTTGCAGAGCGTGAAGCGCCCCATGGCGTAGGGGAGCTGCGGCCCGAGCGACTGAAGCGCCTGGTCGTCCGTGGAAGCCATCGAAGTCATCGTCTCGGGCGTCTCGGCCCGGCGCTCATAGTAGCAGCCCGTCGGGGAACTTCGCCCCCCGTCTTTCGATGGCTCGCCGCGGTCGACGGTCACGATTCACCGCCCCGTGGGCACACGCGTGCATGACTCGTCTCGCCCTCGCCGGCCAGCTCGCCGCCTTGCTCCTCGCGCTGCTCGAGCCTCCCTCCGCCGCGCGCGCGTCGTGCATGTACATACCGCCGCCGTCGTCCGTGACGGACGCCCCGGCCTACAACCCGGCGACGGCGGTCTTCCTCGTGCGGCGCGGCACGCGCACCATCATGACCATCGAGGCGCAATACGAGGGGCCGGAGGCGGCGCTCTCGCTCGTCGTGCCCGTACCCAGCGCCATCTCGCGCCGCCAGGTGCGCACCATCTCGGGCGAGCACTTCCAGCGCGTCGACCGCGCGACCTCGCCTCGGCTCGTGCACGACTTCGGTCGATGTGATCCGAACATGCGTCGCCGCGGGCGGGCGCTGCTCGGCGGCGCGGGTCGAACCGGCGTCGCGCCGATGGAGCTGCCGTCGGTCGAGATCGAGGACGAGTGGGAGACGGACGCGTACGACGTTACCGTGCTGAGCGCCTCGGAGTCGGTGGGGCTCCTCGACTTCTTGCGGGGGCGAGGGCTCGCGCTCCCGGACGAGGCGCGCTCGGCGCTCCGCGCCTACATCGAGACGGGGCATCGTTTCTTGCTGCTCCAGGTCGACCCGGCGCGCGCCGAGCGCGTGGACGGCCAGATGGTGCTCTCCCCCGTCCAGATCGAGCTCGAGTCGGAGGAGCTCGTCGTCCCCGTGCGGCTCGGCACCCTCAACAGCCCCGGAGAGCAGGAGCTGTTGCTGTATGTGCTCTCGGACGCGGGGCGCTACGAGGTCGCCAACCGCCCGGCCCTGATCGCGCCGACCGGGCTCGCGCTCCGACGCGAGTACGCGGGGGGGCTCGAGCGTCTCTACGAGGGGCTCCTCGAGGTGCAGTTCCGGCGACACCCCGGAGCGACGATCACCGAGGACGTGCGCGGCCTCGGCGGCGGGATCCCCTACGGCACGCTCTGGGCGATGGGGCTGGGGCGGGTCACGAGCGAGGAGGAGCGGCAATCCTGGCGGAGAACGCGTCACTGGACCCTGACCCGGATCCGACACCGCTACGGGTCCGACCTCGACGACGATCTCCGGCTGCGGGTCGCGTCGGAGCGGCTGCGCGTGGGCTGGCCGCTCGCGTGGCAGGTCTCTCGGAGTCACGACGTCTTTCGGTCGTCCTTCATGGTGAGCCACTCCGACGAGCGCTGCGGCGGTGTGCGCGAGCAGCAGCGGGTCAGCGAGGCGTGGGCGACGGGCGCCGATCCGGACGGGCCGCCGACGTGGCCGGGGGAGGCGCTCCTCGAGGATCTTCCCTCGCTCGGCGTGATGGCGGGGTCGCGGCCGCCCGCGGACTGGTTCTCGGAGCCGCGCATGGTCGAGGCGCCCGTCGAGGCGCTCGTGGAGACGGACGCGTCACCCACCGATCCAGTCGAGGCCGAGCCCCCGCGCGCGCCCGTCGCGAGAGGCGGCTGCGCCGCGGCCCCGGGCTCGCCCTCGTCTGCGTGGGGACTGTTCGCCCTCGCGTGGCTGCTCAGCTGTGGATGCGGAGCGTCGCGCGGTAGCGGCGCTGGCCGTCGGGCGCGAAGTCCTCGACGGTGATCGTGCCGTTCTGGAGATCCATGTCGACCAGCGGATCCCCGTCGTGGTCGGACTGGCCGTCGTCGACCGCGCGCACCGGCCGGCCGCTCTCGTCCAGCTCGCAGGGCACGTAGCCCGCCGTCTGGCGCTCGTTCGGATAGAGCACCGCGCCGTCGCACACCACGCGGACCACGCAGTTGAAGGAGCCGGCGGCGACGGGGAGCACGCGCACCTGGCAGCTCTCGGGCGCCGCGTTCACGTCGCCCTCCGCGTCGATCATCTGCGCGCGATGCGCGGTGGGCTCGAAGGGCAGCGGGGGCTCGCCGTCCTGCGCCATCGCGGCGAACGAGCGCCACATCGCGAAGAGCTGCGGGTCGCGCCCGC
>SHBB01000556.1 GCA_004213565.1 Sandaracinaceae bacterium
TGCGACACGATCGCGAGGCGCTCGAGGCGTACCGAGGCTACCTCGAGGGGCGGCCGGACGCGCCCGACCGGGCCAACGTGGAGGCGCGCATCGAGGCGCTCGAGGCGACCCTCTCGGAGCCGGAGCCGGAGCCGGAGCCCAACCTGGAGCCGGAGCCCGACCCGGAGCCTCCAGCTCCCCCGGCCCCCGAGACGCACGTCGTCACGCGCGATCCCGGCCCGGGGCCTTGGGTCCTCGTGGGGGTGGGCGGCGCCATCGCGGTGGCCGGCGGCGTGCTCGTGGGAGTGGCCTTCGGCGACATCGCGGCAGTGGAGAGCGGCCCGCCCCGCCCGTGGGGGGAGGTGGCCGACGCGGCCGATCGCGCGCCCGTCCTCAGCGGCGTGGGCTTCGCCGCGATCGGCGCCGGCGTGGCCGCCCTCGCGGCGGGCCTGGTCTGGGTCGCGGTCGGCGGCGGCCAGGAGGAGGTGCAGGTGGGCGTCGGCCCGGGCGGCGTTCGGATCGGGGGGCGGTTTTGAGCGCGCTGCGTTGGGTCTCGGTGCTCGCGCTGGGTGCGCTCTTCGGCTGCGAGGCCGAGATCCCCGACGGCCGCTTCCTCTGCGATCCCGACCGCACCGACGGCTGCCCGAGCGGGCAGACGTGCTGCCCGGACGAGCCGCTCGACGGCTTCGGAGGGCGCTGCCGCAGCGTCTGCGAGCCTGCCGCGGACGGCGGCCTCGACGGCGGCCTCGACGCCGGGCCGCTCGACGCGGGACCCGTCGATTCGGGGCTCATCGACGGCGGGATCGACGGCGGGCCGTCCGACGCCGGGCCCTCCGACGCAGGCATCGTCGACACGCGCCCGATCGCGCTCGCCGCGGGCGGCGCTCACTCGTGCCTCGTGCGCGGGGACGGTCAGGTGCTCTGCTGGGGAGACGACCGACAGGGTCAGCTCGGCCAGGGCCGGCCGATGATGCGCTCGACGGTGCCCGTCTCCGTCTCCGGCCTGATGCCGGGCGTGGTGGAGGTCGCCGCCTCGGTCGCCGCGACCTGCGCGAGGCACCCGGCCGGCGTGCAGTGCTGGGGCAGCAACACCGTGCCGTGGGCGGCGGTCGACGGACCGCTCGGCGACTCGCGCTTCAGTGAGAGCGCGGAGCCGATCGCGGCCCGCATCAGCGACACCCCCTCGCGGATCGTCATGGGCGCCTACCACGCGTGCGCCATCGTCGGCGCGGAGCGCAGGGTGGAGTGCTGGGGCGACAACCGGAACGGGCAGCTGGGCACGGGGGATCGCGTCTCGCATGGCGACCCGGCGCGCGTCCCGGGCTTGAGCGACGTCACGGATCTCTGCGCCGGCTACTCGCACACCTGCGCCGTCGCAGACGGAACCGCCCACTGCTGGGGCATGGATCGCGAGGGCCAGGTGGGCGACGGATCGGCCGCCTCGACCGACGTCCTGAGCCCGACCGCGATCGCGGGGCTGAGCGAGGTGGAGAAGATCTCCTGCGGCGCGTTTCACAGCTGCGCCATCACGGGCTCGGGCGTCGACCGCGCGGTGAGCTGCTGGGGCGGCAACCGGGGCGGGCAGGTCGGCCGACCCGCCGATCCGATGCCCATCGAGGCGCCGGTCGCGTCGATGGACGCCCGGGCCGTCGACGTGGACGGGCTGGCGCTGGGCGGCCGCGCCACCTTCAACTTCGAGGGCTTCAGCTGCGTCTGGGGCGAGGGGCTGCCCCTCCACTGCTTCGGGGACAACAACCTGGGCCAGCTCGGGATCGGCAGCCGGCTCCCCGCCGACACCGAGATCTGGCAAGAGACGATGGGGCTCGCGGGCGCCATCCTCACGGTCGCGGCCGGCGACGCGCACGCCTGCGCGATCGAGGACACGCCGATCCGCCGTGTCCTCTGCTGGGGATCGGGCTCCGACGGCCAGCTCGGGAACGCGAACACGGCGAGCCAGAACGCGCCGGTCCCCGTGAACGGGTTCGGCGGCGGTTGACGACGGAGCTAGCTTCCCGGCAGACGACGGTCGGCAGTTTCCGCCGTTTCTGCTATTCGTTGCGCACCCATGGCTGACGTACCCGGCCCCCACCCGCCGCTCGCCCCGATCGTCCTCGTGACCGGGAAGGGAGGAGTCGGGAAGACCACCATCGCCGCAGGCCTCGCCGAGGCCGCGGCGCGACGCGACGGAAAGGCGATCTTCGTCGAATTCGGGGATGGAGACTCGGGCCGCCGCCTGCTCTCGAGCGCGCGCAAGGTCCAGCACGAGGTCGTCGTGCCGCGCGACGCGCTCGAGAAGAGCGTGGGCCGCCTGCTGGGCAGCAAGATGCTCGCGAAGATCTTCACCGGAAATTTCGCCGTCCGGCGCATGCTGCGCGCGGCGCCCGCCCTGCGCGAGCTGGCGATGCTCGACGCGGTCGGCCAGATCGCCGACGGGGCCAAGGGCAAGCGCGTGGTGGTCGACATGCCCGCCACGGGGCACGGCCTCGCGTGGCTCCGGCTGCCGTCCCAGATGCGCGATCTCTTCGGGTCGGGCGGGCTCTACGAGCTCAGCGAGCGGCTGGTGCATCGGCTCGTCGCGCCTCGCGCCACCTCGGTCGTGGTGGTCACGCTCCCCGAGCGCATGGTGCTGGCCGAGACGCTCGAGCTCTGCGCGGCCCTCGAGCGCGAGGTCGGGATGCCGGCCGCGCGCCTGGTGGTCAACCGCTTCCCCGCCCCGGTCCCCGAGGGCGCGGTCGCCCAGGCGAAGGCGCTCAGCGCGTCCGATCACGCGCTCGGCGATCCGGTCGAGCACCTCCTCGAGATCCTGCAGGCCCGCGAGTCGGCCCGAGCCGAGGCCCTGGAGACGCTGGCGCACGCTCCCGAGAAGGGGCTGAACATTCGCCCGCTGCTGTTGCCGCAGGTGGCCTTCGATCCCCAGGCGGAGCAGGTCGCCGAGTGGCTCGCGCGGGAGAAGGCCGCGTGAGCGCACACGCTCCCAAGACGGTCGTGTGCGCGGGGGGCGGCGGCGTGGGCAAGACGACGACGAGCGCCGCGCTCGGGTTGGCGCTCGCCCGTCGAGGCCACCGCACGCTCGTGGTCACGGTCGATCCCGCGCGCCGGCTCGCCTCCGCGATGGGCGTCGACGTCGACGCGGTGGTGCACGAGGCGCACGTGGAGCCCGGCGTGGAGGGCAAGCTCTTCGCGCTCATGCCCGAGCCCCGGCGCTCCACCCGCACCTTCATCGAGCTGCTCTTCGAGGAGGAGCCCGAGGCGAAGGCGCGGATGCTGAAGAACCGCATCTACCTGCTGCTCGCGGACGCGGCGGCGGGCATGCACGAGATCGTCTCGCTCATGCTGGTGGCCAAGGCCATCGAGGAGCGGCAGTTCGACTACCTCGTGGTCGACACGGCGCCGTCCCGGCAGGGGCTCGACTTCGTCTCCTATCCGGGCCGGCTCGCCACCCTCTACGAGGGGCGGGCGGTGACCTGGCTCGGCCAGCTCGCCGGCACCGGCTCGGACGACGAGGCGCCCGACAGCGGCGGCGGGCTGCTCGCGGCGGGCAAGAAGCGCGTCGAGGCGCTCTTCGGTCGGCTCGTCAACCCGCAGACCCTGCGCGACCTGGCGGGGCTCTTCGCGGAGCTGGCCCTGGTCAAGGATCGCTTCGCGCGCCTCGCCCGCGTCTCCGAGCACCTCTTGCTCGGCCCGTCGACGCGCTACCTCGTGGTCGCCGCGCCCAGCGGCTCGGCCGCGGCGGACGCGCGCTTCCTCGGGCGCAAGCTCAAGCGCCTCGGGCAGCGCCCCACCGCGCTGGTGCTCAACCGCGCCGACGAGGGCACGCCCGCGTGGCTGGAGAAGCTGGACGGCGAGGGCGCGCTGCCCGCCGAGCTGACCCAGGCCCTCGAGGCGGTGCACGCCGAGCTGCACACCCGGCAGCGTCAGGGCGACGGCCTCGCGCAGACCCTCGGCAAGGACATGCCCGGGGTGCCCGCCATCCGCCTGCCCACCCTGGAGGCGCGAGATCCGAGCCGGATCGTGCGTCAGCTCGCCGATCGGCTGAGCGCGCACCTGCCGCTCCTGGCCGGCGCGTGAAGGGACGCGCGTGACGATCCAGCTCGAAGGCTTCACCTGCGCGCCCTTCAGCGCCCTCGGCGCCGAGCGCGACGTCTACCGACGCGGCGAGGGCCCGCCCGTGCTGGTCATGCACGAGATCCCCGGCATCACGCCCGAGGTCGCCCGCTTCGCGCGGCGCGTCGCCGACGCGGGGTTCTCCGTCGCGATGCCCGTGCTCTTCGGCACGCCGGGCAAGGACTTCAGCCAGGCCTACGCGCTCGGACAGATCGCGCGGGCGTGCGTCTCGCGCGAGTTCCACGTGCTGGCCCGACGCGGCGCGAGCCCCGTCACCGAGTGGCTGCGCGCGCTCTGCCGCCAGCTGAGCGAGGAGCGCGCTGCAGGGGACCTGTGCGCGCCGGTCGGGGCGATCGGGATGTGCCTCACCGGCAACTTCGCCCTCGCGCTGATGGTCGACGACCACCTCATGGCGCCCGTGCTCAGCCAGCCCTCGCTCCCGTTCGGCGTCAGCGCCTCGCACCGCGCGGCGCTCCACGTGAGCGAGGAGCAGCTCGTCCGCATCAAGGCGCGCTGCGCCGAGGGCGCGAAGGTCCTCGGCATGCGGTTCACCGCCGACCCGCTGGTGCCGCGCGCGCGGTTCGAGACCCTCCGCCGCGAGCTCGGCGACGGCTTCGAGGCGATCGAGATCGACAGCGGGCCGGGCAACGCGCACGGCATCCCCCGCGCCGCGCACAGCGTCGTGACGGCGGATCTGGTCGACGAGGAGGGGCACCCGACGCGCGCCGCGCTCGACCGCGTGATCGCGTTCTTCTCCGAGCAGCTCCGCGCCGGCGAGCTCAGAGCGTGAGCTGTTCGCGGAGCCGCTTCTCCATCACCGCGATGGCCTCGGCGCTCTCGTCGATCAGTACGTAGCCGCGCCCGTGCCGGCGCGCCGCGTCCCCGGTGGTGCCGCTCCCCGCGAAGAAGTCGAGCACCACGTCGCCCGGGTCGCTGTGCACCTTGACGATCCGCTCGAGCACGCCGAGCGGCTTCTGCGTCGGGTATCCGGTCTTCTCCCGACCGTTCGTCGGGACGATGGTGTGCCACCACACGTCGGTCGGCGTCTTGCCCCGCGCGGCCTTCTCCTTGCCGACGAGGCCGGGCGCCATGTAGGGGATGCGGTCCATCTCGTCGAAGCGGAAGACGTAGCGCTTCGGGTCGCGCGCGTACCAGAGGATGGTGTCGTGCTTGGCCGACCAACGCGACTTGCTGCGCCCGCCGAAGTCGTAGGCCCAGACGATCTCGTTCATGAACGATTTGCGTCCGAGCAGCGCGTCGAGCGCAACTTTGACGTAGTGCGACTCGCGATAGTCCAGGTGCACGAAGAGCGAGGCGTCGGGCGTCAACACGCGGAGCGACGCTTCGATGCGCGGCAGGAGCCAGCCCACGTAGTCGTCGAACCGGTCCGCGTAGCTCGCGGACGCCACCGCCTCGGTCCGGTAGCGGTGACCTCCGAAGCCGACGCGATCGCCGGCCTCGTCGTCGCGGACCGCGGCGATGCGCGCTCGCTTCTGGGTCTTTCCCGTGTTGAAGGGCGGGTCGACGTAGAGGAGGCGAGCCGCTCCGTCCTCGAGCCCGGCGAGCCCGTCGAGGCACTCCGCGTGAAGGATCTCCTGTCGCACTCCGCCCAGTTAGCATCCGCCGGGGCGTGTTGCGACAGCGGCCAGAGGGTCGCGCCCCTGCGCGACGGCTGTGGCGATGCGCCACGTTCGTTGGCTCCGGGGGCTGGACCGGGGGAGCGGTCCGGTACGTGCAACATGTTCCGGCGATGTCATCGCACGACGCGTACGACCCGGACCTCCCCGAGCCGACCCGGATCCGAGGAAAGGAGCGGGTGACGGCGAACCTGTACGAGCTGATCCGGCGCGGAGAGCCCCGCGCGCCCGCGCCCCGGGCTCCGAAGAACCGCGCCACCCTGCTCTTCATCGAGGGTCCCTCCGCGGGATCGGTCCTCGCCCTCGGACCTGGCGAGTCGGTGACCCTCGGTCGCGGGCTCGTGGCCCAGCATCGCATCCCCGAGGACACGCTCTCGCGGGAGCACGCCCGCATCTTCTGGGACGCCTCGCTGCCCGAGGGGCCGGGGTACGCCATCGAGGATCTCGGCAGCACCCAGGGGACCTGGGTCGATCGCCGCCGCGTCCGCCGCCCGTATCCGCTGAGCGCGGGGCAGCGCGTGCACCTCGGGCCGCACGTGAGCTTCCGCTTCGATCTCCACGACGCGCACGAGCAGCGCATCGTGGCCGGTCTCCACGACGCCGCGATGCGCGACGCGCTGACGGGCGCCTACACGCGCCGCTACTTCCACGAGCGGCTCCGGAGCGAGCTGTCCTACGCGCGCCGTCACGACGTGCCGGTCGCGCTCATCATGCTCGACCTGGACCACTTCAAGAACGTCAACGACTCGTACGGACACGTGGCGGGAGACACCGTGCTGCGCGTGGTCGCGGCGCAGCTCAAGACGCTGCTCCGCCCCGAGGACGTGCTCATCCGCTACGGCGGCGAGGAGCTCTGCGTGCTGCTGCGCGGGCTCGACCTGAGCAACGCCTACCTCCTGGCCGAGCGTCTGCGCCGGGCCGTCAAGGGGCTCCGCGTCCCGTACGAGGAGGGCGTCATCCGCGTGACCATCAGCGCCGGCGTCGCCGCGGCGCAGGACCCCGACGAGCCGCCGCAGATGCTGGTCGAGCGCGCGGACGAGGCGCTCTACCTCGCGAAGGAGCGCGGCCGCGACTGCGTCTGCC
>SHBB01000557.1 GCA_004213565.1 Sandaracinaceae bacterium
CGACCGCCTCCCCACGCGCCCGAAGTCCCCGCTGGCACCCAGCCCGTCGGGTACGCCTGGCAGGTCCACACCTACGGGCTGCGGACCCTCCCGCATCACCGCTGGACCTTCTCGGGTGGGAGCCGTCGGGTGCTCGAGTCAGGGGGCCGCACCTCGGTCGTCGTGCCCGCGCGCACCGCGGATCCCGCGCGCATGTCGCTCCTCGATCACCTCCTCTTCGGCCTGAAGCACGAGGGGGTGGCGCTCGAGATCCTGGACGCGCTCTTCGAGGCGGCGCCCGAGGCCGAGATGACGCAGCTCGTCGCGGACGCCGTACGCGGCGCGCCGACGAGCAAATACGTCCGGCGGCTCTTCTGGCTCTACGAGCACCTGACGTCCCGCCGCGTCCCCGTCGACGACGTCGAGAAGGGCAACTACGTGCCCCTGCTCGACCCGAACGACTACTTCACCGGCCCACCGGAGCGGTCTCGACGGCACCGCGTCGACGTCAACTTGCTGGGCGACACCACGTTCGCGCCCATCGTGCGACGGAGCGCGCTCTTGTCCACCTGCTCGGCCGAGGCCTTGCGCGCGAAGCTCGACGGACTGCTCGGCGCCTTCGACGCGGACGCGCTCCGTCGCGCCATCTCGTACCTCTACACCAAGGAGACCCTGTCCTCGTTCGAGATCGAGCGGGAGCGCCCTCCGAAGGACCGCGCCGAGCGCTTCATCGCTCTCCTCTCCCACGTCGACGCGCACGCCCCGATGACGGAGCGCCGCCTGCTCGAGCTGCAGCGGGTGATCGTCGACCCGCGCTTCGCGGCGGACGGCTGGCGCGCCGGACAGGTCTACGTCGGCGAGGCGCTCGACTGGACGCGGGAGCGGGTGCACTTCGTGGCGCCGAAGCCCGACGACGTCTCCGCGCTGATGGCGAGCCTGCTGACCACCATGGAGCGGCTCGAGCGCTCATCGCTCGACCCGGTGATCTACGCCGCGCTCTGCTCGTTCGCGTTCGTCTTCGTGCACCCCTTCGAGGACGGCAACGGCCGACTCCACCGCTTCCTCATCCACCACGCGCTGGCGCGGCGCGGCCTCACGCAGCCCGGCGTGATCGTGCCCGTCTCCGCCGTCATGCTCGCGCGGCGCGCCGAGTACGACGCCGCCCTCGAGGCGCTCTCACGGCCCCTCATGCAGCTGCTCGACTACGAGGTGGACGACGCGGGGCGGCTCACCGTCCGCGGCGAGTCGCTCCGTCACTATCGCTTCTTCGACGCGACCCCGATGGCCGAGGCGCTCTACCGCTGGCTGGAGATCGCCATCGAAGAAGACATGCGGGCCGAGCTCGACTTCGTCGTCCGCTTCCGGGCCGCCAAGGCGGCCGCGCGCTCCATCGTCGACATGCCCGACCGGCTGTTGACCCTCTTCATCAAGCTCGTGACCCAGAACGACGGGGAGCTGAGCGCGCGCAAACGCGAGGCGCACTTCGACATGCTCGAGGACGACGAGGTCGAACGCCTGCAGGCGGCGGTCGTCGAGGCGTTTCAGAGCGAGAGCCAGGTCAGCTCGTGACGGTTCACGCTCAGGTGCACCAGGCGTGAGCCCTCGATCTCCGCGAAGCGCGCCGCGGTCTCGTGGTCGGTCTCGCCCTTGAACTTGAGCGTGCAGACGAAGCGCTTGGCGTGAGGGCGCCAGCGCTGCACCAGATCGTAGAGCCGCGTCGGGTAGCAGATGACGTCGCTGAAGAACCAGTCGACCTCCCCCACCTCGTTCGGGTCGAGGCCGAACGCGCTCTCGCCCCGGTAGGTCACGTTGCGGAGCGCGGCGACCTTCGGGTCGAGCGGCGCCTTGTCGACGCTGATCACGTGCGCGCCGAGCTGCGCGAGCGCCCACGTCCAGCCGCCAGGCGCGCTGCCGACGTCGATCACGCGCTCGCCCGGCTGCGGCCAGACCTGGTCGAGCGTGAAGGCCTCCCAGAGCTTGAGGTAGGCGCGGCTCGGCGGGCCCTCCCGGTCCTCGACGAAGCGCACTTCCCCGTGCGGAAAGGGGCTCGTGCAGCGCGCCGAGAAGAGCATCGTGTCCCGGTCGAGCAGGGTCCAGGACCCGAGGGGCGCCTCCGGCAGCGGCGCGTAGGGCGCGATGGGCTTGGCGGAGACGTGCGGGAGCTTGTCCTGGACGAGCGCCGCGCGGCGGTGCTCCACGTGCGAGTAGAGCGCCCAGTTGCGCTGGATGGACTTGAGCTGTCGGGCCGCGTCGCCGATCGACGCGATGGGCCGGATCTCGGGATCCAGCCAGACGTTCTGCGCCCAGGCCACGGGCCGCGGCGGCCCGGCCGCGAGCAGCAACCTCCCGTGCGTCAGCTCGACCTCGCCCAGCTCGAACGCGAGCTCGGCCTCGAAGCCCTCCGGCGCGAGGTACGCGGTGCGCATCAGCCGTGTCGTCGCGCGTGCTCGGCCAGCAGGATCGCGGCGGCCACGTTCACGTTGAGGCTCTCGACGTCGCCCGTGCCGGGGATGGTCACGGCCACGTCGGCCACGCGCCGCACCTCGGGAGAGAGCCCCTCCCGCTCGGCCCCGAGCAGGAACGCGCACCGCGCGGGGAGCTCCGCCTCCTGGAGCGGCGTGCCGCCGTCCACCACAGTAGCCACCCGCGCGAAGCCATGCTCGGCGAGCCGATCCAGGCCGCGGACGGGATGATTCCAGCGCAGGACCGGCACGTGCTCGGCCCCACCCTCCGCCACGCGCGCGGTGGCGCCCGAGAGCGCGGGCAAGCCGTCCGCGTCACCCGCCAGCGCGGTCCGGCCGAAGTGCGCCGCCGTGCGCAGGATCGCGCCGACGTTGTGCGGGTTGCCGACGCCGTCGAGGAAGAGCAGGCGCGCGCTCGGCGCCGCGAGCAGCCGCCGCAGGACCGAGTCCGAGTCGCCGTCGGGGATCGGGTCGGCGACCACGCACACGCCCTCGTGGTGCCGCGTCGCTGCGACCTTGCCGAGCTCCACGTCGCTGACCACGCGGTAGGGCTTGCGCCGCGCGGCGAGCAGCTTCATCAGCGGCCCGAACAGCGGCGCCGTCTCGTCGGTGAAGAACGCCCGGTGGATCGCGTCCGGCCGACAGGCGAAGACCGCCTCGCAGGCGTGCACGCCGAAGAACTTCGCGTCGCGGCTCATGCGCTCGCCCTCGCCTCTTTCACGGCCGGCTCCGAAGACGGCACCGAGACCTCGCGAACCGGGAGCTCCCTCGCGATGTGGTAGCCGGGTCGCGTCGTGCGGGAGCCGTTGATCATCTCTCCGAGCAATCCGGTGGAGATCAGCTGCGTCCCGAGCAGCACCAGCAGCACCCCGAGGAAGAACAGGGGTCGACCCGCGATGGCCTGGTCGAAGACGGTCTTCATGACCGTCAGATACGCGAGACAGAGAAAGCCGAAGCTGAAGCTCACGAGGCCTCCCCAGCCGAAAAGATGGAGCGGGCGACGCCGGTAGCGGGTCAGCAGGATGACCGTGAGGAGATCGAAGAAGCCCTTCGCCATCCTCTCGACCCCGTACTTGCTGTGCCCCCACTTGCGCGCGTGGTGCTTGACCGGCACCTCGCCGCAGCGGAATCCCATGCCGTCCACGAGCACCGGGATGTAGCGGTGCAGCTCGCCGTACAGCTCGAGCTCCTCGACCGCCTCCCGGCGATACGCCTTGAAGCCGCAGTTGAAGTCGTTGAGGTGCAACCCGGTCAGGCGGCGCACCACGTAGTTGAAGAGCTTGCTCGGCAGCGTCTTGCCGAGAGGATCCTGCCGCTTCTGCTTCCAACCGCTGACCAGGTCGAGCTCGTGGTCTTCGAGCGCAGACAGCAGGCGCGGGATCTCGCTCGGGTCGTCCTGCAGGTCCGCGTCCATCGTGATGATGACCTCGCCCCGCGCCCGTTCGAACGCGACGTGCAAGGCCGCAGACTTGCCGAAGTTGCGCCTGAAATGCACCACGCCGACCGCCGGATCGCGCTCCGCGATCGCGTCGAGCGTGGTCTTGCTGCCGTCCCGGCTGCCGTCGTCGACGAAGAGGATCTCGTAGGGCTCGCCGACGGCTCGCAGCACCTCGGTGACCCGCTGATGCAGCTCCTCGAGCGTCCCACGCTCGTCGAAGACGGGGACTGCGACTGTGATGACGGGATCCATGGCGGCCGTAAGGGAAGCGACGCCCCATGTTTGCACCTGCGGGGGGCGTGTCAACGCTGCGCCCAGCGGCTACAGTCGCGCCGCTCATGCCGCGCGACTGGAGCAAGGAGGAGATCCGCCGCTACCTCGGAGAGGAGCACGGATGCTGGCTGACTCACGCCGAAGACGGCGACGTCCGGGAGGGGGCCGCGTCGGGCGGCACGACCTCCCAGCTCCTCATCAACATGCTCGAGGGCGGACACGTGGACGGGGTGCTCGTCTGGCGCATGGCCACCGACGGCGCGCGCCCCTACGCCGAGCCCTTCGTCGCGACGCGCCGCGAGGAGGTGCTCTCGGCCCGCGGCTCGAAGTACACGGCCGTCAGCTACCCCAAGCAGGCGATGCCCGTCATCGAGGCGTTCGACGGACGGCTCGCCGTCGTGGCCGTTCCCTGCGACGCCTCCTACCTGCGCCGCAAGATGAAGCGTGACCCCGCGCTCGAGCGGAAGATCCGCTGCGTCGTCACCCTCTTCTGCGGCCACAACTCCGAGCCCGCGCTCACCGAGCTGATCGTGCGCAAGCACGGCATGGACTGGGCCGACGTGCGCAGCTTCCGCTATCGCACCGGCAAGTGGCGGGGGCGTCTCACCTTCGAGTCGCACGACGGTCGCTCGGTGGACATCCCGACGCGCACGTTCACCCACTACCAGAACCTCCACCTCTTCAGCGAGCGCAAGTGCCTCAACTGCGTCGACCACTTCGGGTTCGACGGAGACATCTGCACCGGCGACATCTGGTCGTTGGCGCACCGCAAGCGCGAGGTGAAGCCGACCTTGGTCGTGGCAAAGACCGAGCGCGGGCGCGCGCTCCTCGACGCGTGCTGGGAAGGCGTCGCGCGCGAAGAGGTCTCGCCTCACGTGGTGCTCGACGGCAACAGCCGCGGCATGACCTACCACTACCACCTCTCCGCGCGCGCCGAGGCGGGCAGGCCGCTCGGCGTCAAGATCCGAGATCCGCTGCGGCTGCCGGTCACGCCGCTCGATCGCGCGGTCGCCAGCGTGGGCGTGTTCAACTACTGGTGGTCCCACCATCCGCGCTACGGCGCGCTGGTGGAGAAGCTCCCCTTCGGAGCAATCCAGGCCTACATCTACGCGTTCAAGGGCCTGCAGCAGCTGAACCTCTTCCTGTACCGGCCTTTCCCCCCCGAGGACAAGGTCTCGATCATCGGCGCCACCGTGACCGGCAACCGCGGCGCGGAGGCGATGCTCGTGACGACGCTGGGGCGCGTGCGCGACGCGCTGCCCGATGCACGCTTCGTGGTCCACAGCTACTTCCCGGAGCGCGATCGGGAGCTGGTCTCGGATCTCGGCGTCGAGGTCGTGGATGCCACGCCGCTTGCGCTCGTGACCCAGTACTTTCCGTTCTCGATCGCCGACGGTGTGCTCTCCAAGGTCGGGCTCGGTGTCCCGCGAAGCTGGATGCCGCGGAACGTGCGCGAGCTGAAGGAGTCCCGGGTGCTCGTCGACGTCTTCGGCGTCAGCTACTCGGACGGGCGCGAGAAGTTCTTGCCCTTCAACGTCCTGAGCAACTGGCCGGCGATGCTGCTCGGCACGCCCGTGGTGAAGCTGAGCCAGGCGCTCGGCGGCTACGACGGCAAGCTGAACCGCGCCGTCGCGAAGTGGATGCTGGGCAAGACCGCCAAGGTCTTCGCGCGGGGCCGCGCCTCCGAGGCCATGACGCGGGCGCTCGGCCTGAAGGAGGAGACACTCGGCTTCGCGCCCGACGTCGCCTTCGCGTACGAGCCCCGCTACGCCTTGAGCGACGAGAACCCCGCGTTTCGCGACGCCACGGTGGCGCGGCTCCGCGAGCTGCGCGCGGGCGGCGACGAGGTCCTGGTGCTCTCGGTCAGCGCCGTCGTCCGCCAGAAGTGCAAGAAGCGAGGGCTCGACTACGAGGCCGTCATGGCGGAGGTCACGCGGCGCTTGCTCGCCCGCGGGCTCGTGGTGGCGCTGTTCCCGAACGCCACCCGCGAGGGAACGGACAGCCTCCACAACAACGACCTGCCCATCATCGCCGAGATCGCCTCGAGGGTCGGCAACGACGAGCGACTCGTGCTCGTGGACCGCGACCTGAACACGGCGGGCCTGCGCGCGGTCCTCGCGGAGGCCGACTACCTCGTCGCGTCCCGCTTCCACGCGATGATCGCGGGCCTCTGCCTCGGCGTCCCCACCATGGTGCTGGGCTGGGGCCACAAATACGCGGAGGTGCTCGAGCAGCTCGAGATCGGCGAGCACGCCTACGACTACACGAGCCTGGACGCGGACTCGCTCCTGACCCGCATCGACGCGTTTCTCGAGCGCTCCGACGACGTCGCCGCTCGCATTCGGCGCAACATCGAGCGCGTGAAGGCGGAGTCGGCCGCGCAATTCGATTGGCTGGTCTCGTTCCTCGTGCCGCGGCTCGAGGTCTGCACCCCCGACGACGCCGAGACCCCGGAGCGACCGGAGCCGCTTCGGCGCGAGCCGTGAGCACAGGCGCCCGACGGATCATCCGGCGCGCGGCTGCCGCGGCGCTCGTCACCGGGCTTCTCGGATGGATCGCCTGGCAACTCTGGCGGGACGCGTCGAGCATGGACTGGGCAACCCTGCGCCCGTCGCCGCTGCCGCTGGCGGGGGCCGCGCTCGTGCTCTTGG
>SHBB01000558.1 GCA_004213565.1 Sandaracinaceae bacterium
ATGGAGACCTGCGCCCCGCCGCCGCGCGGACGGGACGCCGGCCCGTGGCCCGCCGGCGACGCGGGCCGACCCGTCGACGGCTCGGTCGAGCCCCCGCCGCCTGGGGGCTGCGCGATCGGCGCGACCGCGCCGCGGCCCGGCGCGGTCTGGCTCCTTCTGCTCTCGACGCTCCTCCTGGGGCTGCGCCGACGCTGACGCGCGTGCTACGACCGGAGCGCGCATGAGCTCCGGAACGCAGCGCTTGGGTCCCGAGACCGGCATGCTCGGGACCGATCCCGGGGGCGCGCTGGTCCTCCGGCGCGTGCTCGTCCGCGTGGTGTCCGGCGACGACCGCGGCGTCGAGCGCGTCCTCGAGGCCGGCACGATCCTCGTGGGCAGCCACCCCGACGCGGATCTCACCATCCGCGACTCGACCGTCTCCCGCTACCACGCGGAGCTGGCGCTCCTGCCCGAGGGCGTCCGGGTGCGCGACCTGAAGTCCACCAACGGCACGTTCGTGGGCGACTCGCGCGTGGAGTCCATCGTGGTCTCGCCCGGCTCCGAGATCCGGCTCGGGCGCACGCGCGTCGAGCTGCTCCCGGCCGACGTGCCGATCCCCGACGCGCCGTCCGAGCGCGTCCGCTTCGGCCGGCTCGTGGGCGCGAGCGCCCCCATGCGGCGCCTCTACGGGATGCTCGAGCGGGTGACGACGACCGACGCGCCCGTGCTGATCTTCGGCGAGGCCGGGGTCGGCAAGAACGAGGCGGCGCGCGCCGTGCACGATCTGTCGCCGCGCCGGGCCGCGCCCCTCGTCGAGCTGGATCTGCGCGCGGGCATCGCGCCCGAGGCGGTCCTCGAGGAGCTCGAGCGGGCCGCGGGGGGGACGGCGGTCCTCGACCGCGTCGACGAGGCGCCCAAGCAAGTGCAGGACGCGCTCGCGGTCGCGCTCGACAAGCGTGAGCGAGGGCAGATCGACGTGCGCCCCATCGCGCTCGCGCGCGGCGACCTGCGGGAGCACGTCGAGGCGGGCACGCTGCGGCGCGATCTCTGGTTCTCGCTCGCCGCGGTGCGCGTCGAGGTCCCGCCGCTCCGGGATCGCCGCGAGGACCTCCCCCGCCTCGTGCAGGATCTCATCCGCGACATCGGCTACCCGGACGTCGACTTGACGCCGTCCGAGCTCGGGCTGCTCCGCGCGCACGACTTCCCTGGCAACGTGCGCGAGCTCCGCCGCATGATCGAGGAGACCCTGCTCACGAGCGACCGCGCGAGCGTGCCGCCCGCCCCGCAGCAGGTCGCGGTGACCGAAGATCTCGTGCAGCTCCCGTTCAAGCGCGCGAAAGAGAAGTTGCTCGACGCGTTCGAGAAGCGGTACGTGATGACCCTGCTCGAGCGGCACGACGGCAACGTCTCGCGGGCCGCGCAGGAGGCGGGCGTGGACCGCAACCACCTCGCGCGCCTGGCCAAGAAGCACTCGCTGCGCTGAGCCCCGTCCGCGGCGGAGACTCGATGGGAGTCACCACGGGGTGGGATTGACACCCCCCGGCGGGACGTAGGTGTTCGCAGGGGGGACACATGAAGAGACGGCTGAAGGTGATCGGCCGCGCGGACGGGCCTCCGTCCAGCGCGAATCCGGCGGACGCGCCTCGCTGGGGGACCGGGCTGCCGCGATCGTTCACGGTCGACGCGCCCGACGGCGCCGCGCCGCGGAGCGTGCGTGAGCTGAAGGACGCGATCCGTGCCCGCGCCCCGAACCTCTGGAAGACGGTGCGCGAGCATCGGCACATGGCCGCGGACCTCGGCGAGCAGGTGCGGACCCACGGGCTGCGCGGGGTGACCAAGCCGCTGCGGTCCATCGCGTCGCAGGCGCGCCCGTCGCGTGACGAGCGCTCCTCGCGCGTCTGGCTCGATCTCGGTGACTTCGGGGATCTGATCGACTTCGACGACGCCGGCACGTTCCAGGACCACGGCCTCGGGCTGCTCCGCACCATCCTGAAGCAGGCCGGGGTGTCGACCGACCTCGCCTCGACGCGCACCGTGCGCACCTGGGAGGGCGTGCGTCGTCAGCTGCGCGGCTACGACATGCTCATCATGAACGTGCGCAGCTACACGTACTCCCAGGCCGTGCGCGCGGCGGGGATCTTCAAGGAGCTGAACCCGAACGGGCGCGTGGTGACCGGAGGCATGCACGCCGCGGTGTCGCCCGACGAGATGATCGCGACCGAGGTCTTCGATCACGTCTGCACGGGGCCGGGCGAGAAGCTCATCGTCGACCTCGTCACGCGGCCCGAGACCTTCCCCCGCGTCTTCGAAGGCAAGGGCGCGTCGTCGATGGCGGAGTGGCCCAACATCGACCGCACGCTCTGGCCCAGGCCCGCGTCGCTGCGCCTCAAGTACAAGGCCCAGTGGCCGCTCGAGCCGGGGCTCGGCTGGGGCCCGCGTCCGGTCGCGACGGTGCTCACCAGCCGCGTGTGCCCGTGGCAGTGCAGCTTCTGCAACGAGAGCTCCTACATCCCGAACATGGGCCGCCGGCCGGTCGAGCAGGTCATCGACGAGCTGAACGCCCTCGACGACGAGTACGGCGTCGCGAGCGTGGTCATTCACGACTCGATGTTCTTCCAGCACCCGAGCTGGCTGAAGAAGTGGCTGGAGCTCTACCCGAAGCGCGCGAACCAGACCTGGCCGTACTGGGCCGCGGGCCGCGCGGACACGGTGTGCGAGTGGCCGGAGCTCTTCGAGCGGATCGTGCGTGAGACCAACTGGCGGACCGTCTCCATCGGCTTCGAGTCCGGCAGCGATCCCGTGCTGCGCATGCTCAACAAGCAGGTCACCGAGGCGGAGAACGCGTTCACCATCGACCTCATCAACCGCATCGGGGACGAGCAGGAGCGCGCGGGCGAGGAGCCGGTGAAGCTCTGGTCCAACGTCATGCTCGCCATCCCCGGCGAGCGCCCCATCGACGCCATCAAGACGGTGCGCATGGTCAAGACCATGAAGCGCGGCACACCGTCGATCGCGTTCTACGCGCCGTACCCGGGCTCCGCGCTCGGCCACCAGCTGATCGCCGAGAACAAGAACCTCATCCAGGGCGATCACGAGCGAAACCCGCACGACGAGAAGGTCGCGGGCGTCGACTACGACTTCTACCGAGATCTCCTGCAGGGGCGGCACGACGCGTGGATCGCGCGCGGGCTCTCGGCCGAGGACCGCAACCGCCCGATTCGACTCAACTGGGGCGGCACCCTCGCCGACCTCGTCCAGAAGGCATGACCATGAGCAGCTTCCGACACCGACACCGACTCTACCTGTTCGCGCTCCGCTCCGGCGGCCGAAAGCTCAGCTGGGGCAAGAGCCCCGAGGACGCCCTCGAGGTGCTCCGGCTCCGCCTCACGCCCGATGAGGAGGCCGAGATCGAGGCGGAGGACGTCCTCGAGATCCCGCAGCGTCAGATGCAGAAGTACGTGCACCTGCTCCGCTGAAGCAGCGCGGCGTCAGGGCAGCTCGACGCGCCCGGGGGGCAAGGTCCCGCTGGGCGCGCTCTGACCCGACGAGACCCCGAGCGCCACGCCGAGCACGATGGCCAGCGCGACGCCCCCTCCGATCGCGGTCCACAGCCACCACTCGGTGAGCACGGAGCCGCTCTCCTCGAGCGTCACCGGGAGCGCGAGCGGGGCGAGCGGAGAGCCGGCGCGCGCGACGACCCGCTCGCTCTCGTCCCGGCCCAGCGCGTAGAGCTCGAGCTGGTCGCTCCGCGGGCGCGCGGGCAGGGTCAGCGTGAACGTCGCGTCCCCCTCGGGGGCGGCGTCGAGACCGGTCCAGGCCTGCCCCTCCGCGCCGCGCCAGAAGAGGCGCACCCGCCGGATGGCGGCGGGGGGAGACACCCGGAAGCGGAGCGGCAGGTCCTCGCCCACGCGCCCCGCCCGCGGCAGCTCCGCGCGGAGCTGCACGTCGGGATCGAGCGCGGCGTCCGGGACCAGCTCGGCCCGGACCCGCGCCACGAAGCGCGCGATCTTCGGGGACCCGGTCGGCTCCCGCACCGGGTGATAGGGATCGATGGCGAACAGCTCCTCGAAGGTCTCGCGCGCCTCGCGGTCGCGGTCGAGGATCACGTAGGTGGCGCCGAGCACCTCGAGCGCCTCCGCGCGCTGGGCGTCGGTGGCCGTCTCGCTCGCGAGGGCGCGGCGAAGCACGTCGATCGCGTCGAGATACTCGAGCTCGCGGTAGCGCGCGCGCCCCTCCTCGATGAGCCGCCCGATCTCCGCGTCCTGCGCCGCGGCGACGGCGGTCGGCCCGACGAGGAGCGCCGCGGTCACGAGCGCGGCCGCCAGCCATGGCGTGAGCCTCAGGGGCGCCACAGCCACACCTCGCCCTCGGGCGTCGTCAGCGCCAGCTCGCGCAGGCCGTCCCCGTCGAAGTCGCCGACCGCGGCGTCCACGCTGGTGGGCCAGCTCTCGACGTAGGGCACGAGCGCCCCGTCACGCAGGCTGGCCACCGCGACGCTGCCGTCCGCGCCGATGAGGATGATCTCGTCCGCGCAGTCGCCGTCGACGTCCCCCGTGGCCACGATCGCGATGTCGACCGCGATCGCGAGCGGGCCGCCGCGGAGCTCCAGCAGCCCGTCGCCCCGGTTGACGCTCAGCCGCGCCTCGTCGCCCAGGCTCGTCACGAGGTCCACCGCCCCGTCGCCGTCCGCGTCGAGCGCGGCCATCGGCCCCGTCGCGCTCGCGGCCGCGGCGGGGAGCGCGTCGGGCCGCTCGTCGAGCGCGCCGTCGCCCCCGAGGAAGAAGCGCGTGCCCGCCGCGCCGCTGGCGACCACGTCGTCCCGCCCGTCTCCGTCGAAGTCCTCGACGCGCACGCGATCGAAGGTGCCGGCGACGGTCCGCGCGACCCCACCCCCGAGGGGCGCGATGCTCAGCCCCTCCGCGTCGACCCGCGCGAGCGCCGCGACCCCGGTCGGGGAGCCGGCCACCGCGTCACGCGCCGGGGGGAGGGCGCCTGAGGGCGTGGGCGCGACCGCGACGGCGTCGACGGTGCGCGTCTCGTCGTCGCCGACCACCACGCCGTCGATCGTGCAGTCGCCGTCCAGGTCGGCGAGCGTGGCCAGCCGCGCGCCCGGGCTGACCGATGCGACGATCCGGCTCTCCGCGCCGTGGCCGAAGACGTGGATCGATCCGTCGCCGGCCACGCCGAGCAGCTCGTCTCGCCCGTCGCCGTCCGCGTCCCCCGCCACGACCCGCGCGACGTCGCCCGCGCCGATCCGGCCGGACGCCTCGAGCGGCAGGGGGCCCTCGGGATCGAACGGGGCGCAGCGCGCGACGCGGAGGGTGCGCTCGGTCAGCGCGTCGGCCAGCGGGATCCGCGCCCGCCGCTCGCCCACGATGGCTCCGCCGCGCAGGACCCGGGCGCCGATCACCACCTCCTCGGAGACGCGCGCGCCCGCGACGAAGGTGAGCGAGCCCGAGGGGGGCAGGAGCGCGCCGCGATCGGTCGGATAGCGCTGCTGGAAGACCTGCTCGCCGTCGCCGAAGGCCCAGACACACATCCCGTCGCCGCTGCGCTCCGGGACGAGCTCCACGCGCGCCGCCCGCTCCGACGCGCACGCGGCGGCGGAGACCGCCACCCACAAGGAGAGAGACGCGAGGGCGAGGCGACGCGACGGGTGGAGCGGACGACGGCCCACCGAGCGGTCCTAACATGGCCGAGCCGTCAGCGTCCTATACTCTCCGGCCGGTGGCAGAGACCCCCCAGGACCCCGCGAGCGACGGAGGCGGGCTGACGCTCGGGCCGTACCGGCTCGTCAAGCGGCTGGCGGTCGGGGGCATGGCGGAGATCTTCCTCGCGCGTCGCGAGGGGCCCGAGGGCTTCGCGCGCGAGCTGGTGGTCAAGCGGATCCTCCCCCACCTCTGCGCGGACGAGGAGTTCGTCCAGATGTTCCTGGACGAGGCGCGGCTCGCGGCGAAGCTGCACCACCCGAACGTGGTCCACGTCTACGACTTCGGGCACGCGGACGAGTCCTACTACCTCGCGATGGAGCTGGTGCGCGGGGTGGATCTGCGCGCCCTGGTGGATCGGGCCGCGGCGCTGTCGGAGCGCGGTGGCGCCCAGTTCGGCGCGCCCACGCGCGGCATGCCTCCCCACCACGCGGCCAAGATCGTGAGCTTCGTCTGCGAGGGGCTGGCGCACGCGCACGCGCTGCCGCTCGACGACGGAAACGAGGGCGTGGTGCACCGCGACGTGACGCCGTCCAACGTGCTCATCAGCTTCGACGGAGCGGTGAAGCTCGCCGACTTCGGCATCGCGAAGGCGCAGGAGGGACTGGACCGGCGCGATCCCACCGGGCACGGCGTGGTGAAGGGCAAGTACGCGTACCTGTCTCCCGAGCAGGCGCGCGGAGAGCCGCTCGACGCGCGCAGCGATCTCTTCAACGTCGGGATCCTGCTCTTCGAGTGTCTGCTGGGGGAGCCGCTCTTTCCACAGCACGATCTCCACGCCGCCAAGCGCCTCGCCGCGCGCGGGGAGGTCCCGGAGCTGCAGCGCCTCTCGCGCGTCCCGCCGCCGCTGGCGCGCGTCGTCCGTCGGGCGCTCTCGGCCCGCCGCGCGGACCGCTACGAGAGCGCGCTGAGCCTGCGCGCCGAGCTCGAGGCGTTTCTCCGCGCCCACCCCGAGCCCTCCGACGCGGTGGAGCTGGGCCGGTACGCCCGGGCGCTCTTCCCCGACGTGATCGCCGACGACAAGCCGCGCGCCGCGGGCACGGTGCCCGCCACCGCCCCGGTCACCGCGGTGCTCACACCCGTGACCCCGCCGGGGAGCCTGCCCCCCGGATCC
>SHBB01000559.1 GCA_004213565.1 Sandaracinaceae bacterium
CGGGATCGGCCGTGGCCAGCGTCGCCGCCGCCTCGCGCGCCGCGCTCAGCCGGCTCGGCCCCTCGGTCGGCTCCGCGAGCCGGCCCGCGACGGCGACCGCGTGGCCCCCGCCCAGCTCGAGCGCGCGCAGCCGGCGGCGGTTGTCGGCCTCGCCGATGCTGATCGCGGCCATGCCGCCCAGCACCGTCACCCAGGCCGCGCCGCTGTCGAAGAGCGCCAGGTAGAGCTCCCCCGCGCCGCCGATCTCCGCCGTGACCGCCGCGCTCGAGATCCGGAGCGGCGGCCGGGGCGCGTTGCCGCTCGGGGGCTGCACGGCCCAGAGCGCGCCCGTGATCAGGAGCAGCTGCGCGCCGCCGTCGTCGGTGACGAGCGCGCGGGAGCCTCCGTCGAGCTCCACCCGCCCGCCGTCGCGGAGCTGCAGGACCGCGCGGCCGCCCTCGGGCACCACGATGGGCTTGTCGGGCTCCACGTCCATCTCTCCGTGGGTGGCCGCGCCGTCGATCGTGACCCCGCCCTCGGTGCGGAGCAGGCGGGCCGGCGGCGGATCGCCGTGCGGGTCGCCGCGCTGGGTGTCGACGTCGTGGGTGTGGCGCCGCGTGGGCGCGGGGCGGGGATCGGGCGCGCCGCTCCCCTCGTCGTCGCCGCAGGCGACCAGCCCGAGCGAGAGCAACCCGAGCGCGAGCGAGACCGAGAGGGCGCGCATGGCTACTCGCTGTCGGCGAGGAGGGCGTCGGTGAGGTCCTCGCCCTTCTTGTCGGTCGCCTCGCCGAGCCGCGCGTTGGTGGTGCGCAGCCGCTCGGTGAGCACGCCGAGGAAGCTCCAGAGCAGCTTCACCGCGATCGCGTGGTCCTTGCGGATGATGTCGAAGAACTCGCGCCGGCGGATGACGAGCATCTTCGCCTTCTCGTCCGCGCTGACGCTCGCGCTGCGGGGCGCCTTGTCCACCAGCGCCATCTCGCCGAGGTGCTGCCCCGGTCCGAGCCGCACCAGGACCGCCTCGCCCGAGTGCACGCGCACCTGGCCGGTGAGCACGATGAACAGCTCGTCGCCCTCGTCGCCCTCCTCCACGATCACCTGATCCGGGTCGTAGGTGCGGACCTCGGTGATGTTCAGCACCCGCACCAGCTCCTGGTAGGTCAGGTGCCGGAAGAGCGGCATCTTGTGGAGGACCTCGAGCTTGAGGTTGACCTCCCGGGCCAGCCGGTCGACGCCGCTCTCGGCGTCCGGGACCTTCACCACGATCGCGGTGATGTTGTCCTTGCCGCCGCGCTCGTTGGCGAGGTCGATGAAGCGCTGCGAGAGCTTGTCTTCGGGCGTCTCGGCGAAGAGGCGCGACAGCTCCGCCTCCTCCAGGTAGCCGGTGAGCCCGTCCGAGGCGAGCAGGAAGCGATCGCCCTTGAGCACGTCGAAGTCGAGGGTGTCGACCTCGACCGACTCGTACACGCCGACCGCGCGGGTGACGGCGTTCTTGTACTGGAGCTTCTCGATCTGCTCGCGGCTGAGCCGGCCGCGCTTGAGCAGCTCGTTGATGAGGGAGTGGTCCTCGGTCAGCTGATGCACCGCGCTCTGGCGGTAGAGGTAGACGCGCGAGTCGCCGACGTGGGCGATGAAGCCGCGGCTGCCGATCAGCAGGAGCGCGTCGATGGTCGTGCCCATGCCGCGCTTGGACTCGTCCTCCTGGCCCTCGTTGTAGACGGCGGAGCAGGCCTGCTGCACCGCGGACTCGAGGAGGCGGAGGATGTCGTGGCGGCCGATGCCGCCGTGGCCGGCCTCGAACTCGTGGAGCATGTCGCGACTCTGCGCGAGCACGTCTCGCACGGTGCGCGCCGCCACCTGGCTGGCCACCTCGCCCGCCGCGTGGCCGCCCATTCCGTCGGCGACGATGAAGAGGTTCAGCTTCTTGTCGACGAGGAAGCTGTCCTCGTTGTGATCGCGGACCCGGCCCACATCGGTGAGCGGCCAGAACGTGATCCGCTCCGCCGGCTCGGCGGCGCTCTCGGCCTGAGACATGGGGGAGAAATATCCCGCGGCGGCGCGCCCCGTCAACGCGCGCGAGCCCATTGAAGCCGAGGGCGGCGTTCCCTAAGATGCCGCCGCTTCGCCCCCCACCCCTCCGCGCGGCGTCCACTTTCGACCCCCGGGGGCGCAGCGCATGCTTTTGGCGCCGTCGCGGACCCCGGAGATCGATCGATGAAGCTGAGAATCGTCACCCTCGCGCTGGCGGGCGCGTTGCTGATGGTGGTCGGCTGCTCCGAGTCGCACGACACGATGCCCGACGCGGCGATCGTGTTCGACGCGGAGCTGCCTCCCCCCGACGCGGGCCCTCCCCCCTCTTCCGTCGGCGAGCCCTGCCGCGGCGACATGGACTGCACCGGCGGCGCCGACACCTGCGTCGACGAGCTGCCCGGCGGCTACTGCAGCACCTTCTGCGGTGGCGGCATGGAGTGCCCGACCGGCAGCAGCTGCATCGAGGTCGGCATGGGCACGCAGCTGTGCCTCGCGGACTGCGACCCGGCGGCCGGCGGCGACCAGTGCCGCGCCGGCTACGGCTGCGCGGACATCGGGGTGTGCATCCCCGGCTGCGAGGACGACGCCGACTGCGACGGCGGCACGATGTGCGATCCGTCCGGCGGCTTCTCCGGTGAGGGCCAGTGCTTCGATCCAGACGCCGCCCTGGGCGCCGCCTGCTCCGAATCGGACGAGTGCCCGTCGGGCGGCTTCTGCCTGCCCGAGCGCTTCGGCTTCCCGGGGGGCTACTGCGGCGCCTTCGGATGCGACGCCGACGCGAACACCGGCTGCCCGGACGGCGGCGAGTGCTTCCCCAGCCGCGGCGGGGGCATCTGCCTCGCCGGCTGCGCGACCGACGCGGACTGCCCGCGCGAGGGCTACGACTGCCAGGACAGCGTTCAGTTCCCCGGGCGCCTGACCTGTCAGGCCTCGTTCGACCCCGACAACCTGGGCCAGATCTGCTCGGCGGGCCGCGGCGACTGCACCGGCGGCGCTTGCTTCAGTGAGTCGGACACCGGCTTCCCGGACTCCTACTGCGTCCAGGTGGGCTGCGATCCCGAGGCGACCGATCCCGGCTGCGGAGGCGACGGCGTCTGCGTGCTCGCCGCGGACGGCATGACCGGCCTCTGCCTCGACGGCTGCGCCGCCGACAGCGACTGCCGCGCCGGCTACGACTGCCGCCCGAGCGACAGCTCGGACCCGACGAGCGCCACCGCGTGCATGCCGGGCTGCGACGACGCGAGCGTCTGCGGCAACGACGGCTTCGAGTGCAACCCGGGCACCGGGCTGTGCACGGAGCCCTTCCCGGAGGCGCGCCTCGGTGAGCCCTGCGCGAGCGGCGAGGACTGCCCCGGCGGTCGCTGCCTCGCCGAGGACGACGAGGGCTGGCCGAGCGGCACCTGCTCCTTCCCCGGCTGCCGTCTGAGCGGCACCGGCCCCGAGGCGAGCTGCCCGAGCGGCGGCGTGTGCGTCGACGACAAGGCCGGCGATCCCGCGCTCGGCGTGTGTGTGGACGGCTGCACCGTCACCACTGACTGCCGGCCCGGCTACGCGTGCGTCCCGAGCGACGAGACCGACCCGACGAGCGCGCTGGCGTGTCAGCCCGCGTGCACCGACGGCGACTGCGGCCCCGGCCGCACCTGCAGCGCCGCCACGGGTCTCTGCGAGTAGCGGCCGCCAGGCCGCCGAATGGAGCCCGGCCTCTCTTCGAGGGGTCGGGCTCTCAGCGTCCGTCCACCCGCGCGCCATCGGCGACCGCGAGCTGGATGCCGGGATAGCCGGCCTGGCCGACCGAGAAGAGCACCTTGCGCAGCACGCGGAAGTCCGTGCTCCGGTCCGCCTGCACGATCACGCGCCCCGGGAACTCCTGCCCCGGGTGGAGCACGCGCCACGTCTCGCGCGCCACCTCGAGGTCGTGCACCAGGGGCTCGATGCGCGCGAGGCGCGCGTCGGCGCCGAGCGACGCCACGTCCGCCACCCGGCGCCCGTCCACGAGCACCCCGTGCCGGTCGACCGTGACCACCGGGGCCAGCTCGAGCGGCCCGCCGTGCTCGGCGTCCGGCAGGTCCGCCTGCGCGCTCAGCCCATCGGCCGAGAACGACATCAAGAGGAACACCAGCACCGTCAGCAGCAGATCGATGAACGGGATCAGCGCGACCTGCGCGTCGACCGACTTGCGCCCGCCCTTCTGCCCGTCGATGAACCGCAGCGGCACGTCACGCAGCAGCCGCGCACCCGGAGAACGAATTGCCATCTCTCACCTCCGCGCCCTGCGACACGCGGGAGCCGCGCGAGTTCCTGAATCCTGCGGATGGGGGCCCAGAGGCGACTACGGGCGCGACCTCATGAGCGCCACCGCCGTCGATTCGCGCCGCAGGTCAGGGTAGGCATCCTCGGCCCATGTTCACTTCGGTCTCCGGCACTTCGAGGTGCACGCGCTCCTCGTCCAGCGTGAACGTCGCCACCCCTCGAACCGTCGAATGCCAGTCCTCGTGAACGAACGCGAGCCCGGACTCGATATCCACTCGCTCCCCGTCACTACTCTCGAGCTCCCCCGTCATGCGGCCTACGCACTGCCCGCGGAAGAAGACTCCCGAGTGCGGCGTCGGGTCCGACATCGACCTGTTGAGCAAGATCTCCAGGCAGCCGTGGGGGGTGTCGAACATGAACCGCGCATGACCCGCACCCCCCACTTCGCAGCCGGTGACCTCCGGCACGATCTCTCCGCCATCGCCGGCCGGGTAGGCTCCATGCGTGCTGCTGCAGGCCGCCAGCGCGAGCCCGAGGCAGGGCGCAACGAGGCTGACGATGGAGGTCGCCATCGACTCGCAGCCTGCCTCAGCCCCGGGCGCGGAGGCGGATCACGATGAGGAAGACGATGAAGCCGGCGGCCGCGAGGACGAGGGTCCAGCGGGCGCGGGTGCCGGGGGCGGAGACGCTGCAGAGCGGCTCGAAGAAGTTGCCCTGGACCGGGTCGACGCAGACCTCGCCGCCTTCGTTGTCGGCGTAGTCGACGTTGCCGACGCCATCGACCGCGGCCACCGTGACGCAGATGGGGCTCGTGGCCTGCTCGGGCGGGAGCGCGAAGGCCATGGGGATCTCGTCGGTGGCGAAGTTGCGCACGCGGTCGCGGAGCACCGGGCCGTCGATGCCGGTGCCGCGGGTCTGGAACAGGAGGTACTCGACCGAGCCCGGCGGGCCGAACTCGGTGGCGGGCGGGAAGAACACGCTGATGCGGTAGCTGCCCCGCGGCGCGTCGCAGCGCTCCTCGTCGACGATGGTGGAGGTGACGCTGTTGATCGTGCCCAGCTCCGCCGGCCCCGCGTCGTCGGAGGTGCCGGTGCAGAACGTGAACTCGAGCGTGGCGTCGACGCCGCGCGCGATCCCGCGGTAGGCGGTGCCGGACTGCCAGTCCACGTCGGGCACGAAGATCAGCTCGTCGCCCAGGACCTGCACGCGGCCGGGCACGAACTCGCCCTCCCCGTCGACGCAGTCGAGCGTGCTGCACGAGGCGCCGCTGCTCGGGCACTGCAAGAGGGTGATCATCGTGGTCGGGTCACCGCCGGGGCCGCCGGGCCCGAAGTACCCGGGCGAGTAGCGAGCGCGCACGGGCGCATCGAGCGAGACGCCATTGGCGTTGTCGGCCGGGAAGACCTCGACCGCCTGGCGCGCGACGGGCTCGCCGTCGCAGTCGAGCGCGCCTCCGTCCTGGGCCGCGGCCGGGGTCACCCCGAAGGAGGCCACCCCCAGGAGGGAGCAGCACGCGAGGACCACGGCGGCGCGCAGGCGGGTCACTCGGGGAGTATAGCCGCGGTGGAGAGGACCGCGAGCGCCGTGCTACACGTGGGCCGTGAGCACCGCCTTCTTCGACGGCATGGCGCTGGCCTCGACCGCCCAGGGCGACCGGGACGGCGGCGCCGCGCTCTCCGGGCTCGCGCGTCCGCTCGCGGAGCCGTTCGACGCGCGCATGCGCTCGCTCGCCGCCCTGGACCGCACGCAGCGGCGCCGCGAGGTCAAGCGCGTGGCCGCGAGCCGGCGCCAGGTCCCCGAGGACGCGGCCCTCCCCCCGCGCGCCCGCGCGCTGCTCGCGGCCGACGTCGACAAGCAGGTGGGACGACGCTGGCTCGCCGAGAGCCCCGTGCGCCCCGGCTTCCGCGTGACGGCGTCGCTCAAGGCCACCCTGCGCCGCCTCGCCGCCTCCCCCGAGCCCGACGCGGCCCTCACCGAGCGCGGCGCCGCGGCGCGCCTGCAGACGCACCCTCACGCGGGCGCCCTGCGCCGCTTCGCGCTCGCGCTGGTCGCGCACGACACCACGCAGATCGACCGCGCCGTCGGCGCGCTGCTGCTCGGGTCCGAGCGTCACCTCGGAGGCGACGCCATCTCGCGGCCCTGGCGACGGATCGGGCGGGAGCTGGCCACCGCATGGGAGGCGCCATGGCGCGAGTGATACGAGGCGACGGCGCGAAGGTGATCCCCGCCCAGGTCGTGGACGCGCACGCGGAGGCCGACCAGATCCTGGCCGACGCGCGCGCGCGGGCCGAGGCGATCGAGGCCGAGGCGCGCGACACGATCGAGGCGAGCGTGCGCGCGACCCTCGAGGCGGAGCTCGCGGCGGCGTGGCTCGAGGTCGAGGCGGCGCGCCAGGCCGCGCTCGAGGGCGCGCACGAGAGCGTCGCGGAGCTCGCGCTGGCGGTGGCCGGGCACCTCGTGCACGACGCGATCGAGGCCGAGCCGGAGCGGGTCCGCGCCCTGGTGGACGACGCGCTGTCGCGCGTGCGGCGGGCCCGGGCGGTG
>SHBB01000056.1 GCA_004213565.1 Sandaracinaceae bacterium
ACGAGCAGCCCGCCGAGCAGCGCGAGGAGCATCGCGGGACAGACGAACGCCTCGGCGAGGCCCTGGGTCGTTCGCCTGGGGAGGTCGAGCGCGGTCAGGATCCCGGTCGGCACGACCATGACGACGAACGCCACCGCCCCGGCCGCGATGCCCCAGGCCAGCACCCGCAGCTCGGGCACCTCTCTCACGCGCCGCCACCCGCTCATCGTTCAGGAGTTTGACGAATGAATAGGATCGTCCCCGCCGTCAGAGGGCGGGGGGGAAGAGGGCGGCGTCGGTGATGGGGGTGGTGTCGGCGGGGGGGAGGAGGTCGAAGGCGGCGCCGGTGGCGTCGAGGCTGGCCTGGAAGGTGGTCGGCTCGAGGTGGCTGACGGCGGGGCACCAGGTGAGGATGATCTCGACCGGGACGGGGCCCGCGGGGCCGGTGAAGGAGACCTCGTTGGGGGTGGCGTCGGCGTTGAAGAAGTCTTGCACTTCGAGGAGCAGGTCCGCGGGGCGCATGCTGCCGACGGAGGGGCCCGCGAAGGCCCAGACGGCCGCGTCGTTGACGTCGTCGTCGGCCTCGCGCAGCCAGAAGGTGCCCGGGTTGTCGAGGCTGCCGGTGTAGCGCACGACGAAGTTGAACTGGTTGCTCAGCGCGGTGCCGCCGAGGCGGCCGAAGCCGTCGACGTCGGTGACGCTCCAGCTGCCGAGGGGGCTGTCGACCCACTCCTCGATCGCGACGCCCGCCGCGAAGTCGTAGCCGGTCTCCTCGCTCATGGTGCCGCGGCCGCGCGCGAACTCCCAGATGAGGCGGCGGTCGGCGTCGTTGATGGTGCTGCCCCTGCACGCGGCGTCCTCGATGGTGCCGCCGGCCGCGAACACGCGCAGCTCCGCCGTGAGGCCCTCGACGGGGGCGGGGATCGCGCCCTCGGTGAAGACCTCGGTGACGCCGCCGTCGTCGGTGATGCGCAGCTCGCGCGGGCTGCCGTCGACGACCTCGAAGGTCCAGGTGTCGCGCTGGCCGTTGAGCTCGGGCGGGGTCTCCCAGCCGGAGGGGATCATCACGGTGCTGTCGACGGTCTCACCGTCGCGGTCGACGCTGAACGACCGGAAGATGCGCTGACGACCCGGGCCCCAGGGGTTCCGGATCTCGGCCCACTCGAGGGTCGCGGCGTCGAAGCGCAGCTCGTACGCGCGCTCGACCAGGCTGCCGCCCTCGGAGCGGGTCTGGAGGCCGCTCCAGACGGAGGCGCCGAGCGCGTCGAGGAGCGCGCGCCGCAGATCGGGGCCGCCGTCCACGCCCACGCCGCCGTCCTCGTCGCCCGCGTCCTCGTCGATCACGCCGGAGTCGTCCGGGCCGGGGCCGGCGTCGTCGCCGCCGCCGTCCATCGGGGTCACGCTGCCGTCCGTCGGGGGGTCGACCACGCCGTCGTCGCAGCCGCCGAGCGCGAGCGCGAGCGCGCCGAGCGCGATCCACCCCTTCGCCCAGCCTGCCGCGCGCGAGCGGCGAGCCGGCTGCCGGCGGCGGCGCCAGAAGAGGAGGCCGGCGAGCGCGAACAGGAGGCCGAGGGGAGAGCCGCTCGCGCCACCCGGGACGGCGCAGCCGCAGCCGCTGTCTTCGCCACTGCCGGGACCGCCGTCGCCGCCCGGGCCGCCGCCGTCGCCGCCGCTCGCGCCGCCGTCACCGCCGCCCATGCCGCCGTCGGGGAGGGGAGGCGGCGCGGGGAGACCGGGCACGGTCAGGCGCCGGCAGGTGGCGTCGCCGCTCGCGTAGGTGGGCGGGAAGGCGCGCGACAAGGAACCATGCGGGTCACGGGTCAGCTCGTCGAGCCCGACCAGGCGGCAGTTGTCGACGCTGGGCATGCCGAACAGCTCGAGGTCGCCGTCGTGGCACTCGACGGGCGCGTCGCCGTCGATGTTGGCCATGTGGAAGGTCTCGCCGTCGTGCACGCTCAGGAGCGGGCCGATGCCCGTGCCCTCGGGGAAGACGGCCGCCTGGAGGTAGTCGCAGAGGCCGAGCTGGGTCCACTCGAGGGTGTAGGAGGCGTCGAAGCTCGCCGCGCCCTCGCCGATGGGGTCGCCCGAGAGCAGCACGTCGTGGTTGGCGAAGGTCGCCGCGGTGATGTTGAACGAGTAGTTCCAGAGCCCCGAGTCCTGGAAGAACTCGAGCGCGTGGCCACCGAGGGTGTCGGGGGCGCTCGCGGCGAGCTGCAGCTCGAGCCCGTCGGAGAAGCCGTCGCGGCCGGCGCGGTACTCGCTGGCCAGCTCGATCACGTAGGTCTCGGCCTCGGCGCGCACCGAGTCGACGAGCACCTCGCGCACCTCGCGGATGAGCGGCTCGAGCACCGCGGCGAGCACCTCGGGGATGCTGATCGAGACGCCGAAGCGGTCGAAGAAGTCGCTGAGGTTCTGGTACCAGATCGGCGTGACCGCGCGGCCGAGCAGCTCGTAGTCCACGCTCGTGGTGCGCGTGGCCCAGTCGTCGAGGGGGGCGAAGATGGCCGCGACGTCGGAGGGGCTGACGTCGAGGCCGTGGTCGGCGTCGTCGGTGATGGGCGCGTTGAGCTGGTTGGAGAGGTTGCCGATCACCGCCATGAGCGCGGGCAGGAACAGGTTGAGGTCGTCGCCGAGCCGGTCGCTGATCGCGTCGAAGGCGCTCGGCAGCGGTCGGCCGCCCGCGTCGGTGCGCGGCGCGAGGAGGTTCACGTAGACGTAGTACCGGCCGAAGAGGGTGGGGCAGCTCCCGCTGCAGGCGGTGTCGTCGTCGGGCGTGCCGACCATGCCGTCGTCGCCCGCGGTCACGCCCAGCTCGCGGCCGCGCGTGGAGCTCGGGTCGGACAGGTCGGCGATCTCCGCCTCGACGAAGGCGCGCAGCGCCACGCGCAGGCGCTGGATCTCCGAGAGGTAGACCGGGGCCATCGCGACGTGCTCCCAGGACGCCAGGCCGGCCGCGCCGGCCCAGCTCAGCAGGTTGCCGTCGGGAGAGGCGGCGCGCGCCGCCTCCCAGCGCTCGAGGGCGCCCTCGGCGAGCCGCTGCCAGACGGGGCTGTCGACGTCGTAGTACGCGCGCAGCACGAAGCTCTCGGGGATGTCGTGCCGGAGCGCGGACTCGCTCAGCGCGGTCGGGTCGCTCTGCCGGACGGCGTCCTGGATGCGGCTCTCGGTGACGATGTGGCCGACGACGTTGTCGAACGAGGAGAGCCGCCCCTCGCTCCGCGGGTTGAGCGTGAAGGTCTCGCCCGTGAAGTCGTTGACGAAGTGGTGCGCGACCGCGTCGGTCGCCCCGTGCAGGAAGCAGCCGAGCGCGTAGGCCCGCTCGACCTCGGTGATCGCCTCCATGTACAAGAGCTCGCACTGGCCGTACGGATCCTGGTGCACGCCGTGCGAGCCGTCGGTCATACCCGGGAAGACCGTGTTGTCGGGCCCGATCGCGCCCGCGCGGAAGGCGAGCGGCTGGTTGACGATGGCGTCGGCGTCCTCGGGAGGCAGGCGCACGGTGGCCCCGCTCCAGCGCAGCTCGATGGTGCCGTCCCCGCTGGCGATGAGGGCCTCGCGCACCTCGTTCGCCATCACGATGTGGACGCGGGTGGTGTAGGCGGAGGCGACGCTCGGCAGCGCGAGGAGCGCAAGGAGCGCGACCGACCAGAGACGAAGTAAGCGCATCGCCCCATCAAAGCGGAGATGGAGGTGGGGCGCAATTACGCGCTGGCGCGCTCTAGGCGAAGAGCGCCTCGAGGACCTGCATCTGGGCGAGGAGCGCCTGCTCGCGGTGGCCCAGCAGGTACATCTGCGACAGGAGCGGCGACGCGTTGATCTCGATGAAGGCGGCGCGGGCCGGGTCGGCCTCGAGGGCCTCGAGCTTGAGGTCGACGCCGAAGTGCCGCAGGCCCACCGCCTCGCCCGCCCGGGCGCAGGCCGCGCGCAGCCCCTCGGGGATGCGCTCGATGAGGCGCGCGGTGCTCGCGCCGTTGAGGTTCTGGATGGGCCCGTCGAACGACAGCGCGGCGCCCTCGGGGAGCACGCTGCTGACGGTCCAGCCGCGGCGCTCCACCACGTCCCGGAAGCGGCGGTCGCGGGTGAGGCGGCGCTGGCGCTCGGGCTCGGCGAAGCGCGGGTCGCGGGCCGCGAGGAGCTGCGAGAGCGTGCGCTTGCCGTCCCCGCGCACCTCGAGCGGGCGCCGCTCGTAGCCGATGAGGAAGCGCCCATCGAGGAAGTCGAGGCGGAAGTCGCGCCCGTCGATGCGCTCCTGGACCAGCGCGATCGCGTCGAGCTGCCAGACGGCGCGCACCGCGCGGCGCAGGGTGCCCTCGTCCTGCACGAGCGAGACGCCGCGGCCGTGGCTCAGCCGGTTGGGCTTGACCACCACGGGGTAGCCCAGCGCCTTGGCCGCCTCCACGCCCGGCGCCATGCCCGCGCGGTCCCGGAAGGACGCCATCGTGGGGTGCTCGCGGGAGAGGCAGCGGGTGGTGCGCGGGGTGCGCAGGTCGGCGCGCTCGAGCAGCATGCCCGTGTAGTGCTTGTCCTCCGCGAGCCGCGCCGCGACCGCGTCGTTCAGCGGGGAGCGCCCGCCGAGCATCGCGTGGCGGCGGTCGCCCTTGCGGAGCTCGAAGAGGTAGCCGTACTCGGGGTCGAGCACCGACGCGTCGAGCCCGAGACGCTTGGCGGCCTCGAGGCACAGCTGGGTCGCGGTGGGCAGCGCGTGGATGGGGGCGTTCAAGGCAGCGAGGTGTGCGCCAGCGGAGCCCTCGACGCAACCCGCGGTCCACGCCGGGGACGATCCTGTTCATTCGTCGAACTCGAGTTTGACGAATGAATAGGATCGTCCCCTCGGCGCGTCTGGCACACGGCGGCACGGCCCACGCGCGCGGGCGGGGCCGATCGGGGAGGCTGCGCGCCTGGCACCGGACGTGCGTCGCGCGAGCGCATGCGCTTCCTCGTTCTCCTCTCGCTCACGCTCGTGGCGTGCGCCGACCCCGACTTCGCGGCTCCCATCGCGCCCCTGTCCTGCGGGGAGCGCGCCGCGGCGGGCCCGGTGGCGGAGCTGGACAGCCTCGCGACGGCCGGGGTCTCGATGACGATGGGCCCGTGCGGGGATCTCACCTACGTCACGCCCGACGGAGACGTGATGCGGGTCGGGCCCGCGCTCGACGCCCCGGTGCGCGTGGCCGAGGCGGGCGCGGGCGCCACGTTCTCCACCCGCGGCGACCAGGTGATGATGCGCGACACCGAGGGCGGCGTGACCTGGCGCCGGCTGCCCGACGGCCCCGAGGTGCGGGTCGAGGCGGGCGTGCAGGGCTTCGCGCGGTCCGGGGACGAGGAGATCGCGTGGGTCTGCGGGGGCGGCGAGATCGGCACCATCGACGAGGACGGCTACCGGCGGCTGGTCGGGGACGTCGCCACCTGCGCCGGCGCGGTGGTGGCCCGGGCCGCGCCCGTCCTGCTCTACGTCGCGCCCGAGGATCTGCTCCGTCGGGTGCGGCTCGACACGGGCGACGCGGTCGACCTGCCGGAGGTGCCCTTCATCGCGGTGCGCGGCGACCAGCTCACCCTCAGCCGGGACGGGCGCGTGCTCATCCACCGCCCGGTGCGCAGCTCACAGCACGTCGGGATCTTCGACCTCGGCGCGCCCGAGGGCGAGCGCTTCCTCGCCGCGCCGGAGCTGCGGTCGCACGCCGTCCTCGAGGCGGAGCGGGCCAACCACGTCTTCGGCGTCGACGCGGCCGACGGCGCGCTGGTCCTGACCCGCGAGCGCTGGCTGAACTTCTACGAGGGCGCGCAGCTGCTCGCGCTCTCGCCCGACGGGAGCCGCGCGCTGCTCACCTCGGTCTCCGATGACGGAACGGGCTGGACCTACGAGGTGAGCGACGTCGACACGCTCGAGAGCGAGCCGCTCGAGGCCCCCTCCACGGGCAACCTCCGCCTCGCCGGGCGCTCCCGCGATGGCGAGACCCTCGCGCTCAGCGAGCGCAACGTGGTGGGCGTGACCACGCTCTACCGCTTCCGCTGGGACGCGCCGGGGCTCGAGGCGGTGCCCGCGGTCGGGCGCAACGCGCAGGTCTACTGGGTCGGCGACGACGGCTCGCTGCTCGTGCACGCCAACGAGGAGGAGGCGGCGCTCCTCGACCCGGACGGCGAAGAGCGCGCGCGCTGGTCGAACGTGGGGCGGGTCGACGCGCAGAGCACGGCGCGGGGCCTCCTGATGACCATCCGCTCGCGGGACTGGGCCACCCAGCGCATCCTGGCCGTGCGGGCCGACGGCACCCAGGAGGCGCTCTACGCGGGGCAGAGCGTGCAGCGCCTGATCCTCGACCGCGACGGAGAGCGCCTCGCGTTCTCGGTGTTCGAGCAGGACGTGATGGATCCGAGCATGTTCCAGACCCGGATCTTCGCGGGCGCCGTCCCCTGACGTCGCTGCCCTTGCGATGGGGTCGGCGGACCCCGCGTGGCGAGCGGAGACGTCACGCGCACGGCGCTGGTATCCCCGACGAAGGGCTGGCACAGTCGGTGCTCGGTGGGGGTGGATGATGGAGTACCTCGCATGAAGCACTTTTCTTTTCTCGCGCTGAGCTCACTCGCGCTGGCTCTCTCGGTGGGCTGCTCCGCGGCCCCCGGCACCGGCGATCGGGACTCCGGCCCCGTCGATCCCGTCGACGCCTTCGTGCCCATGTCGGACGCGGGCCCGGGCGACGCCTGCGGGAACGGCCTCGACGACGACATGGACATGCGCGTCGACGAGGACTGCACCTGCTCGCGGGGTGACCGTCAGCGCTGCTGGCCCGGGGACCCGGCGCTCGCCGGCATCGGCGCCTGCGGCTGGGGCACCCAGGACTGCGTGGAGTCGGGCGAGTTCGGCGTCTGGGACCGCTGCATTCTCTTCGGCCAGCCGGCGGAGGAGATCTGCGATGGGGTCGACAACGACTGCGACGGCGAGCTCGACGAGGGCTGCGACTGCCGCACCGGCGACTCCGAGGGTTGCTACACCGGCCCGGCCGGCACCGAGGGCGTGGGCCTCTGCGCGGCCGGCTCCCGGCGTTGCGAGGCGACCGAAGACGGCTCCGCCTGGGGCGCGTGCGGCGGGGACGTCCTGCCCGGCGCCGAGGTCTGCGACGGCACCGAGGACGAGGACTGCGACGGCCACATCGACGAGGGCTGCACCTGCGTGCCCGGCGAGAGCCGCTCCTGTTACTCCGGCCCGGCCGGCACGGCGGGCACGGGCGAGTGCCGCGCGGGCGTCCAGCGCTGCGAAGGCGTGCCCTCCACCTGGGGCGGCTGCGTGGGCGAGTCGACGCCGGCGTCCGAGGTCTGCGGCAGCGGCCGCGACGAGGACTGCGACGGGCGGACCGACTGCGCCGACAGCGACTGCGCGACCTCGAGCGCGTGCTGCACGCCCTTCGACGAGACCCTCGCGGTGGTGCCGGCGGAGGGCGAGCTGCTCTTCGTGGTCGATCGCTCGGGCAGCATGGACTGGCCGGCGTCGTCGGGCGTGACGCGCTGGCAGGCGCTGCGCGACGCGATGGACACCGTGCTCCCGTCGCTCTCGGACCTGCAGCTCGGGCTGCTGACCTTCCCCGAGATGACGGGCGACGCGGAGCGGATGAACTGCATGGTCGCGAGCACCCCCGACATCGGGCTCGCGCTCGGCACGGGCAGCTCCATCTCCTCGCGCCTCGTCACCGTCGACCCGCGCGCGGGCGACACCCCGACCCCCGGCGCGTTCGGCACCGTGCAGAGCTACCTCACCGGCGCCACGTCGCCGCGTGAGCAGTTCGTGGTCCTGATGACGGACGGCCTGCCCGAGCCGAACTGCGGCGCGACGGTCCCCGCGACGGTGACCGCGATCTCGAACCTGCGCAGCTCGCTCGGCATCGACACCTTCGTGCTCGGCATCGTCGGTCCCGACCCGAGCGGCGACACGAGCGGCATCCCCGCGCTCCGGGACGCGCTCAACCGCTTCGCCGACGCCGGCGGCCGCGCGCGCTCGGGCTCGACCCGCTACTACGAGGCCCTCGACGGCCCCGCCCTCACCCGCGCCCTCCGCGCGATCATCGCCGCCGCGACCGACTGCCACTTCGAGCTGTCGAGCGTGCCCGGCCGCCCGAGCGCCATCGAGGTCCGACAGGACGGCGTGCGGGTCCCCTCGAGCGGTTGGACCCTGACGGGCACGCGCCTCGAGTTCACGGGCACCTACTGCGACAACGTCCAGGCCGGCCTCGTCAGCAGCATCCGCGTCAGCGACAGCTGCGGCCCGTAGAGGGCGCCTCGCGCAGGAACCGCCCCCGGGGTGCAGTCGCTGCACCCTCGGGGGCTTTTTCGTGGGCGCGGGGCCGGTTCGCGCCGGCGGCACGACTCTCGCTACTTCGCCCTACACCGACCTACTAGTCGGGGAAGGAACGAGACATGCACAGTGCAAGCGACGAGATCCGCATCGACGCACCGCCCGAGGCCGTCTACCGGATCGTCGCCGATCCGCGGCGTCTCCCGCAGTGGATGTCGAGCCTCATCGAGGTTCGCAACGTCCGCGGCTCCGGGGTCGGGCAGACCTACGAGTGGACCTACAAGATGGCGGGCGTGAAGTTCGACGGGAAGACCGAGGTCGTGAAGGAGAACGTCGGGGAGCTCAGGAACACCCGCACCGTCGGGGGCATCGACAGCGAGTGGCACATGAACTTCGAGCGCGAGGGCAAGCAGGGCACGCGCTTCCGCCTGGAGGTCAGCTACTCGATCCCGACGCCCGTGCTCGGCGCAGTGGCGGAGAAGGTGATCACCGCGCGGAACCGGCGGGAGCTCTCCTCCAACCTGGCGCACCTGAAGGACATCGTGGAGGCCGAGGTCGCGAAGGCGGCATCGACGCCGAAGCACGCTCACCCCTGAGGCGCGGACCTCCTCTTCCCGGGTGTCCCCGGGGAGAGGTAGGTTCTCCGGGTGCTTCGTGTTTCAGGTCTCTTCGGGCTGGTCACGCTCCTGGCCGCCTCCGCCTCCGCGCAAGTCGTCGAGAACACGCCGTCGCTCTGTCAGAACGGCGAGGACGACGACGGCGACGGGCTCGTCGACTGTGACGACGACGGGTGCGCGCAGCTCATCTTCTGCGTCAGCCGGCCGACGACCGAGGTCTGCGACAACGGCGGCGACGACGACGGGGACGGGCTGGTCGACTGCGACGACGACGACTGCCGCGCGGCCTGCTCGCTGAGCATCCCGATCGACGGGCAGCCCGGCACGCGCGGGATCTACCAGCCCCGGGTCGTCGACGAGGAGCCCCCGCCGGACGTGGGCTTCCTCGAGCACGACGACCCGCGCCGCTACCCGCGCCGCGCGGCGCGGCGGCCGCAGACCTACCTGCGGGGCATGATGGTGCCGCAGCTCGGCGTCGCCCTCGCGCGCTACGACCGCTTCTCCGATCGCTACCTCGCGCAGCTCGGCGTGGGCCTCACCTACGGCATCTTCGACTTCTGGCAGGTCACCGCGCTCTTGCCGGTCCTGCGCATGGAGCCGAGCGTGGACTTCGAGAACCCGGCGCTGAGCACGACCCTGCGCGTGTTCGAGCACGAGGTGGTGGAGCTGTCGCTCTACGCCAACCTCTCGTGGCCGATCGACCGGGCGAACACGCTCGGCGACCCGGAGCCGCTGCCGACCCATCACCTGCTCGCGCGCTCGCGCTTCAGCAACGTGACGCACCTCGACGGCGGCTTCCTCATGCGCATCCACGCGGGCGAGTGGGTGCGCCTCGACGTCGGCCTCCCGCTCGTCACCGCCGTCTTCGACGACCCGGTGCGGGGCGACATGACGATCGATCTCCGCGCGCTCTTCTCGCTCGGCGACCACGTCTGGATCGGCGCGTTCACGGGCGTGGTGCTCCCGGGGCCGAACCTCGACACGCCCAACGTGCCGTTCGGCTTCTTCGCGGGCGCGACGATCCCCGGGCCGAGCTCGCGCGGGCCGCTGATGGATCTGGCACTGCGCTTCGGCTGGCCGGTCTTCTACGACGGCGCGCCGCCGTCCGGGGAGCCGGGCGTCGACGCGGAGTTCTGGCAGATCACCTTCGACGCGCGCGTCTTCACCTACCTGCTCCCCTAACAGTCCGTTGAAGAACCTCGTCGCCCCGAACCGAGAACCGGGCCGTCGCGCTCCGAGATCCTTCGGGCTCGGTACTTCAACGGCCTGCTGGGCTGCATGAGGCCGGCCACCCGGGTCGCGCTGGCCGCGCTCGCCTTCTTCCTGCTCACGAGCCGCGGGCTGACGGTGGGGGACGCGGCGCTGCACCTCGACGTGGCGGACGGGCTCGTCGCGCGCGGCTCTACGGCGCTCTCGTTCGACGTCGGCGACCTCGGGGTGGCGACCGAGCGCACGGCGGGCGGGCTGCTCCACCTCGACGAAGCGGGCCGCGTGCGCGCGTCGCTGCCGCCGGGCATGGCGTGGCTGGGGGCGCCGTTCGTGGCCGTGGGCGCGCTCTTCGCGGACCGCCCGCTGGCCGAGGCGATCGAGCCCCTCTTCGCGCCCGACGCGGGCTCGTTCCGGGCCGCGCTCCGCCCGATCAACCTCGACCCGCGCGCGGTGGCGTTCGCGCTGATCGGGCCGCTCTCCGGCGCCGCGAGCCTGCTCTTCGTCTGGCTGACGCTCGGGGCGTTCGAGCTCTCCCGGCGGGCGCGGGTCGCGGCGGTGGTGGCCCTCGCGCTCTCGCCGCTCGGGGTCTACGCGGGCACGTGCTGGACCCAGAGCGTCACCGCGGCGTGCCTCGCCCTCGCGATGTGGGGGCTGACCCGCGAGCGGCCGCTCTGGGCGGGGCTCGCGATCGCGGCGGCCACCCTGGTCCGGCCGGATCACGCGCCGCTCGCGCTGCCCTTCGCGCTCGCGCTGGGGCCACGCTGGAGATCGCAGGCGAAGTTGCTGGCTCCGGTCGCGCTCGCCGCGCTGGGGCTCGCGCTCTTCTTCCCCGCGGTTCCGGGCGGCGGCTTCTCGTGGGCCACGGCGCCCGAAGGGCTGAGCGGTTTGCTGTTCAGCCCCCTGAGCGGGCTCTTCGTCTACGCGCCGCTCTCGCTCGTGGCGCTCTTCGGCGTCGCGCGCATGGGTCGGCTGGGCTGGCTGATGCTCGTGCCCGCGCTGCAGCTCGCGATCTACGCGGGCTGGTTCGACTGGTCGGCCAGCGTCGCCTACGGGCCGCGCTTCCTGGTGCCGTCGATGCCCGTCTTCGCGGTCGCCTTCGGGCTCGCGTTCGAGCGGCGGCGGGCGCTGGCGTGGGTGGCCATCGCGGTCGGCGCGCTGCTCGCGATCCCGGGCATGCTGCTCGCCCACGTGCGCGTCCCCGAGATCACCGCGTGGACCCACCCGACCTTCGTGGACGCGTGGGCCGTGCTGCTCGAGGGCGACGGCGTGGGGCTCTGGGTCGACGCGACCGTCAGCTACGTGCCCGCGCAGGCGTGGCTCACCCTCGTTGTCGCCGTCGCGGGGATGGCGCTCGAGCTGCGAGGGCGGCGTCCGAGTCTCCCATCGTCGGGAAAATCGTGACGAACCCCGACACCTCATGCCGGATCGGGGGCAGCCGCGCTCCCCTCGAGGAACGCCCGGGCGACGGCGGCTCGGCGATGCCGCTCGACGATCTCCAGCTGCCGTTCCCCGGTCTCGAGCAGCGCGTCCAGGTCGAGGGCCTGAAGCGCAGGGTGCCCGTCGCGGATGGCGCTCAGTGAGCGCCAGAGGCGCTGTTTTCCGTGCACACCGATGGAGAGGGTCTCCAACTCCAAGAGGTCGCGGAGCGCGCCGTCGCGGAGCGCCTCACCCTGGAGCTTGATCTGTGACATGCGCTCTGCGAGCCATCCCACGACCTGGTGAAGCTTGCTTCGATCGATCTCGAGGTCTCGCATCAGCGCCTCGAGGCTCTCGCGATGGGACTCGATCCCGCCGAGCAGCTGGCACCAGCCGCGCCTCCGAGGTGATCCTGGAGGTACTCGGCGAGCACGTCGATGTTCAGAGACATGGGGAATCCTCTCTCGGGCGACGGCCTGACCCGCCCCCGGTTGCGCTCACGGCGAGCCGCCCTCAGAGACTCGGCGGGCCCGCCCGGGGACCTAGGCTCCCCCGCCGCGGTCGCACGAGGCCATCGGGCGACCTTGGCTTTGCCTCCGGCGCCCGAGAAGCTGCTGAGGCGCGTTGTGCCCGTTCACCGTCCCCGCGCTGGCCCGCCAGCGCCAGGGCGAGCAGCGCAGCGGCAGGCGTCGGGGTCAGTGACCGGGCGCCTGCGACGCGCCCTCGTCGTGCGCGGCGAGCTTGCCGAGCAGGGACGCCGACGCCTCGTTCATGCCGCGCAGCTCCACGCGCACGCCGAGCGCGCGCAGGCGGAGCACGATCTTGTCGATCGCGGCCACCGCGGAGTCGTCCCAGATGTGCGAGTCGCTGAGATCGAGGACCACGAGCGGGAACGCGGCCTCGAAGCGGATCGCGCCGAGCAGATCGTCGACCGACACGAAGAAGAGCTGGCCCTGCACGCGGTAGGTGCAGACGCCGTTCGCCGCGTCCTCCTCGCGCGCCACCGTGATGAGCTTGCCGACCACGCGCGCGAAGAAGAGCGCGCTCAGGACCACGCCCGCGATCACGCCCTTGGAGAGGTCGTGCGTGGTCACCACCACCGCCACCGTCACCACGAGCACGATCGCCTCGCTGCGCGGCATCACCACCAGGCGCGGGATCGACGACCAGTCGAAGGTGCTGATCGAGACCATGACCATCACGGCCACGAGGGCCGGCATCGGGATGCGCGCCACCCACTGGCCGAGCCCGACCACGAGGATCAGGAGGATCACGCCGGCCGCGAGGGTCGACAGCCGGCTGCGTCCGCCGGACTTCACGTTGATGACCGACTGCCCGATCATCGCGCAGCCCGCCATGCCGCCGAAGAAGCCGGCGACGATGTTGGCGATGCCCTGCCCGCGCGACTCGCGGTGCTTGTCGCTCTCGGTCTCGGTCGCCTCGTCGACGATCTTCGCCGTCAGGAGGCTCTCGATGAGGCCGACCAGCGCGAGCGCGAAGGAGTAGGGCGCGATGATGGCCAGGGTCTCGAGGTTGAGCGGCACCGCGGGCAGCGCGAGCATCGGCAGCCCGCTCGGGAGCGCGCCGAGGTCACCGACCGTGCGCACGTCCCACCCGAAGGTCCAGGTCAGCGCGGTGAGCGCGAGGATGGCCACCATCGGCGAGGGGATCGCCTTCGTGATCCGCGGCAGGCCGTAGATGATGCCGAGCCCGGCGATCACCATCGCGTAGGTCATCACGCCGCCGCCCGCGAGCTGCGGGAGCTGGGCGAGGAAGATCAGGATGGCGAGCGAGTTGACGAAGCCCGTCATCACCGCCTTCGGCACGAAGCGCATGTAGCGCCCGAGCTTGAGCAGCCCGAACACGATCTGGATGACGCCGGTGAAGATCGTCGCGGCCAGCAGGTACGGCAGGCCGTGCTGCTGCACGAGCGGCACCACGACGAGCGCCATCGCGCCGGTGGCGGCCGAGATCATGGCCGGGCGGCCGCCCGCGAACGCGATGATCACGGCGATGCAGAACGAGGCGTAGAGCCCCACCGCCGGATCGACGCCGGCGATGATCGAGAACGCGATGGCCTCGGGGATGAGGGCGAGAGCGACGACGGCGCCGGCCAGGAGATCGGCGCGAGGGGTTTGGAGCCACTGCTCCTTCAAGCGATCGAGCACGGAGTACTGCTTTGTGGGCGCCGCGGCTCACGGACGGTTCGTTCGGACGCACTTCGACGCTCGCACACGGGTGCGGCTGGTGCGGCGGACGGCCCCGTGGCGGGGCGGCGCTCAGTGGAAAAGAGGGCGCTCTCGATGAGCGCCCGTCGAAGGGGGACGGTCTCTAGGACTCTTCCAACGGGGACGCAAGCCGAAGTTCGCAGCTACCGCGCGCGACCGACAGAGAGGGGCGGGGACCTACCGCGCCCTCAACGGCCGGGGTGACGGTTCCTGTAGCCACTCCGTGTCCCGCGCGCGGCCACGCCGGACAGGGCCCACGAGGCGACCCGTCCCGCGCCCCACGCGGCGGTGACGCAGAGGAGCAGCGCGCCGCCGAGGCGGACCAGGAGGAAGAGCGCGGCGATGAGGAGCTGCTCGAGGGACGCGCCCGCGGGGGAGAGGAACGCGGCGGCGGCGTTCGTCTCGACGGCCCAGGCGGCGAGCGCGTGATCGGCGACGAAGGTCAGGGCGCAGAGCCCGAGGATCACGGAGGCTGCCTTCACGTGTTCTCCCAGTAGTGGGGCGGCAGCGCGCTCGTCAGAGCGAAGAGCAGCGCGTCGCCGATCGGGCCGCCCATCGCGTGGTGTCCGTCGACGGGCCCGCCGAAGAAGCTCGCCGTGGCCCAGTGCGCGCGGAAGGTCTCGCGGTCTCCGTACATGCGGGCGAGCGCGAGGGTGAAGCCGGTCACGCTCACCCCCTGGCCGAGCAGCACGGGGCCCGAGTCCACGTCGCCCCAGCCGCCCGTGCCCGCGGGGTGCTCGCGTGTGGTCCCGAAGCCGAGCGTGCTGCGGACGAGGTGGCCGCGGATGGAGCCGTAGAGGGAGCGGCTGAGCGGGGCGTCGCCGAACGACAGGAAGTAGGCGGCGAGCGCGGTGCCCGAGCCGCGCGGGCCGTCGAGGGGCGCGCCGTCGTCGGGGTCCACGCGCTGATAGAGCAGCCCCGTGCGCGGGTCGCGGTAGCGCACCTCGAGGGTCCGGCTCAGGCGCGCTCGGAGCATCGTGTGGTCCTCACCCGTGATCCGGTCGTGCAGCCCCAGCGCCCCGAAGAAGCTCGTGTTGTCGATGGGGTAGACCTCGCCCGGGTAGGTCTCGAGCAGGCCCAGCTCGCTCGCCGCGGCGCGCTCGACGAGGTGCCGCATGACGCGCGCCTCGAGCGCGGCGTGGCGCGTCTCGGGGTTCACCGCGCGGGTGACGGCCAGCGCGAGCGACAGGTAGCCGAGGTAGCCGACGTGATCACGCGTGGTGCCGAGATCGGCCAGCGCGTCGTGTCCCCACGCCTCGCGATCGAAGCGGCGCGCGTCGGGGTGGGCGAGCTGGTCGAGGCAGTCGTCCATGCGCGCGAGGTTCTCTTCCCGGAGCGCCGGGTTCGCGAGCGCGGTCTGCGCGTAGCCGAGCACGGCCATCATGCGGGTCGCGAAGAGCCACTCTCCGTCGAAGCGCGCCGAGCCGGTCGCGAAGTCTCCGCGGTCCAGGTCGGCCTCGGTCCACGCGTCCATCGCGCGCGCCCGCTCCCGCTGCGCCTCGAGCTCCCCGTCGAAGAGCGCATCGGCGTCGCGCCCGTGCCACGCCGCGACCCCGCGGGCGGCTCCGAAGAACGCGATCGCGGCCGCGAGCCAGTGGACGAAGCGACGCACGTGTGACCGACGGCTCGCGCGCCGCCATTGTTTCCGTGGCGGCGCGGGCGGTCGTCACGGGGCGCCGAGCCGTCGCCGCGCCGCGCCCGGCCGTCGAGATCCTGGGCCGCGACGCGTATCCTGCCGCGATGGCCGACCACGCATCCGTCGTTCGCCCCTCGCGGCTCGGCAGCCAGCTGCTGACCCTGGTGCCCCTCGGCGCGGCCATCGCGCTGCCCTACCTCGCGGGCCTGTCCCATCCGTTCGCCACCCTGGTGGGTGTGTTCGGGTTCCTCGCGTTCCGGATCTTCGTGGTGCGGTTCGGGCTCTGCCGTGATCACCGACGGGGCATCGTCCTGATCCGTCGCGGCCGCTTCACGGAAGGGCTCGAGGCGTTCGAGCGCAGCGAGCGTGTCTGGCGCGCGCGGCCCAGGCTCGACCGACTCCGCGGGGTGCTGCTCGGGAGCGCGACCCCCCATCGCTTCGCGGTCCTGGCCCTCTACAACCAGGCCTACGCGCTCTCGCGCCTGGGCGACGGCGAGGGGGCGCTCGAGCGGCTCTCGGCGGTGCTGGAGGAGGATCCGTCGATGCTGCCCGCGCGCGAGCTGCGGGACGTGCTCCTCGCCGGGGCGGGGCTCCACCCCGAGGTCGGCCACGCGATGACCGAGGGCGCGACCGAGTAGTCACGGCGCGGCGAGGCGTCGCGCGCGATCCGACGCGGCGCTCGGCTCGGTCGCGAGGCGCACGTACGCGGGCGCGGCGGGAGCTTGGGAATCGGATTGTGTGGTGCGCCTCGCCCGGCGCCGAGGCTCGGGCGGCTGCGTCTCTGGCGCCTCGGGAGCGGGCTCGCGACGGATGCTCAGCAGGAGCGCGTCGTCCTCCCCCTCGCTCACCTCGACCACGTAGGGCCCGTGCGCGAGGCCCACGCCGGCCTGGAGCTGCAGGCGCGGGATGGGCGCGGGGCGGATCGGGGGCTCGGCCGGCTCGGGCGGCGTCACCGGAGTCGTCGTCGGCGTCGAGCGGGCCGGATCGGCGGCCACCACGTCGGCGCTGAGGTGGACCGCGAGGCCTCCGATGGTGCAGCCGAGCAGCAGCGCGCCGGCCACGAGCCACGGGGTCCGCGGCGCGCGCATGGGCGCGGTGATCTCGGGCGGCGGGTTGATGTGCGGGCGATCCCGCACGGGGCTCGGCGGCGGCGCCTCGAGGCGCTCGTAGAGCCGGGTCGGCTCGACGTCGGGCGGCGGCGGAGGGCGCGACGACGCGACGCCCTCCTCGTGTCGCCGTCCAGCCAGCTCGAGCTCGTACTGGCCCCGCGCGTGCGCCCCCGGGAAGAGCGACTGCAGCCACTCCGCCAGATCGGCGTGCACGATGATCTCCCCACCGTTCGCGAAGCGCGCGAGGTCCCGCCCCAGCTCGCGCGCGCTGGCGTAGCGCTGGGCTGGGTCGCGGGCGAGCGCCTTCAGAAGCACCGCGTCGAGCGCGGCGGGCAGCTCCGGCCGGACCGTCGACGGAGCGGGGACCGGCTCGTCCATCACCGCGCGCAGGGTGTCCGCGTCCGTGTCGCGCCGGAAGAGGCGCTCCGAGGTCACGAGCTCCCACGCGAGCACGCCCACGCCCCAGACGTCGGCGCGGCGGTCCGCCTTCTTGCCCAGCAGGTACTCGGGCGCGATGTACGCGAACTTGCCCTTGAGCATGCCGGTCTGGGTGCGATGCCGCTTGCGCGCCGCGGCGGCCACCCCGAAGTCGACCACCTTCGCCACCCCGTCGAAGGTCAACATCACGTTCCCCGGAGAGACGTCGCGGTGCACCACGTCGAGCGGCACGCCGTCGTCGTCGGTGAGCTCGTGCGCCGCGTGCAGCCCCTCGCACGCGTCGGCGAGCGCGCGACAGATCATGCGCGCGTCCCGCACGTGGTCCCGCTCTCGCGTCGCGGCGAGCTTGCGCTGGAGCTTCGCCATCGAGACGCCGACGAGGTACTCCATCGCCATGTAGGCGAGCTCGGGCCCGACCTCGAAGTCGTACACGCCGCACACGTTCGGGTGGCGGATGCGCGAGGCGATCTCGGCCTCGTCCACGAACATCTCCGCGAACTGGGCGTCGCCCATCAGGTGAGGGTGGATCACCTTCACCGCGGCGAAGCGGCCGCTCGAGCCATGCGACCCCGCCCCGGCCGTCTGCGCCAGGTACACGGTCGCCATGCCCCCGGAGGCGAGCTCCATGCGGGCCTCGTACGGGCCGAAGCGCAACATCTCGCCGATCGCCTCGGGGCGCGAGCTGGGCATCCTTCGTGCGACGGATCTCATGGCGTCCTCCTGTCGTCGTGCACGCTTCGTACATGCACTCGATGACGGACGCGCCAGCCTCGGAACGGCGACCCGCGTCTCGGGGGGCGGCTCACCGAGACCCGTCGCCGATCGTCAGCGTGTGGTCGAGCCCCGTGTCCGCCGGGAGGCTCGGGGACTCAGCACTCGCCGTCTCGGGCGCTGTCCCGTCGGCAGCCCGACGGATCCGGCGGGGACGACTGCATGCACTCCTCGACGCAGGTCATACCGCAGCCGCTGAGGCAGCGCGTGAACGCGCCCACGCATCGGTCGACCGCGGCGGGGTCGGGGCAATCATAGAAGGCGCCGTTGACGCAGCAGTGCCCGGCTCCGCCACCGCCCTGCCCGGGCGCCTGCGTCGGCGCCGCGGACGCGGCGGGTGGATCGTTCCGAGCGCGGAAGGCGTCGTGTCGCGCCTGGTTCTGGTCCATGAACGCACGCAGCCGCGCGCCGTCTGCCTCGCGGTCGGCGCTCTCCTGCTGCGCCTGCGCAGCTCGGGCGCGCTCCGCCGCGGCCTCCTCCTCGGCTCGGAGCGCCTGCACCCGGGCCACCTCGGCCGCCTCCACGCGCGCGAGCGCCAGCAGCTCCCGTCCAGCGGCCTCGACGCGCGCGAGCTCGGCCTCGACGTCGGACGGCGCCACGCGCTCCTCGTCGACGCTCACGGTCAGCAAGACGCCGTTCCGCCGCAGAGAAAACGCCATCCGTGAGCCCGTCCCACGGTCGAACACGAGCTTGACGACGCGCCCCTCCCGCGTCCTCGTCTCGTAGCCACGAGCGCGGGAGACCTGGTCGATCGCGTCGATCAGCCCCTCCGCGTCCTGCCGGTCGGCCACGAGGTAGCTGCGGTGGATCCCTCCGCAGGCACCCAGCGCGAGGGTCAGCGCGAAGAGCGCCATGTTACGTGCGATGTCGACTTTGCTCATGTGACCTCCTTCGAGCAGCATCTACGCCAGGCTGCGCGAAGGATTCAAAGCGCGGCGCGTTTGGCGGCGAACGGCGCACCTTCGGCGCGAATTGGTGCGCCAGGCCGACCCGGTCACGCGCGAAGCGCGACGACCACCCCGTCGCGAGGGGCCCTCGGCGCCGACGCGATCCGTGGTCACCTCGCGGCGGCCGCCACCGACTTCGCTGACCGCGACTTGAAGTAGATCGAGCGGGGAGCAGCTGATCTCGACGATGGGATGCACCGCTCGCGCACCGCTCGTCGCGGTGTCTCTGCTCGTCTGGCTCGCCGGCTGCGCGGTGATCCGCCCCATGCGCCCGACGCTGCGGACCGAACATCTCTCGGGGGGACCGGGCGCGTCGTCGTCGCGCTGCCTGCTCGTCATGCTCCCGGGGATCGGGGACGGCGCCCGCTCGTTCGAGCGCCGGGGCTTCGTCGAGGACGCGCGCGAGGCGGGGCTCGCGTGTGACGTGACGCTCGTCGACGCCCACTTCACGTACTACCTCACGCAGGACATCGCGGTGCGCGTCGAGGAAGACATCCTGCGAGACGCGCGCCGGCGAGGCTACCGCTCGATCTGGCTCGTCGGCGTGTCGCTCGGCGGCTACGGCGCGATGCTCACCGCGCGCGCGCACCCCGGGATGGTCGACGGCGTCGTGCTCGTCGCGCCCCTGCTCGGCGTCCCGCCGCGAGAGGCGGCGGTGGCGGACGAGATACGCGCCGCGGGTGGGCTCCACGCGTGGACGGGCGCGCGCGACCTCTCTCCGCCGCTGCACCACTTCCGCGAGCCGCGCGTGATCTGGGACTGGCTGCGCGCCGAGACCCTCGACCCCGCGCGCCGCGGCCGCGTCGTCCTCGCCTACGGCGCCGACGACCCGCGCGCCGACCGCTACGCCCTGCTCGCCCGCGCCTTGCCCGACGACGCCGTGGTGCGAGTGCGGGGCCGACACGACTGGCCCACCTGGCGCTCCCTCTGGCGCCGCGTCCTCGCCACCCCGCCGTGGGCCCCCACCTGACCTCCCCGAACGAGGAGAAGGGGACGGTGTTCGGTTGTTAACTTGTGGTACGCAATGTTTGCGTACCCCCATCCCCGCCACGCGCCGCGCGGACGCGCCGAGCCACCTCCCACGGGGCGGTCGCCGCGCGAAGGCGGTAGAATCCCGCCGTGGCGAAGCGAGAACATCTGCGACGCAGGGCGGGCGGCGCGCTGGTGAACGGGTTCTTCCAGGGCGCGTCGCGCCTCGGTCAGCTGCACCCGCTGGCGCGGCCGGAGCGACACGGGGTGGAGGTGATCCGGGACCTCGCCTACGCGGAGGAGAGCCGCCGGCGCGAGCATCGGCTGGACGTCTACCGCCCCAAGCACGCCGACGGCCCGCTCCCGGTGGTGATGTACATCCACGGCGGCGGCTTCCGGATCCTCTCGAAGGACACGCACTGGATGATGGGGCTCGCGTTCGCGCGGCGCGGCTACCTGGTCTTCAACGTCGGCTACCGGCTGGCGCCCACGCACCCGTTCCCCGCCGCGATCGAGGACTCGTGCCGCGCGTTCGAGTGGGTGGTCGCGCACGCGGCGCGCTTCGGCGGTGACCTCGAGCGGCTCGTCATCGCGGGCGAGTCGGCGGGCGCGAACCTCGCCACCAGCGTCACCCTCGCGACCCTGTACGAGCGCGAGGAGCCCTTCGCGCGGCGCGTGTTCGAGACCGGGGTGGTGCCCAAGGCGGTGCTGCCCGCGTGCGGCATCTTCCAGGTGAGCGACGTGGAGCGCTTCGCGCGGCGCAAGAAGCGCTTCTCGCGTTTCCTCATGGATCGCCTCCAGGAGGTCGAGCGCGGCTACCTCGGCGACCGCGCGCACGGCCCGGAGATCGACTTCGCCGACCCGCTCACCTGGCTCGAGCGGAGCGAGGCGCCGCATCGCCCCTTCCCGCCCTTCTTCCTCCCGGTGGGCACCAAGGATCCGCTCCTCGACGACACGCGGCGGCTGGCCAAGGCGCTGCGCGATCACGGCGCGGTGGCGGAGGACCGCTACTACGAAGGCGAGGTGCACGCCTTCCACGCCTTCCCGTTCCTGAAGAACGCGCGGCGCTGCTGGCAGGACAGCTACGCGTTCCTCGATCAGTTCGTCGGCTGATCACTTCAGCAGCCGCTCGAGCAGGCGCTTGGCGTCGCGGGGGTTCGACAGCGCCGCCTCGAGCGCCTCGAGCTCGTCCGGCTCGACCTCGCGCTTCGTGACGCGCTCGAGGTGGCGGACCAGCCGGCGGAGCTCGGCCCGCGGCGGCGCGCGTCGCTTGGTCTTCCTGGGCCGATCCGGGCGCCCTCCCGAGCCGCCGCGGCTCGCTCCCCGGCCCAGGTCGAGGTCCCACTTCGTCGTCTTCGGCGCGCGCGCCGCCTTCTCGCTCGGCGGCTTGAAGCGCCCGGCGGGGCGCGTCGGCACGCGCAGGGGACGGCCCGTCGCGGTGGTGCTGGCGTCGATCGGGACCCACACCGGCGCGCCCGACGCGTCCTCGAGGAGCGCGATGGCCCAGAGATGATCGGGCTCCGAGAGCGCGCCGCCGTCGAGCACCCAGCCGGTCGCGATCGCGGCGGGGATGGCCGCGCGTCGCATCAGCTCGCACGCGAGCACGTTCAGCTCGTAGCAGACGCCGGCCCCCAGGTGGCGCGCGTCGCCCCCCGCGTGCAGGGCGGCCACGTGCGCCTGGGCGCGGCCGCGGGTGATCTTCGCGAGCCAGCGGCCCACCGCCGCGTCCTCCAGATAGCTCGGGTCGTAGCGGTAACGCGCGCGCACGAAGTCGCGGATGGCGAGCGCGACGACGATCGGAGCGTCGGCCGCGTCGAGGTCGGCCATGAACTCGAGCACCTCCTCGGGCAGCTCGTCGTCCGGCACGAAGCGCTCGAGCGCCTCGGGCGTGTTCGACGTCCGCGCGGCGTCGAGGTCCGGGATCGCGCCGAGCGTCATCCCGAGGCGGACCTCGCCCGCGCGCTCGAGCCGCAGCACGGTGCCGCCGCTCGGGCCCGCCACCGTGGTCGCGTCGCCGCCCTCCACCCGCACCTCGTCGAGGCGGCCGTAGAGCGGGACGGGGATCAGCGCGTCGCCCTTCGGGAGGCGCCCGCGCATCGAGAGCTGCCCCGCGTCGCCGCGCGGCTCGGGGCGCTGAACCGCGGCCGAGCGCCAGCGCTGTCCGCGCGCGTCGAAGCGGGTGGCGACGAGCTTGGGCGCGTAGAGCCAGGGTGCGGGCAGCCTCGGCGGCGTGAACGCGAAGCCGAAGTCGGGCGCCACGCGCCGGTCCTCGAGCCAGCCGTCGGTCCGCTCGAGCTGGGACTCGACCTCGGCCTGGGGCCGGAAGAAGCCCTCCCCGGTCTTCGCGCTGGCGTCGCGCTCGCGGCGCTTCGGCTTCGACGGCCGCTCGCGCGCTTCACCGGAGAACACGCGCCCGATCCGCTCCCACAGGCTGGCCTTCTTCGGCTCGGTCTCGGGCTCGACCGCGCGCGTCACCCGCTTCGGCGCCCGCGCCCAGTCCCCCGCTTCGAGCCACCGCGCGGTCGCGGCGCGCCGCTCGGGGTCACGGGCCAGCGCAGGCGCGATCAGGGAAGGGGCGCGCAGCGCTTCGGGGGTCAACCAGAGCGTGCCCTCGTGCACCGCGGCCGCCAGCTCCGTCTGGACATCGGGGCGCGAGGCCGAGCGATAGTCCCCCTGCACAGTGTCTCCAGGCACGTTGAGCTCGAGCTTGCCCCGCGCGACGAGCCCGTCGACGACCCGCGCGCGCGCTCCGACCGCGTCGCCGAGCACCGCGCCGAGCGCCGCGTGGAGCGCGTCGGCTTCGGCCGCGAGGTCGGCGCGCTCGGGTCCCGGCGTCACCGCCTCGATCGCGAAGACCGTCAGCAGGTCGGGCACGCCTGCGGCCCAGAGCACGCGCGCGAGGGTCGGGCTCCGGTCGAAGCCGGGCAGCGGATCGAGCGTCGCGTCGCTCGTCGCGTTCGACAGGGTCTCAGCGAGCCCGGGCGGCTCGAGCATGCGCAGCGCGGGCTCGCCGATCGTCGTGACCACCGCGCGGCCGCTCGACATCGCGGCCACCGCGGAGCCCGCCGCGAGGGGCACCTGCTTGCCCGCCTCCGCCTCCTCGCCCAGCCGCTCGTAGCACTCGGGCAGGCGCCGCGTGAGCTCCGCCTTCTCTTCGTCCGAGAGCGCGGGCAGCGCGGCGCCCATCTCCTCCACGAACGCGAGGATCATCGGCGCGTGAGGCGCGTCGGGGATCTCGAGCGCGCGCGCGAGCCGCGGCAGCTCGGACGCGAGCGCGAAGTCGCCGCGCCAGCGCCCGAAGAGGCGCGCCGCGTCCGTGCGCGCCAGCTCTCGCGGGGGGCGCGGGATGCCGACGTCGTCGCGCACGCGGATCCGGCCCCGCAGCGCGCGGCGGACCTCCACCACGCTCAAGCGATCCGCGCGCAGGCCCTCCTCCAGCCAGTCGAGCAGGGCCGGGCTCGCCTCGGAGTCGCCGACATGACGCGCCAGCTCGCTGAGCGAGAGTGAGGCGGCCCGCCCGAAGCCGAGCCGATCCGCCGCCTCGTCCGGCAGGTCGAAAGTCACCTGTGGGTCCGGGAAGCGCGCCGGCTCGTCGCCGAAGAGGGCCTCGGCCAGCGTGTCGGGCCAGAGCAGCGCGCCGGGCTCGCGCAGCGCGCCTTCGCGGTCGGGCACCCACGCGCGCCGCCGCAGCCGCCACGTCTCCACCCGGGCCGGCACGGCGAGCGCGCGCAGCGCGACGTAACGCGCGAGGGCCCGGCGCGCGGCGGCGCCGTCCCGGATCCCATCGCCATCGAGGAGCGCCGCCACCGTGTCCTCGTCGAGATCGGCGCGGGCGCCACACGCGGCGAGCAGGCGGCGGGCGGGGGCGTCGAGGCCGGGCAGCGCGATCCGCGGCGGGAGGTCGGCCACGAACGCCTCGGCGTGCTCGGCCGCGTCGTCGGAGGGCGCCCACGCGAAGCGCGGCTTGTCCCACGCGCCGCCCTCGAGCGGCACCTTCAACCGCGCGCGGGTCTTCGAGCGCCGGGCGCGCTGCTCGAGCGTGGCGTCGTCGAGCTGCGGGGCTCCGAGGGTACGCGCCAGGAAGCGCACCAGCTCCGCCGCGCGCGCCGGATCGTCCGCCTCCGCCGCGGCGTCGATCCCGTCGAGCACCCCGTCCACGATCGTGCGGCGCGCGCGCAGATCCAGCTCGTACGTCTCGGCCAGCCAGCCCGCGACGTCCGGCGGCACCTCGGGCGCGAGCCCCCAGCCGAGGCCCAGGTCGGGCAAGCTCGGGTCGAGCACCAGGTCGCGCGGCGCGCGCAGGGTCCGCCGCTGCGACGGCAGGATCGCGGCGCTGCCGAGCGCGGCCTTCGCGGCTTCGTCTGCGCGCAGCTCGTCTGCCGCCTCGCGCAACCAGGCGAGCAGCGCGGGCACGTCGGTGATGACGGGGTGCCCATCGCGCGGGCGCTCCTGTGGGCAAGCGTCCCGGAGCGCCTCGGCGAGCTTCCGCGCGGGCAGCTCGGACAGCAGCGCGGCGTCGGTGACGCCCTCGGCCCAGGTCGGATCCGCGAGCCGGTCGCGCAGCGGCGCGTCGTCCGGGAGCCCCTCGGCCACGCGCTTCGCCGCGTCGCTCGTCGTCCAGAGCGGCCCGCGCGTGAGCCGGCCGCGCGCGTCGAGGCAGATGGGCGCGTCCTCGGTGGGCACGCCCAGCCCGTGCAGCAGCGCGCGCAACGCCCAGAGATCCTCGACCGCGCGCCAGGGAGCCGGCTGCTCGACGAGGACGCTGCCCGGGCGGAGCGCTGGCAATACGCTTTCCTCGAGCAGGTGTGCTCCGTCTCCGGTCGTGAGGCCGATGGTGCCCGCGCTCTGGCGGCTCGCGTCCGAGAGCCAGCGCTCGCCGAGGCCCAGCGCCTCGAGTCGATCCGCGCCGAGCGCGCGCTCGAAGGGCGCGGGATCCACGAGGGTGAGAGCCGGCTGTCGCGTCCCGGACCGCGACTCCAGGAGGGGCAGCGTCGAGAGCGCGCGTCGGTCCTCGTCGTCGAGCGCCTTCGGGTCCGAGGCGAGCGCCGCGAGCAGCGCGTCGCGATCCCCCAGCAGCTCGTCGGCGCGGCGCGCGAGGTCGTGCGCGGTCGCGGGCGCGGGACCGATCGCCGCGAGCAGCGCGCGGAGGCGGGTCTCCTCTGCCTCGGCCAGGAGCGGCAGCGTCCCGGCGCGGAGCGCGGCGCGGAAGGGGCCCGGGCGGTGAGCGGCCTCGGCGTCGGCGTCCTCCCAGCTCCCGAGCGTTCGGGCCGCGCCGGTCTCGTCCAGGAAGAGGCGGACTCCGCGCAGAGGCCGGAGCGCGCTGGCCGGCAGGCGCTCGGCCGCCTCGGTGAGCACCGCGGTGACGAGCGTCGCGTCGATCGGCGGCGCCTCGCCCTCCCGGACGAGATCCGACACCAGCGCCGCGTGGTCCGAGGTGGGGAGCCGGTCACCGAAGCGGAGCGCGTCGACGAGGCGGAGCGTGGCCGGGTGCGCGATCCAGCGCCCGCCCGCGGCGTCGTAGTAGGCGTCGACCGCGTCGCTGGCCTCGCCGCGGCGGAGCGCGCTCAGGGGGCGAGGGACGCCGTCACGGTCGAGGAAGGCGGGCGCGACCGCGAGCGCGTCGAGCTGCGCGGTGGTCAGCGCGTCGGCGCGGGCGGCGAGCCAGGCGTAGAGCGGCGCCAGCGCGTCGGGCGGGACGGACGGCGTGAGCGCCCCCGCGAGCGCGCCGGCCACGAACGCGGCGTCGACGCGGGGCGGCTCCACGGCCGCGACGAAGGGTCGCGCCGGATCGGCGAGCCA
>SHBB01000560.1 GCA_004213565.1 Sandaracinaceae bacterium
CTCGTTCCGCGGGCGGCGGCTCTACACCGCGCTCGTCGACGCCTACCTGCGGAAGATCCTCGTGGAGGGCTGGAACGTCGAGTTCTTCATGGAGGGCGGCCGCTCCCGGACGGGCAAGCTCTTGCCGCCCAAGCTCGGCCTGCTCTCGATGGTGGTCGACGCGGGCCTGAAGCTGCCCAGCGCGAAGGTGAGCTTCGTGCCGATCTCGGTCGGCTACGAGCGCGTGATCGAGCAGGGCGCGTACGCGCACGAGCTCGGCGGCGGGGAGAAGGAGCCCGAGAGCGTGGGCGGGCTGTTGCGGACCTCCACCGTGCTCAGGTCCCGCTACGGCCGGCTCTACATTCAGTTCGGGGAGATCTTCGAGCTGGACGAGCTGCTCGCGGAGGCGGCCCGGCTCCGGGGCGACCCGAGCGAGGGTGAGACCGAGGATCCGCGCGAGCTCCGGCCGGCCGAGCGCCGCGCGCTGATCAACCGCATCGCGCACCGCGTCACCCACGAGATCGACCGGGTGACCACCGTGACGCCGGCCGCGCTGGTCGCCACCGCGCTCATGAGCCACCGCAAGCGGGGCATGACCCGGGACGATCTGCGCGAGCGGGCCGCGTGGCTGCTCTCGGCGCTGTCGCGCTTCGGCGCGCGGATCGCGAAGCCCGTCATCGAGGGGGACGCGGACTACCGGCCCGGGCAACCGCTCTCGGTCAGCGAGGCCCGCGCGCTGCTCCGCGCCGACGCGCTCGAGGAGACCATCGCGCTCTTCGCCGACGCGAAGCTGGTCCAGACGGACGAGGTCGAGGGCGAGCACGTGCTGACGGTGCCGAGCGACCGACGGATCGCGCTCGAGTACCACGAGAACACGCTGATCAGCTTCTTCGTGCCCAGCGCGCTCATCTCGGCCGCGCTGCTCGCCCTCTCGAACGGCGAGGAGGTCGGCCCGGTCGAGGACCGGCTGCGGGAGCGCGTCGCCAACCTCTCGCGCCTCTTCAAGTACGAGTTCATGTTCCGGGCGGACGCGACCTTCGACGAGATCTTCGACGACGCCCTGGGGCGCATGATCGAGGCGGGCGAGATCGAGCGCGACGGCGACGGCCTGCGCCCGGTCGAGGACAGCCTGGTCCCCGTCTACGCGGAGCTCCTCCGGAGCTACTTCGAGTCCTATCGGCTGACCGCGCTCTGCCTCGACGCGCTCCCGCAGGGCGAAGCGAAGAAGAAGGACTGGGTGAAGCAGACCCTCGCGCGGGGCCGCCGCCTCTTCGCGACGGGGGAGATCGAGCTGGAGGAGGCGCTGTCCCGCCAGAAGATCGAGAACGCGCTGAGCGCCTTCCACGACCTCGGGCTGGTGAAGGTCTCGCGCGAGAGCGTGGAGCGCGGCGCGGCGCTCTCGGACCGCGAGGTCCTCGCCCGCTGGGACCGCCGACTGAAGCGCTACCTGCGGCGCTGATGGCGGCAGACCTCGCGGAGCACGCACGCGCCGCACTTGACCGGATCGCGCTTGGACGGGCACTGCCGCGAGACGCCGAGGTGGCAGAGCGCGAAGTCGTACTTGACGGGGTCTTCGGGATCGAAGCGACGCAGCTGCGCGGTGATCTCCTCGGCCGTCTTCCAGCTCGCGGTCTTCCGCTCCGTCAGGCGCACGTTTCGGGCGATGCGGTGGATGTGCGTGTCGACCGGGATCACCAGGTGCGCGGGCGAGACGGGCCAGAGGCCCAGATCGACGCCGTCGGCCGGCCGCACCATCCATCGCATGTAGAGCAGCAGCCGCTTGCACGCGCTGCCGGCCCGAGGGTCGGGGACGAGGTGCGACAGGCCGCGGTCGGCGTCCGGGCCGCGGAGGTCGTCGGCCAGCTCCGCGAGCGCCTCGCGAAAGTCGCCCCGGGCCTCGAGCCGACGCGCGAACGAGGCGCCCAGCGAGCCCTCCTCGCGACGCACCCTCCCCGCGTTGGCCAGCAGCGTCGCGAGGTGCTCGCCGCGGTAGACCCGGTGCACGAAGCCGTCGAGCCGAGCGGTCAGCTCGTCGCGTGAGGCCGCGTCGACGATCTCCGTGGGCCGCGGCCCGAGGGCAGCCAGCGCGCGCTTCACCGAGGCCCGGATGGCGACGACGTTGCCGAACGCGATCAGCGCCGCGACCAGCCCGACGACCTCCTGCTCGGCGCGCGGCGCGCGGTGCACGAGGCCCACCGGGTCCGTCTCGCGGCGCGCCGCGGCGTCGTGCGAGGCGACGAGGGCGTCGAGTCGCTGCCCGAGCCTCTCGGAGCGCGTGAGCCGCGGGGCCATCGCTGCGGTATACATCGCCGCCCATGCGCTGCATCCCTCCCCTGCTCGCCTCGCTCGCGCTGCTCGTGTCCGCGTGCGGCGGCGCCCCGCAGACCTCGGAGCGCGGGACGCGCATCGGCATGAGCGGCGACGACACCTCCGGGAGCGGCGGCGCCGCCGCCAGCGCGCCGCCCGCGGTCGCGGGCTCGGTCGAGCTCGCGCTGCGCCTGCCCGACGGCGCGTTCATCGACGTGGGGGAGCTCCGCGGGCGCCCGGTGATGCTCTTCCTCTTCGCGACGTTCGACGCGGTCAGCCAGATGATGCTGCGCCCCCTCGAGGCCTTCCACGCGGCGCACCCCGAGGTCGACCTCATCGGCGTGGCGACCCAGCCCGACGCGCGGCTCCTCATCGACGCCTACGTGCACGCGCTCTCGCCGAGCTTCCCCGTCGCGTACGACCCGGAGGAGTCGCTCCCCGGCGACGACACCGTGCTCGGTCCCATCGAGGCGATCCCGGCCCTCGTGCTGCTCGACGCGCGCGGCGTCGTGGTCGCCCGGCGCTACGGCTTCGTCGAGCCCCCCGACATCGAGGCGATGCTCGGCGCGGCGCACTGACGCGCGCTCTTCAGCTGCGCGGCAGGTGCAGGCCCTGCTCGCGCCAGAGCTCCGCGAGCGCGCTGCCGAAGCGGGCCGACACCAGACGCTCCACGTCATCGGCGCCGTCCTGGGTCAGCGCCTCGGCGGCGAGCTCGCGGCACGCCTCGACGTCGATCCGGCTGACGACCTCGCGGACGAGCGGGATGGCGGCCATGGGCATCGAGAGGCGCTCGAAGCCGAGGCCGAGCAGGACGGGCGTGGCGACCGGGTCCGCGGCGAGGTCGCCGCAGATGCTGATGGGCACGTCGGCCGCCGCCGCGGCCTCGCGCGCGCTGGCCAGGAGCCGGAGCACGGCCGGGTCGAGGGGGCGGGCCAGGTGCGCCACCCTCGGGTCGAAGCGATCGACCGCCAACGTATATTGCGTCAGATCGTTCGTGCCGATGCTGAAGAAGTCGCACTCGTTGGCGAGCCGATCGGCGACCACCATCGCCGAGGGCACCTCGAGCATGGAGCCGATGGCCACGGGACCGTAGGCCGCGCCCTCCGCGTCCAGGTCCTCGCGCGCTCGCTCGAGCAGCACCTTCGCGCGGCGCAGATCGCCGACGCTCGAGACCATGGGGAACATGACCTGCACGTTGCCCTCGACCGACGCGCGCAAGAGAGCGCGGAGCTGGGTCACGAGCAGCTCGGGCCGCTCGAAGGCGACCCGCAGGGCGCGCAGGCCGAGCGCGGGGTTGGGGCCCTTGCGCATCCCGTGCGGCATCTTGTCGGCCCCGAGATCGAAGGTCCGGAAGGTGACGGGCTTGGGCGCGATGCGTCGCGCGACGCGACGGTAGATGGCGGCCTGCTCCTCCTCGGGCGGCGCCTCGTCCCGGTCGAGGTAGAGGTACTCCGTGCGGTAGAGCCCGATGCCGTCCGCGCCCTCCCCCTTCGCGCGGGCCACGTCGAGCTCGAGCTCCACGTTGGCCAGCAGCGAGACGCGCACGCCGTCGACGGTCTCCGCCGCGCTCCGCTCGGAGTCTCGCAGGCGCCCCTTGAAGTCGCGGAACCGCGTCGCCCGCTCGCGCGCCTCCTCCACCTCCTCCTCGTCGGGGAAGATCACCACCTCGCCGCGGAGGGCGTCGACGACCAGGGTGTCGCCGGGGCCGACCAAGCGCGTCACGTCGCTCACCCCGACCACGGCGGGGATCTGGAGCGCGCGCGCGAGGATCGCGGTGTGGCTGCTCGCGCTCCCGCCGTCGGTGACGAGCGCGCGCACCTCGGTCGTGGCGAGCTGCGCGGCCTCGGCGGGGCTCAGGTCCGTCGCCACGAGGATGGCCCCCGCCTCGATGTGCGGCAGCGCGCGCGGCGCGCCCGTGAGGACACGCAAGACGTGCTCCCCCACCATGCCGACGTCGTCCGCGCGCTCGCGGAAGTACGGAGACGACGCGGCTCGCAGGCGCGCCCGCATCGCGTCCACGGTGCGGCGCAGCGCCCACTCCGCGTTGAGCTGATGATCTCGGATCGCGTCGCGCGCCCCGTTCAGCAGCAGCTCGTCGCCGTGCATCATGAGCTGGGTCTCGAGCAGCAGCCGGTGGTCCGCGCCGGCGTCCTCGGGGAGCCCATCGCGCACCTCCTCGACCTCGCGGCGCGCGTCCTCGATGCCCTTCTCGAGCCGCGCGACCTCGTCCTCGACCTCGTCCTCCCGCAGGCGGCGGCGCGGCACGGGCACGCTGCGGCGGTCGTAGACGGTGACCGGCCCGATCGCGACGCCGGGGGAGGCGCCGATGCCGATCAGCGCCTGCCGCTCGAGCTTCACTGCGCCTCTCCGAAGCGCTCCGCGATGAGCGCCCCGATGGCGTCCACGGCCTCCGCGGCGTCGCTCCCGTCGGCGTGCACGGTCACCTGGGTCCCCTTGGCGCCGCAGAGGAGCAGCACGCCCATGACGCTCTTGGCGTTGGCGCGCTGGCCATCCTTCTCGAGCTCCACCTTCGCGTCGAAGCGCGTCGCGAGCTGCACGAGCTTGGTGGCCGCGCGCGCGTGCAGACCCAGCTCGTTGACGATCTCGAAGGTGCCGTTCGCCATCAGCGCTCGACGTCCCGGTGGTCGACCACCGCGTCGCGCCCTCCCTCGCGGAGCCAGCGCCCGAGCTCCTCGGCGATGGCCACGGAGCGGTGCCTACCCCCGGTGCAGCCGACGGCGATCGTCAAGTACGCTTTCCCTTCCTGCTCGTAGCGCGGCACGGTGTGCCCGAGGAGAGTGCGCAGGTCGGCGAGGAGCTCCTGCGTCGGCTCCGCGCTCAGCACGTAGTCCGCGACGTCCGCCTCGCGCCCCGTCCGCGGCTTCAGGTGGGGCACGAAGTGAGGGTTCGGCAGGAACCGCAGATCGAAGACCAGATCCGCGTCGACGGGCAGGCCGTACTTGAACCCGAACGAGACGACGCGGATCGCCATGCGCGGCTGGCTGCCGCCGCGCGCGATGTAGTCGATGAGGTTCCGCCGCAGATCGTGGACCGACGTGCTCGTCGTATCGATGACATGCCGGGCGCGCTTTCGCAGCGCGGCGAGGCGCTCGCGCTCGGCCTTGATGCCGGCGAGCACGTCCGCGCCCTGCGCGAGCGGGTGCGGGCGGCGGGTCTCGCTGAACCGGCGGACGAGCACGTCGTCGGCGCAGTCGAGGAAGATCACCTCGGTCTCGTGCCCGAGCGCCTCGAGCTCGGTGAAGGTCTGCTCGGCCCCCTCGAGGAAGGTGCCGGTGCGGACGTCCATGCCGAAGCCGACGCGCGACAGCTCCCCCTCGAGCAGCTGCACCAGCTGCGGCGCGAGCGCGGGCGGGAGGTTGTCCACGCAGAAGTAGCCGAGGTCCTCGAGGACCCGGAGGGCGCTCGAGCGGCCCGCGCCGCTCATGCCGGTCACGACGACGATGTGGAGCCCTTCGGTCACCCGATGGAGTGTAGTCATTGTGCGCCCCCTGGGAGCAACACCCTCGCGAGCTCCGCCAGGTGCCGGGCCGGGACGTCTCCGTGCCGCACCGGCGATCGCGCGACGACCACGCGGTGGCCTGGGACGGCGGCGGCGAGAGGATCCGGGTCGAGGGCCACCTGCCCGTCCGGGAGCTCGCGGCGCGCTCGCCGGGCGAGCATCGCGCTCTGCGACGCCGTGCGCCCGCCCCCCGTGTGCAGGGAGACCAGGCGCCGCGCCGGGTCGGCCTCCACCCAGTCGGCGAAGGGCGCGTAGCCGCGGTAGAGCGCGTCGAAGAGCACCACGCTCCGGATCGGCGCGCCGCCGCGGTCCAGGATCGCGAGCGCGGTCTCGAACCCCGCGCTGTGCGCGAGCAGCGTGACCGACGCCGGCTCCGGCAGCCCCAGCGCCGCCCGCAGCTCGGCCAGCCACGCCCAAAAGCGCCCCGGTTCGACGAAGCGCCCCGCGCTCCCGTCCCGCTCGAGGAACGCGAGCTGCGCGACGACGAACACGCCGTCGACCTCGGCCTCGTCGAAGCGCCCCGCGAGGTCCCAGCCCTCCATCGTCCGTCCGCCGCAGTCCTGCGGCCCGTCCAGCGCGAGCGCCGCCGCGCAACCGCGCCAGCCGTGGAGGAAGACGACGAGGTGCAGCGGCCCGCGCCCGTCGTAGGTGGGCGGCGCGTGCGCGACGGCGGAGGGGATGTCGCGGCGCGGGAACGGGGCGTTGTCGAGGACCAGCGCGCGGGTCCAGGGGGCCGTGGGAGGGGCGACGGGTTCGGGTTCGGGGTCGGCGGGATCGGGATCGGGATCGGGATCGGGATCGGGATCGGGATCGGCAGCGGCAGCGGCAGCGGCAGCGGACGCGGCAGCGGGATCGGCAGCGGGATCGGCAGCGGACGCGGCAGCGGAGGCGGACGCGGCAGCGGAGGCGGACGCGGCAGCGGAGGCGGAAGCGGCGGCGGAGACGGAAGCGGGTGCGGAGGCGGACGCGGGTGCGGAGGCGGACGCGGGTGCG
>SHBB01000561.1 GCA_004213565.1 Sandaracinaceae bacterium
CGCTTCGCTCGTCGCGGGGGGCGACGTCGCTTCGCTCGTCGCGGGGGGCGACGTCGCTTCGCTCGTCGCGGGGGGCGACGTCGCTTCGCTCGTCGCGGGGCGACCTCTCGTCGCGGGGCCAGGCGTGGCGCGCTAGGCGGTGGGACCGGAGGGCGTCAGCGGGCGGGGCACCAGTCGCCGAACTGGCCGCGGGCGTTGCCGGCGGCGCCGACGGAGCGGAGCTGGCGATAGAGGCGCTGGGCGCCTCCGCAGTTGCCCTGCTGGAGCAGGATGCCGACCTGGTTGGTGCCGCGGCGGCTCAGCTCGTTCTGGAGCTCGCGGGTGGTCGTGCTGCGGCGACCGACGAGGCGCTGGGCCTGTTGGAGGGAGGCGACGGCGCCGTCGAAGTCGTTGCGGCGCGCCGCCCCGAGGCCGGTGGCGGCGAGGCCGCGGGCGCGGGCTTCGTCGGCGGCCGAGGGGCCCCGGCGCGTGGTGCCACGGCGTCCGCGGCGTGTGGCAGGCGGATCTTCGGGCTGCTCGACCTCGGTCGGCTGGACGGCCTCCGGCTCCGGCTGCTGCGGCTGTTCGGGCTGCTGCGGCTGGTTGGGCTGCTGCGGCTGGTTGGGCTGCTGCGGCTGGTTGGGCTGCAGCGGCTGCATCGGCGACGTCGGGACCATGGGGGTCGCGTTGGGATCGACCGGGGTGGTGCCGGTGGTCCCTGTCGTGCCCGTCTGGGTGGTGTTGTTGTTCGTCGCGACCGGCTCCGGGTCGTCGTCCTGCATCATCCACCAGGCGAGGCCGCCGCCAGCGCCCACGAGCACGAAGAGGCCGATGACGGCCACCGCGACGAGCTTGCCGAGGATGCCACCGGACTTGGGCTGGGCCCCCGTGCTGTAGCCCGGGTAGCTCGCGCCGCCCATGCTCGGAGACGAGCCGTAGCCGCCGTAACCCCCGGGGGCCGGGCTCATGCCGGGCTGGGAGTGCATGCCGGGCTGGGAGCCATAGCCGTGCTGTCCCGGCTGTGAGTGCATGCCGGGCTGGGACGCGTAGCCGGGGGGCGGGGTGGCCGCCTGCCCGAACCCCGTCTGGGGCATGGGACCCGGGGTGGGCGCGGGGCCGCGGGCGACGCCGGGCTGGGACTTGGGCACGATGCCGCCGCCGGCCGAGGTCGCCATCGTCCACGCCGAATCGGCGTCCTGATACCCGGTGAACTCCTGGAGGAAGGCGAGCACGCCGTCCTGGCGCTCGTCGCGGTTCTTCGCGAGCGCGCGCATCACCGCCTGCTTCTTGTTGTGAGGGAGCGCCTGACCGGCCGGGTGCGCGTCGAGCGGCGCGGGCTGCGCGGTCAGGTGCTTGGTCGCCCACTCCCACGGCGTGGCCGCGGTGAAGGGCAGGCTGCCCGTGACCATCTCGTAGACCATCACGCCGAGGGAGTAGACGTCCGAGCGGGCGTCGAGCTGCTGCCCCGAGAACTGCTCCGGGCTCATGTAGGGCGGGGTGCCGAGCACCATGCCCTGCTTGGTGAGCTTGGCCTGGTTGGGATCCTCGGCGTCGTCGCGCTTGGCGATGCCGAAGTCGAGCACCTTCACGAAGTCGCTCTGGCCGCCCTGATCGGTGAGCAGGACGTTCTCGGGCTTGAGATCGCGATGCACGACCCCGCGCTGGTGCGCCTCGTGGAGCGAGCCGCAGATCTGGATGATGATCTTGTCGGCGCGCTTGGGATCGATCGCGCCCTCGTCCTCGAGCACGTTCGCGAGGGGCTTCCCCTCGATGTACTCCATCACGATGATCAGCGTGCCGTCCTCGAGCTCGCCGAAGTCGTAGAACTGGATCGTGTTCGGGTGCCGCAGCTCGATGACCGTCTCGGACTCGCGGTGGAAGCGGGCCACCAGCTGCGGGTCGTTGCCGAGCTCCGGATGCAGGGTCTTGATGGCGACCTTGCGGGTGGCCGTCCCCATCTTCTGCTCGGATAGGTAGACCTTGCCCATGCCGCCCTCGCCGAGGACCGAGATGGGGCGGTAGCGACCGAGCAAGACCTTCCCGATGAGCGGATCGCCCTCGTCGGCCGACGCATCCACCTCCAGCATCGCTCCGCAGCTGAGGCAGAACTTCGCGTGGTCTTCGTTGTGGTGGCTGCAGCGTTGACAGACTCTCGCCATGAGCTCCCTTGGGGCGTTCGGTACGGCGGTGGGACCCGGAGTCTACCTTCAGCCTTGGAGAGCACAAAGCCCTCTCCGTTGCCGCGTCCGCTCCCCCGTGCGAATCTGAGCCACGGCCCGTGGCCCTTTACTTCGACATGCGCTGCCGAGACGGACGAGAGGCCGTCCGCATTTCCTCCCTCGCCTCGCTGCTCGCCTTCGCCGCGCTCTTCGGCTGCGACGGGGACATGCCGCGCGTGGACGACGCCGGCGTCTTCGTGCCGGCGCGCGTCACGCCGCGTTTCGAGCCGAGCGACGGGCCCATGGCCTTCGGCGCGATCGCCTGGCCGGACGACCTCTACCTGGACGCGGATGGACACCCCGAGCTGTCCAGCCTCCCGAGCGAGGAGATGGCCCTCCCGGAGGAGTTCCCGGACGCGATGCGCGCGACGCTCTCGGACCTCGACGGCTTCTCGGTCGGCGCGCCCGTGTTCTTCTACCTCCAGGGCGAGATCGATCCGGCGTCGCTGCCCCAGAGCCCCAGCGCGTCGACGCGGGAAGACAGCTCGGTCTTTCTGCTCGACGTCGACCCTGCCTCGCCCACCGCCTTCCGTCGGGTGCCGGTGTCCGTGAGCTGGAACGCCGGGCTGCGGCAGCTCGCGATGCGTCCCTGGGATGGGCACCCGCTCACGCCCGGGCGTCGCTACGCGGCGGTGCTGACCGACTCCGTCCTCGACGATCTCGGCGACCCGATCGGTCCCGCGCCGCGCTTCGCCGCCATCCGTGACGCCGCGATGCGGCCCGAGGGCGCCGACGCCGCGGCCTACGATCACTACACGCCCGTGCTCTCCAGCCTGGCCTCCAACGGCATCCCGAGGGCGCGGGTCGCGGGCCTCGCGGCGTTCACGGTGCAGACCGTCGCGCCCGACATGCGGGACGCCCGCGCCACCGTCTGGGCGCGCAGCCCCGCGCTGACGATCGACGAGATGGTCGCGGCGGGCCCGGCGCTCGACGCGCTGCTCGGCGAGCCGGTCGAGGACGCGCCCGGGCTCGACGTCGAGGGCGGCGTCGTGCACCGACGGATCGGCTGGCTCGTGCAAGGCAGCATGTCGTCGCCTTGGCTGCTCTCGGACGATCCTCAGGTCCACGGCCGCTTCCGGCGCGACGGGGAAGGGCGGCTGATCGTCGAGCGCGACGTGGAGGTCCCCTTCACGCTGACCATTCCGGCGGGGGAGGTGGAGCGGCTGCGGCTCGTCATCTACCAGCACGGCCTGGGCTCCGAGCGCTCCACCGTGATGGGCATCGCCGACGCGCTCGCGGGCGCGGGGTTCGCGGTCCTCGCCATCGACATCCCATTCCATGGCTCGCGGGCCACCGGGGCCGGTGACGTCAACCACAACTACGGCCCGACGCCGGGGCCGGACGGCTTCGGGGATCGCACCGGGCAGGAGATCCAGCTCGACTTCCTCGGCGTGGTGGACGAGGCGGGGGAGCTGCCCGGATTCCACCCCGCGTACCCCCGCGACATCTTCCGGCAGTCCGTGGTCGACCTGATGACCTCGGTGCACGCGGTGCGGGAGGGCGACTGGAGCGCGCTGGCCGCGTCGCCCGGGCTGGAGACCTTCGGCTTCGCGGACGCTCCGATCGGGTTCGTGGGGGTGTCCCTCGGCGGGATCCTCGGCACGGTCTTCGTGGCGCACGAGCCCGAGATCGGAGCCGCGGTGCTCAACGTCACGGGCGGTGACCTGATCCGGCTCGTCGAGCGCAGCGGCAGCTTCTCCGAGCTGTTCCTGAGCATCCTCTTCACCAAGGTCGGGCTCGACGCCCGCGCGCTCGACCCGCTGGGTTACCCAGCGAGCTTCCACCCCGAGATCGCGGTCGTGCAGACGTTGCTGGATCGCGGCGACGCGATCGCGCACGCGCCCCTGCTCGCGACGCAGCCGAAGCACCTCCTCTTCCAGCTCGCGCGCGAGGACGAGACCGTGCCCAACTCCGCCACCGAGGCGCTCGCCCGCGCGACCGGGGCGGCGATCGTCGGCGCCGATCCCGTGCACACCGACCTCGAGCGGGCCGAGGCGCCGTTGCGCGACAACGTCGAGGTGGACGGGATCCGCGTGACGCGCGGGCTCACCGTATTCGCCCCCGCGACGCATGGCCTGCTCACTCAGCGCACCTCGAGCGCCCGTTTCGAGGCGCCTGTGGAGCCTCCTTTTCGGCCGACCGCGCCGCGGCCGGTGATGAACCCCGTGGACGCTGCGGTGGGCCAGCTGGTGCATTTCTTCGAGTCCTGGCGCAGCGGTTCGGCCGAGATCGAAGCCGCCCCCTGAGGGCGTTCGGCAGGGAAGCCCCATCACGACCGTTGATCTCCCAATCCTGCCCCGGTATTCTCGCGACGCCTCCGGGGGGGAAACTCGAGGAGGCCCGAGGGGTGGGAGCGCCCCGGAACCTGGTTACGGCGCAGGAGCGCCGAGGAGGAACTAGATGAAGGGCGAGGTCCGAAACCCGACGACGGTCTGGATTTTGTGTCTGGTCACCTGCGGCATTTACCCGCTGTATTGGTGGTACACCGTCGGCAACGAGCTGAAGAATTACCTGGGCAAAGAAGACCTGAACCCGACGATGGACATCGTCATATGTTTCGTCTGCTTTGCCTACATGTACTACCTGCCGATCAAGTACGGAAAGTTGATCCAGGAGGCACAGCAGCGGGCAGGGATGCCCAACGCGGAAGACCAGGGCATGAGCTTCCTCATTTGGATGTTCCTCTGCGCCATGGGCTACAAGAACATGCAGGAAGAGCTGAACAAGATCTGGGAGAGCGGCGGCGGCGCGCCGGCGACTTTCTGAGGTCCAGCATGACTGCTATCCCCTGGTAGCGATGCCTGGGGATGCCAATGCCGAGACGCCCGCGACTCCGTCGTCAGCCATGCTGGGGACGGGGACCGCGGGCGTTTCTGCGTCCAGCCCCACGCCAGATCGCTTCTCTCTCCGCCGTCTGCTGCTCGCGGCGTCCCCGCTCGGGCTGCTCGGAGCCCTCGTGGCGCTGGAGCTGCCGATCTGTCCGTCGCGCATCATGCTCGGCATCCCTTGCCCGGGCTGCGGTCTGACGCGCGCGACCGAGGCGCTCGTTCACGGCGATCTGCTCGCGATGCTGGTCTATCACCCGCTCGCGCCCATCATCGCGCCCGTCGCGATCTTCGCGGTCCTGCGCACGGTCCTCGTCTACGGCGGCGTGCTGCGGAGTGACCAGGCGGACTGGCTCAATCGCGTCCCTCGCAACGTCTGGACGACGATCGGCTTCGCCCTGGTGGGTCTCTGGTCGGCGCGCGCCCTGGGGCTGCTCGGTGGCCTGCCCGATCCGCTCGACCCCACGCGCGGCCTGATCTGGCGCGCCTTCGCCTGGCTCGCGACCCTGGCCGGCCTCTAGCCCCCCGTTGAACGGGCTGCTAGAGCGGCAGGTTGTCGTGCTTCTTCGGCGGGTTGCTGAGCCGCTTGTCGCGCAGGAGCGTCAGCGCGTCGCAGAGGCGCGGCCGCGTCTGCCGCGGGTAGATGACCTCGTCGATGAAGCCGAGCCCCGCCGCCTTGTAGGGGTTGGCGAACTTCTCGCGGTACTGAGCGACGAAGCCGTCCTTGGCCGCCACCGCGTCCTCGGCGGCCGCGATCTCGCGGCGGTAGACGATGTTCACCGCCCCGTCCGGCCCCATCACCGCGATCTCGGCCGTGGGGTAGGCGTAGTTGAGGTCGCCGCGGAGGTGCTTGCTCGCCATGACGTCGTAGGCGCCGCCGTAGGCTTTGCGCGTGATCAGCGTGATCTTCGGCACGGTGGCCTCGGCGTAGGCGTAGAGGAGCTTCGCGCCGTGCTTGATGATGCCGCCGAACTCCTGGTCGGTCCCGGGCAGGAAGCCGGGCACGTCGACGAAGGTGACGAGCGGGAGGTTGAAGCAGTCGCAGAATCGCACGAAGCGCGCCGCCTTGACGGAAGCGTCGATGTCCAGGCAGCCCGCGAGGACCATCGGCTGGTTCGCGACCACGCCGACCGGGCGGCCTCCGAGGCGGGCGAACCCGATGAGGATGTTCTGCGCGAAGTGGGCCTGGACCTCGAAGAAGTCGCCGTCGTCGACCGTCAGCTCGATGACCCGCTTGATGTCGTAGGGCTTCATCGGGTCGCGCGGGATGAGCTCGTCGAGCTCCGGCTCCTCGCGTCCGACGGGGTCGTTGCACTCGCGGACCGGCGGGTCCTCGTGGTTGTTCGAGGGCAGGAAGCCCATGAGCTCACGGACCTCCTGGAGGCACTCCGCGTCCGAGGGGCTGGCGAAGTGCGCGACGCCGCTCTTCTGGTTGTGCGTGCGCGCGCCGCCGAGCTCCTCCTTCGTCACCTCCTCGTGCGTGACCGTCTTGATCACGTCCGGGCCGGTGATGAACATGTAGCTCGACTCCTCGACCATGAAGATGAAGTCGGTGAGCGCCGGGCTGTAGACCGCGCCGCCCGCGCAGGGGCCCATGATGGCGCTGATCTGCGGCACCACGCCCGAAGCGAGCACGTTGCGCTGGAAGATGTCGGCGTAGCCAGCCAGGCTCTCCACGCCCTCCTGGATCCGGGCGCCGCCCGAGTCGTTGAGGCCGATGACGGGCACGCCGACCTTCATCGCCAGATCCATGATCTTGGTGATCTTCTCGGCG
>SHBB01000562.1 GCA_004213565.1 Sandaracinaceae bacterium
TACGGTCCCAACCGCGAACCCACTTCGCCCACTCTGCGCGACTCGCCATCTCGCCCTCCTTGCTGAGGGCGATCCATCACACGGCGCTCGCCGGGCCGCCGGACGGGGCCGTAGAACGCGTACCTCGGCCTCGCGTGAGCCGCTCGCGTCCGACCCCGCATCGACCGAGCCGTAGGGTGCACCGCAGCTCACCACCAGGAATGGGGTGAGAGCCGAGGCCAACAGGTTGACGGGGCTGGTGTATCGGTAGCGGCGCATTGTCGAACGTCCCTCTTGCTACCGCCGTCTGCTACCCCGCGCACGAAGCCGCGTACTGGGCGAGCAGCACGGGGACGCTGATCGTCATATCGTCATTGGGAGAACCGCAATGATCCCGATTCGTTTCGCGAATGACGATAAGACGAAGAGCGTCCCCAGGCCTCCTCGGACAGCCTCGCGACCTCGCGACGCACGATTCGGCTGCCTTCTGGCGCTCCTGGTCTCGTCGGCGTGTTCGAGCTCCCACGAGCCGGACTCCGGAGACGCCCCCTACGTGGAGGCCGGAAGCGATCCGGCCGACGCGGGCGCGCCGGAGGAGGCCGGCCTGGATTCCGGGACTCCCACCCTCGATGTGGTCGTGACCGTGGTCGACGGCCTGGCGCGTCCCGTGGCGGGCGCTCTTTGGGTGGTCAGCAACGACCGCGGCGCGCGACAAGAAGGTGCGACGCTTTCGGACGGCACCATTCGCGCGGAGCTCGACGCGAGCCTGGGGCCGTTCGCTCTCACGGTCGCCGCGGAGGGCGTAGGCGCTCGCTCGATCGTCGGCATCCACGCCCCCTTGCTCGCTGAGCTGCAGTTCGGCAGCGAGCTCTCAGTCGACTTCTCGTACCGCGATGTGCAGATCACGCGTCGGGGGCAGGCGGCGGACGAGTGGGCGGTCGCTGGGGGGCCCGGGTTCACCTTCGCCAACTGGTTCTCGGACGGCACGACGACATCCCAGTTTGCCGAGGAACAGCCGCAGTACGGCCTGATCGTGTTCGGGTTTCGCCCGCAGACGGTGCGCTACGACGGTTGGGACGTCGACACTCCGTTTGGCCGGTACGGCAGCCACGTACCCGTGCGAGCCATCGAAGCGGTCCCCGCCTCGCCTCGCGCGTTTGGTGCAGAGATCGAGGTGGACATGTCTGGGGGCGAGACGGCGTTGGTCGAGCTGCCCGCGGAGATCACGCTCCCCACCGAGGGCAGGCACCAGCCCCGCGCCCTGTTCGCCGAGGCGCACGCGGTCAGGCGAGAGGGCGCGGAGCCCTTCGGCGTCCAGATCCCGATCGGCTCGGCCAGGCTCACGCCCAACCCCGATCGCACGGCGCTCGCTGGCGCGCTCTTGCTCTTCGAGGACCCGACCCTCCGCCCGGACCGCGTCGACTTCTCTCTGCGGAACGGGAGCGGTCGCCAGATAGCCGTTGTCCACACCACCCTCGATCGTGTGCACGTGGACGTGCCCCCCGTGGACGGTCCGGTGTCGATCTCGGGCGAGACCGTGGACACGGTGACGTTCGCCTCGGGAGCCTCGCGTTGGACGCACGTTCGCTTCGGCCTCGAGCAGGCGCGAGAACCCGCGACCGTGAGCTGGATCGTCGTGAGCCGCGGAGGCGCTCTTCCGGAGACCGGCCTGCCCGAGCTGCCCGACGGCGCCGATCTCGCCTGGATCGGGTTCGAGGAGGGGACCCCCGTCGAGGCGTGGGTCGAGGTCCACCACGAGCTCGAGCCCGACGCGACCGTGCGCGACATCCCGGTGCGCCCCTACGTCGAGGGCGTCGGCACCCTGCCGGACACGGGCAGTCCACACCCGCGGCTGACGCGCTCGGTCTCGCTCTAGAGTCGGTGGCGGCCCATCATCGAACGTCCCTCGTGCTGTGGCCCTCTGATACCCAGCGCACGGAGCCTGCCTACCCGGAGAGCAGCACCCGGAGAGCAGCACCCGGGACGCTCATCGTCATATCGTCATTGGGGCAACCGCAATGATCCCGATGCGTTTCGCGAATGACGATAAGACGAAGAGCGTCCCCAGCGTTCGGTGGGGTCCGGCTCGAGAGCGACGACTCGCTGTCCGTCATTTCCCCGTTCGGGCTTGACCACGTCTTCGCGATGCGGGGCTTAGGCGTACCGCGGCATCGTCCCCGACGCGCACCTATGGCGTGATGCAGCGGCGAACATGGAGTCCCCCACTCAGGTCGCCATTCGGCGGAGCGCCATACGGTTCCCAGCCCGCGGGTACGGTGCACCCCCCTGCGGAGACGAAAGCCCCGCCGTCACACTCCCCCCGAGCATCGAAGACGGCCACGGCCCACTGGCTGCACGTCGTCGGCTCTTGGGCCTGTGCGTCTTGGGCTCCGGCATCGCGCAGCAGCGTGCCCGCCTCAACCATTGCGTCGCCGATCATGTCGGGGTCACCGCACGCGATGATCATCAGCACGGCGGCTGCAATCCACCAGGCGCGGGGTGGTCTTCTGCTGTTCTCGTCGTTCACGCGTCCTCCCGGTTTCATCCGAGCCTATCAAGACTGACAGAGAAGGGTGCGACCCAGTCATGCCGACCGACCCCACCCGCGAACCCTCACGCGCGTGCGCCGCCGAGCGGCCGCACTGAATGGGAGGGGATCCGTCCGGCGCTCTCGAAACCTGGCTGATCCAGAGCGCCCGAGGTGCGTGCGACGCATGGTCGTCGATCTGCGCACCGCCGACCGCACCCGCGTGCCGCGTCGGTTCTCCGCTGAGCGAGACGCAAGGCCCCATCGCTCCTTCAGCCACCGTCACGCTCCCTGAGGATTTCGCCAGGTTGCGGAGACCAGGACGCGGGACGCTCATCGTCATATCGTCATTGGGAGAACCGCCATGATCCCGATGCGTTTCGCGAATGACAATAAGACGAAGAGCGTCCCCAGGCCTCCTCGGACAGCCTTCACATGGGCAGGTGATCGGACACCTGGTACGTGCGCCACGTCGCACCATCCCTACAGCTCCGGCGTCGGTCACGTGTCGTACCGAAACGATCGTGACCGGCGATCGGCCACGTGGCATGGTCTCAGAGGATGGCCAAAGCCGATCAGATCAAGGCGCTGATTCGTTGTCACGCTGACGGCGACGACACGCGCTTCTACGCCGTGGCCATGCAGGTCGCGGCGCAGGCGGCTCGGTCCGGCCACGGCAACTTCGCGCAAGAGCTGCGTGAACTGGTCGACAAGGCCAGGGCCCAGTCGAAGACGGCGGAGTCGACTCGGTCTTCACGCCCCGTGCCGCTCGCCCAGCCTCGGGGTGAGCTCGCGGGTCTCCTGAGCGTCGGTTACCCGAAGACGCGGCTCACCGACATGGCGCTGAGCGTAGGGCTCGCTGACCGGCTCGACCGGGTGATCCAAGAGCAACGCCAGCGAGAGCGACTTCGTTCACACGGCTTCTCGCCCCTTCGGAAACTACTGCTCGTCGGCCCTCCCGGGACGGGCAAGACCATGACCGCGTCCGCGCTCGCCGGTGAGCTGGGCCTCCCCCTCTTCACGATTCAGCTCGACGGGCTCATCACCAAGTTCATGGGCGAGACGGCGGCCAAGCTGCGCGTGGTCTTCGAGGCGATCGCGGAGACCCGAGGGGTCTACCTCTTCGACGAGTTCGACGCGCTCGGGAGCCAGCGAGACGCGGGCAACGACGTGGGCGAGATCCGGCGCGTGCTCAACTCCTTCCTCCAGTTCTTGGAGCTGGACGACTCGGACAGCCTGGTCGTCGGCGCGACGAACCACGGCGGCCTCCTCGACCAAGCGCTCTTCCGTCGGTTCGACGCCGTGTTCGAGTACGAGCTGCCGACACGGGACATCGCCGTCGAGGTGATGCAGGCCCGCCTCGCGCTGCTCTGCACGTCCGCGGTCGACTGGGAAGCGGCGTCGGCGAGCGCGGACGGGCTGAGCCACGCGGAGCTGACACGAGCCTGTGAGCAGGCAGCGAAGGACGCGCTCCTGAACGACACGACAGCGCTCGAGACGGCAGGTCTCGTCGCAGCGTTGGATGAGCGTCGAATGATGCGTCGGTAGGCCACCGACTCAGCACGGAGCCCGTCGATGGCCTCGAAGCGCGACCGACAGCACATCCAAGTTCCTGCCGAGCCCTGGCGAACACGAGAGGCATACACCCCGCATGGGGGCGGCGGCCCATCGAAGAAGCCGGGCCCACCCGCCATCGGTCGTCCATCTCACGGCAAGTTGCTCGAACACGCCATCGAGGATGCGGCGACTCGCGCAACGCAGCGCCGCGCCGCCGCCGCCGTCGACATCACCGGCGCGACTCCGGGGATGTACCTGGAGTTCGAGTCGTCTCCGGGGTGGGACCTGGCGCTGCAGAGCATGGAGAAGCGACTCGCCAAGGACCCACGTCGGCACATCGAGCTCGTGGCCGTCACCGAGCACGTCGAGGGTGAGGGCCGCGACGCAGTCCGCACACAGCGCGCGGCGGTCTTCGTCCCCGACGGTGAGGTCGGGCACTTCCTGCGGCAACTCGAGAAGTACGTCGACACGTCCCCCAAGAAGCCCCGCGAACGGCGCCACGAGAACGTCTACGATCGGGTCGCCAGGGTGCGGCTCGCGGCGCTGCGCGCGCTGTGGACGGACGTCGACGGGGCGTTCCCAGACCGCGACGACGCTCCGATCTGGTGGGAGGTCTGGCTACGACGAACCGACGGCCGGGAGGTCGAACGGCTCTACGAGTACTGCGCTCAGACCGGGGCTTCCGTCTCGGCGCGCCGCATCGAATTCGACGACCGCATCGTGACGCTCGTGTACGCGTCTCCGAACACGCTCGCCGGCTCGCTCGACGTGATGGGTGACATCGCCGAGCTTCAGCGCGCCAAGGAGACGGCTACGTTCTTCGTGAAGGAGAAGCCCGGCGACCAGGCCGAGTGGACCAAGGACCTCGCCGCGCGGACCACCGCCGCCCAGCCGGACGCCCCCGCCGTATGTCTCCTCGACACCGGGGTGAACGCTGGACACCCGCTTCTCGAGGGCTCACTCGCCCCGGAGGACAGACACGCATGCGACCCGACCTGGGGAGTCGACGACGTCGAGGGGCACGGCACGGAGATGGCCGGCCTCGCGCTGTACGGTGACCTGGTCGAGCACCTCGCCGGTGATGCGTCGGTGCCGCTGCGGCATCGCTTGGAGTCCGTGAAGATCCTTCCACCGACCGGCGCGAACGATCCGGACCTCTACGGGGCCGTGACGGCAGAGGCCACGAGCCGACCAGAGATTCGAGCTCCGAAGAGGCGCCGGGTCTTCTCCATGGCGGTCACGGCAACAGATGGCCGCGACCGAGGCCAGCCGACATCCTGGTCCGCGGCGGTGGATGCGCTGGCGGCCGGGCGCAGCTTCGATCCGAGCGACAAGGGCTTGAAGTACATCGATGAGCACGAGGAGGCCTTCCGGCGCCTCTTCGTCCTGAGCGCTGGGAACATCGAGGGGCCGGCCCTGGAGCGCGACCACATCTCCCGAAGTGACGTCGAGCCGGTTCACGATCCGGCTCAGGCGTGGAACGCGCTGACGGTCGGTGCGTTCACCGACAAGGCGGTGATCACCGATCCCAACTGGGACGGCTGGTCTCCGGTGGCCGGTCGTGGGGACCTGTCGCCGTGGAGCACCACGTCGGTGGTCTTCCAGCCCGCTTGGCCCATCAAGCCAGAGGTCGTTTTCGAGGGCGGCAACGTCGTGCACGACGCCGCCGACAACGTCGACTCCCCCTGCGACGACTTGTGTTTGCTCACCACGTACTACAAGCCGGCGGAGAAGACCCTGGTTTCGACCTGGGCCACGAGCGCAGCGACCGCGCAGGCGGCGCGCTTCTGCGCTGCCATCTCGGCCGAGTACCCAGACCTCTGGCCGGAGACGATCCGCGCGCTGGCCGTGCACTCCGCCGAGTGGACCGAGGCGATGAGGGGTCACCTCGCCAACGCGGGCGGCAAGGCCGCGCGAGCACAGCTGGTGCGTCGCTACGGGTTCGGAGTGCCCGACGTCGGGCGCGCGCTGCGGAGCGCCTCCAACGCGGTGACGTTGGTGACCCAGGACAGCATCCGCCCCTTCGATGACGGAAGGATGCGGGAGATCCACTTTCACGATCTGCCGTGGCCACGCGAGGCGCTCGCGGCGCTCGGTGACGCCGCCGTCCGTGTCCGAGTGACGCTCTCCTACTTCATCGAACCCAACCCGGGGCGCCGCGGCTGGCAGACGAAGCATCGGTACCAGTCTCACGGGCTTCGCTTCGAGGTGAAGGGGCCGACCGAGTCGCTCGACGAGTTCCGCAAGCGGCTGAACCGGAGCGCCCTCGACGAGGAGGAGAACCGGCCATCCTCGGGCGCCGACAACGATGGATGGTATCTGGGCCCGCGCGCCAGGAACCGTGGCTCAGTTCACTCCGACATCCTGACCGGCTTCGCGGCCGACATCGCCGAGCGCGGCACCGTCGCTGTGTATCCGGTGACCGGCTGGTGGAAGGAGCTGAAGAAGCGCGACCGGAGCGCGCACGGAGCTCGGTACACGCTCGTGGTGTCGATCGAGACCGACGAGGTCGACGCCGATATCTGGACGCCCGTCGCGAACCTGGTCGGCGTGCCGGCCGCAATCGAGACGTAGACCTTTCAGAGACCAGGCCGTGCGCTACGGCGCAAGCAGCATCCCCCGCAGGGCCTCCGCGGCGAAGTCGGTCTCCAGCTCCACCCACATGGGCAGGTGATCGGACATCTGGTACGTGCGCCACGTCGCGTAGGGCCACGGCCTCGCGCGGGAGCCGG
>SHBB01000563.1 GCA_004213565.1 Sandaracinaceae bacterium
GCCGACGCGGCGCTCGACTTCGCGCGGCGCAGCTGGACGCAGAACGGCCTGCCCCCGAACCAGCACGAGACCTTCACGGAGGACGTGCCCAAGTTCCTGGAGAAGGCGCGCGCGAAGAAGGAGACCTGGGATCTGATCGTCAGCGATCCCCCGTCGTTCGCGCCCAAGAAGGAGGCGCGCTCGTCCGCCCTGCGCGCCTACCGAGCCCTCCACCGGAGCTGCCTACGCATGGTCTCCGACGGCGGCCTCTACCTCGCGGCCAGCTGCTCGAGCCAGATCGATCGCGAGGCCTTCGAGCGCACCATCGCCGACGCGGCCGAGAAGGCCAACGTGGTGCTCCAGGTGATCGGCCGCTGGGGCGCGGCGCCGGATCACCCGCGCCTCCTCGCCTTCCCCGAGGGGGACTACCTCAAGGTCGTCGCCTGCCGCGTGACGCGCTGAGCGGCGTCAGTCGCGGAGCGCCTCCAGGTCGAGCTCGTAGCGGTCGATCCAGCGGTAGATCTGTCGCCGGTCGCGCCCGAAGAACTCGGCCACGCGGGCGATGTTGCAGCCGTGGTGGCGCAGCACGCGGGACAGCTCGTCCGCGCTGGGCGTGCCGTCGGGGCGGACCGAGAGCGAGATCGGCGGGGCGCTCGCCGCCGCCACGGGCCGGCGCACCTCGACCGGCGCCCGCAGCTCCCCCGTCAGGTGGTCGAGCAGGATCTCGTCCGCGCCCGCCGCGCGCACCGCGATCGCGCTGCACACCTGCTCGAGCTCGCGCACGTTGAACGGCCAGCGGTGGAGCAGCAGGGCCTCGGCCGCGTCGGGCTCGAGCCGCGTCGACGCGCCCTCGCGCTCCAGGAACCGCGCCGCGAGCGGCAGCACGTCTTCCTTGCGAGCCCTCAGCGGCGGCAGCGCGATGGTCCAGCCCGTCAGCCGCGCGAAGAGGTCTCCGCGGAAATGCTCGGCGTCCACCTCCGCCCGGAGGTCGCGGTTGGTCGCGGCCACCACGCGCGCGTCGACCGCCCGCGCGTCGCTCCCCCCGACCGGCCGCACCTCGCCGGTCGCCAGCACCCGGAGCAGCTTCGGCTGCACCGCGAGCGGCATCTCGCCGATCTCGTCGAGGAAGATGGTGCCGCCCTGCGCGGCCACGAAGAGCCCCTCGCTCGCCTTGCTCGCGCCCGTGAACGCGCCGGCCACGTGCCCGAAGAGCTCGCTCTCGACGAGGTCGGGCGGGAGCGCGCCGCAGTTCACCGCGATCAGGTTTCCTTTGCGGCCCGAGCGCGCGTGGAGCGCCCGCGCGACCAGCTCCTTGCCCGAGCCGCTCTCGCCGAGCACGAGCACGGGCATGTCGCGCCCCGCCACCCGCGCCACCTCGCCGCGCGCCCGCTGCATGCCCAGGCTCCGCCCGAAGAGCGGCGGCTCCTCGACGGGCATGAGCGCCGCGTCCGCCTCGAGCTCGACCTTCTCGAAGAGCAGCACGCTCGCGCCGACGCGGATCACGTCCTGGTCGACGAGCCCGGCCGTCCCCTGGCGCAGGCCGCCGATGTAACAGCCATTGCGGCTCTCGAGATCCCGGAGCCACCACGTGCCGGTCGCCGCCTCTTTCTCGAGCACCGCGTGGCGCCGGGAGAGCTCGGCGTCGGTGAGCGCCAGGCCGCCCTCGACGTGCCCCGCGCGCCCGATGGTGACCGGCGCGTCGTCGAGCAGGACCGCGCGCCCCACCGCGTCGGTGTCCGGGCTCGCGACCACGATCACACGCGCGCTCCGGAACCCGGTCACGCGCCGACCTGGCGTCGACATCGTCCGATCGGTGTCCAGCGGGCCCACGGCTCACTCGACCTTCGACATGACCTTCTCGATCATGGTCTCGACGCGCACCAGCAAGCTCAGGTGCTTCTCGACCTGCTGCGGGTCCGCCTCCGACAGCGACTCCTCGACCCGCTGCACGGCCTGGCGCGCCTTCTTCACCGCGTTGGCGCCGACAGGCGTCCAGGCCATGCGCTTCTCCGCCTCGGGCAGCCGGTCCTGGATGCGCCGGATGGCGATCAGGCACTGCTGACGGTTCTTCTCCGCCGCCTCCTGCGCCCGGCGGTGGGCCAGGTACTCGGCGCTGTCCTCCATCATGTCGGCGATCTCTTCGTCGCTCAGCCCGCTCGAGGCCAGCACGTCGATCACCTTCTCCTCGCCCGTCTCGAGGTCCTTCGCGCCGACGCTGAAGATGCCGTCCTCGTCGATCCGGAAGGTGACCTCCACCTCGACCTCGCCCGCGCGCGCCTCGCGGAGCCCGGTCAGCGCGAAGCGCCCGAGCACCTCGTTCTCGAGCGCGCTCGCGCTCTCGCCCTGGAGCACCACGATCTTCACCGTGTTCTGCCCGTCTCGGCTCGTGCCGAAGACCTCCTTCTGGGTGGTCGGGACGGCGGTGTTCGCGGCGATCAGGGGATCGAAGCCGCCCCCCGCCGTCATGATGCCGAGCGAGTGCGCGGTCACGTCGTGCAGCTGCACGTCCTGACGATCCTCGGCGATCGCGTCCGCGGCGATGGCGGCCCCGAGCGCGACGACCTCGTCCGGGTGCACGCCCTTGCAGGGCTCGCGCTCGAAGTACCCCGCGACCGCCCGCTGGATCGCGGGCATGCGGGTCATGCCGCCCACCAGGACCACCTCGTCCACGTCGGACGGCGCCATCTGGGCGTACTGCAGCCCGACCTCGCAGATCTGGAGCGTGCGGGTCACGAGGTCCGCCGTCAGCTGCTCGAGCTGCTCGCGCGTCACCTCGTACTCGAGGTGCAGCGGGCCGTCCGGGCCGCTCGAGACGATGAAGGGGAGGTTCAGGTCCACGCGGTCGAGGCTGCTGAGGTCCGCCTTCGCCTTCTGCGCGGCCTGACGCACGCGCTGGAGCGAGATGGCCGCGTCCCGCAGGTTCACCCCGTGGTCGCGCTCGAACGCGGCCATCAGGAAGTCCATCAGCCGCTCGTCGAAGTCCTCCCCGCCGAGGAAGCTGTCGCCCGTGGTCGAGACGACGTGGAACTCGCCCGCCTCGTCGATCCGCACGATCGAGATGTCGAAGGTGCCGCCCCCGAGGTCGTAGACGGCGAGGGTCTTCGGCTCGGTCTTGCCGAACCCGTAGGCGAGCGCGGCCGCGGTCGGCTCGTTGAGGATGCGCACCACGTCGAGGCCCGCGATCCGGCCCGCGTCCCGCACCGCCTGGCGCTGGTTGTCGTTGAAGTACGCGGGCACGGTGACCACCGCGCGGTCCACCGCCTCGCCGAGGAAGTCCTCGGCCACCACCCGCATCTCCTGCAGGAACATCGCGCTCAGCTCCGGCACCGAGTGCTCCCGGCCCGCGAGCAGGATGCGGAGGTCGCCGCGCGGCCCCTCCCTGATGTCGAAGCTCGAGTGCTGGCGCGCGTGCTCGACCTCTTCGCTGCCCCAGATCCGGCCCATGAGGCGCTTGGCCCCGTAGACGGTGTTCTCCGGGTTGGTGATCGCCTGGCGCACGGCGATCTGCCCCACCACGCGTGATCCGTCCTCCGTCACCGCGAGGACGCTCGGCGTGGTGTTGTAGCCGTGCTTGTTCGGGATGACGTGCGGCTTGAAGCCGTCGATCACGGCGACGCAGCAGTTCGTCGTTCCGAGGTCGATTCCGACGATTCGGGACACGTGAGGCCTGCGATTGTGTCTGGCTTTGCCTGCAAAGTCACGCGCCTGCGCCCTCCAGTTGAAGGAGCGCGTCGCCCGACGCATGCTCCGCCGCCTCATGACGAGTTCCAGCAGCACCGCCGCGGAAGAGCCCCTCTCCATCCCCACCGTCGACCTGGCCGAGCTGGTGCATCACGACCGCGCCGTCCGCGACGCCGCCGCCGCCACCCTCCGGGAGGCCTTCGGCACCTACGGGTTGGCCTACGTCGCGAACCACGGCGTCGACTTCGCGCTGCGCGACCGGCTCTTCCAGCGCTTCGTGGACTTCACCGAGCGCCCCGACGAAGAGAAGCAGCCCTTCAACCGCGGCGACATCTGGTTCCAGCGCGGCTGGACGCCTCCGAACACCGAGCGCGCCGTCGCGGCCGGCGGGCAGCCCGACTTCAAGGAGTGCTGGTTCGCCGCCCCCGTGCCCACCGACGCGAACCTGCAGATCGAGTACCCGCAGATCTTCGCCGACAACGTCTGGCCCGCCGAGGGCGCCGAAGAGGGGGCCGAGTTCCGCGAGGACTACCTCCGCCTCGGCCGCCAGCTGCACGAGGCCGGGCTGAGCCTGCTGCACGGCGTGGCGATGTCGCTCGGGCTCCCCGAGCGCACCTTCGAGCGCAAGGTCGAGGGCGGCGCGCACGTCTTCCGGCTCCTGCGCTACCTCGCGCTCGACGCGGCCCAGGTCGGCTCGGGCGTGGTCTGGGGCGAGGAGCACACCGACTTCAACCTGCTGACGCTGCTCCCCGGCGGGCAGTTCTTCTCGCCCGACAACGCGCCGAGCGAGCGCCCGGACGACGAGAGCGGGCTCTACCTCCGCACGCGCCCGTCGAAGGCGCACCCCCGCGGTCAGCTCATCCGCGGCAAGGCCCCCGAGGGCTGCATCGTCGCGCAGGTCGGCCAGCAGCTCGAGATCCTCACGGGCGGGGACCTGCTCGCGACGCCCCACGTGATCACCGCGCCCAAGACGCCGGGCTACACGCGCATGAGCGGCGCGCACTTCATCCACCTGCACGCGCACGAGATGGTCTTCCCCCTCGAGCGGCTGCGGACCCAGGAGAACATCGCCGCCTACGCGCCCCCCGTGCTCGCGGGCACCTACGCGATCAAGACGCTCGTCGACATCGGGCTCGCGCCGCCCGAGGCGCTCCAGAAGCTCGGCTACCGACACTACGGGCGGCTCGCGGAGATCCACGCGGCGGAGCGGGGGAGCAAGGCCGCGCCGAAGGCGTAGACTGGGGTCGATGACCCCGCACCTCCGCCGCCTGAAGTGGGCGAACTTCGCGCTCGGCGCCTACACGTTCGTCTTCGGCCTGCTCTTCCTGGTGATGTTCGTCTTCGGCGGCTGGCTCGGCTGGCAGGACGGCGAGACGCCCGGCCTCGTGTTCATGCTGGTCGGCGTCCTGGCCTTCCTGCTCATCGGCGGCCTCGGCGCCGCGCACGTCGTCGTCGGCTACCTGGTCGGCAGCGGGCGCGGGCGCGCCGCGCAGACCTGGCTCGCCAGCACCCAGCTGATGAGCTTCCCGGTCGGCACCGTCTACGCGATGTACGCCTACTGGGTGTGCTGGGCGGACGACGACTCGATCCGCTGCTTCGAGTCGTCGATCAAGCCGCGCGTCAGTTAGAGCACATCTCGAGACTCGGACCGAGCGTGGCCGAGCGCGACGGGTCCCAGCCGTGGTTGGGCGCGACGAGGAAATGCCGGAGTATTTTCGAGGAGCGACCGGCCGCGGATGGGGCCCGTCCCGGCGGCCAGGCGACGGGAGGGGTTTGAGATGTGCTCTACTCAGGGGCACGCGAGCGGCTCGGCCACGCCCGTCACGTCGTAGTCGTCGGCGCCCCCGCCCTCGGTGTCCGGGAGGCGACGCATCGACGCGCCGGTGATCGGGCCCGTGCAGTCGCCGATCCAGTCGCCGTCCATCTCGGCCACGTTCTTGCGGCTCGGCGAGTGCCCCGTGCCCCAGCAGATGAAGTCGAGCTGCGACTCCGGGTCCAGGAACGCGCCCCGGCGGTAGAGCGCGATCTCGCCGCCGTCGAGGTTGCGGGTGAAGCCGGAGGGCCACGGGAAGACGTGCCGCTCGTTCGGGCCGATCACCACGTCGGCCTCGAGCGACGCGACGGCGGGGTAGATGGGCTGCTGGCAGAAGACGTAGCCGTCGCTCGAGTCGATCGGCGCCGCGGTGGGGTTGAACAGCGTGACGCTGATCCCCGGCTCGAAGGCCTCGATGAACAGGTCCGCGCCCAGGCAGTGCGCGGGCCCGGTCTCGCCCGCGTCGGCGGGCTCGACGCCCGTGTCCGCGACGCCGGTGTCGGTCGCGGTCATCGCGTCACCGGGCATCGCGTCGTCGGGCACGGACGCGTCGTCCGTCCCGCCGCCGTCACAGCCGCCGATCAGCGCGCCCAGCAGCGCGAGCCCACAGCGGACCGCGACGCGCAGGCTCACGCGCGACGGCGCCAGAGCAGGCCGAGCATCGCGAGGAAGATCAGCGCGCCGGGCGCCGCCGCCTGGCCCGCGCCGACGCTGCAGCCGCCGTCGCCGCCGCCCGTGGTCCCCGCGTCATCGCCGCCCGACGTGCCGCTGTCCATCGGCGTCGAGGTGCCGCTGTCCGCGGGCGTCGAGGTGCCGGAGTCGACGGCGGGGCCCACGCCCGAGTCCTCGGTCGGCGTGACCCCGGAGTCGGCCGGCTCCACGCCGGAGTCCGCGGGCGCCACGCCGGAGTCGGCCGGGGTGCAGCCGGGGACCGCCGTGAACGCGGTCTGGGTCGAGGACGGGTCGCACGCCTCGCACTCGTTGTCCGGGTTGGTATCACCCCGGGAGTAGCAGATCCCGGCGATGAGGCAGCAGTTCCCCCCGCAGCAGATCGGGGAGCTCCCCGTGCCGATGTCTTCGTCGTCGGCGAAGGCGGGCGAGGCGATGAGAAGCAAGGAGGCGGTGAGCAGCAGGTGTCGCATGTGCGCAGCCTACCCGAAGCGGAGCAAAATGCGCCAGACGGCGGCGAGGCCCGACTAGCAGGCCGTTGAAGTACCGAGCCCGAAGGATCTCGGAGCGCGACGGCCCGGTTCTCGGTTCGGGGCGACGAGGAAATGCTTCAGCATTTTCGAGGAGACACGGGCCGAGAGACGGGTC
>SHBB01000564.1 GCA_004213565.1 Sandaracinaceae bacterium
CCCGACGCTCCAGGGCGGCGTTGCTCCTCCTCGCCGATGCGGTGCATCGACTCGTCGTCGCGCCTTGCCCTGAAACGCCGGTCCGGCGCCATCTCCCCTTCCACCGGTCGGATCTCTGCACTAAACGTCTCCGAAGCGGAGCCGCACGGTGGTGATGGCCCGCGTGACCGTCACCACCGCCGCGTCCCCGTCCATCGGCAGCGGCTCGCGATCTCGCTCCCGCGCGTCGCAGAGCGTGGCGGCGGCGATGGGCCGGGAGGGGCAGCTGAGGCGCGTGGTCCAGCGCGCGTCGGGCCCGACGTCGCTCCGGAGCCGCACCACGTAGCCGTCGCCTCGCGAGGCGGGCTTGATGGCGGTGACCACCACGTCCTCGCGGTCGCAGAGGAGCGCCGCGCTCGCGGCCGCGTCGAGGTCCGCGCCGTCCTCGGGGTAGAGCGTCTCGCGCAGCGCGCGGCGACCCCGCTCGAGCAGGTGATGGCCGCGGAAGTCACCGTCGGGCGTGAGCCAGACCGCGTAGTCGAAGCCTCCCTCCGAGGTGCCCACGCCGGACGCCGGGTGGGCCGGCAGCGGCAGGAACCCGAACGCGCGCTCGAGCGGCGCGTGCCGCAGGGCGACCCACTCCATCGCGCCCGGCGCGGGCATGCTCACGCACGCGGGCCCGCCCAGGAACACCGCGAGACCCCAGTCGTCCGGGTCCGAGAGGAACGCGAAGGAGCGCGCGGCCCAGAACGTGGGATCGAAGAGCTTCTTGCGCGGCCGCTCCACCACGCCGCCGGGCACGTTCATCGTCAGCGTCTCCGCGTGGGACACGGTGGGGAAGCGGCACGTCACCGTCGTGCCCTCCGCCGCCTCGCCCTCGAGATGGAGCCGCAGCACGGGCGAGGCGTCCTCGATCCACAGCCGGCGGAGCACGCGCTGCGCGCCGAGGTACGAGCGCACGCTCACCACCAGGCAGCCGTCCCGCTCCTCGGCCGAGATCTGCGCGGGCTGATCGCTCGCGCGGTGCGCCTCGCGGAACGTGCCGCCCAGGAACTCGTGCCCCATGCGCCAGAGCCCGCCCGAGTCGCGGTAGACCACGAGGTCGTTCGCGGGGCCGGCGAGCCGCTCCGCGTCGTCGTCGCGCGTCCGCAGGCTGACGATGCAGCCGCCCTGCCGCTCGGTCATGCGCAGCCGATAGACCTGCGTCGTCACGTCGAGCGTTCCGTCGGCGAGCCGCCAGCGGGGCGCGCGCTGCGGCGGGTCCAGCGGGAGGGCCCGCGCCCCTTCACACGCGCGGGCGACGCAGCGGTCGGCGAGCGCCTCGGCTTCCTGCAGCCAGGGGAGCTGCTCTCGCTGGTAGACCCGCTCGGGCGTGGTGCCGGTGATGAAGTCGTGGTGGTTGCTGATCGCGACGAGGTTCCACGCGCTCGCCATCTCCTCCGCGTGCACCTCGGGTTGCGGGGACCCGTCGAAGACGAGCTTCTCCGCGAGCACGAGCTTGCGCGCCACACGGTTGCACCGCCGCTTGACGTTCGGCCGCGTCGCGTAGAAGCCCATCCAGTAGGGGTTGGGGTCGAGCTCCACGACGGGCAGGGCCGAGCGGTGGAAGTCCACGAGCGCCAGGTGGTCGTCCATGCCCGCGTTCACCACCCAGACCCCCGTGTCGCCGTAGCGCTCGCGGTTGTAGCGGTCGAGCAGCCCGACCAGATCCCGGATGGGCCCGTTGAAGTCGCAGCCGATCGGGCAGAAGAGGTAGGGCGTCCGGCTCAGCGGCGCGAGCTGCCGCACGAGGGCGTCGACGCGGCGGGCCACGTGCCGCCCGGTGCGCCACGGGACGCCGAGCGTCATGCCCATCCAGCGGATCACGCCGATGTGCGCGAGCATGTCGCCCTGGAAGTACGTGAAGGCGTTCCAGTGGCAGAGCACCTCGGCTCCGTCCGGGGCGCGCCAGACGAAGTCCTGCGTCCTCAGCTCGCGTCCGAGCAGGTCGGCGCTCGAGCCCTCGAGAGGGAAGGACCACGGCGGCCGCAGATCCGCGCCCACGAAGTACATGCCGTCGATGCGCGTGATGCCGGCCCGGTCGAACCCGAGCGCGTCGAGGAGCGAGGGGAGGGCGGGCGAGTGCCCGAAGTCGTCGGGGAGGTAGGCGAGCCGCGGCTCGGGCGTCATGCCGTTGTCGCGCAGCCACTCCTGCCCGAGCAGATAGTCCCGCAGGATCGCCTCGGTGGAGGGCAGCAGCGTGTCGGGTGTGGTGATGCCCGAGCCGGTCAGCCGCAGCCGGCCCCCGTTCACGAGGCGCCGGAGCTCCGGGCGACGCGCCGGGTGTCGTTCCCAGTAGAGCTGGAAGAAGAACAGGCACTCGATGCAGAACACGCGGCGCGGCTCCTGCTCGAGCGCGTCGATCACCTCCTCGAAGATCGGCTCGATGCGGCGCTCGAAGTACTCCTCCGACGTCAGCAGCCAGTTCGGGTCCCAGTGGCTCGTCTCCCCGAAGATGAGCACCTGCTTCGCGTCCGGTGGAATCTCCAGCGCCGCGCGCAGCTCCGCTTCGGTCTGCTCCGCCTGCATGTCTCCGCCGTCGACGTGCGCCCCCCTCGTCTCTCGGCAACGGGTGGCGGCTTCGGCGCCGCTCATGCCAGGTAGTGTATCAGCGGCCCGCGTGCGCTCCGAGGTCCTCGAACGGATCGCCGGGCGTGGGGAGAGTCTCCGAAAATCGTACGGTGATCGATGAGGCGTCGCGCACCCCGAGTCGGCGACGGGACAGGCGACGTAAGGCCGGGATCGTGGCGCTCGGGCGCCGCGCCCGCGACGCTCCCTTCATGCAACGATCTCGTTCTCTCCGCCGCCTGGCCTCGCTCTCGACTACCTGTCTGGTCGCGGGGCTCTGGGCCGCCTGCAGCGAGCCCTCGCCCCCGCTCGTCGACGCGGGGGGAGACGCAGGGGTCGTCGCGCCCGTCGCCGACGCGGGCGAGCGCGACGCGGCCCGGGGCGATGACGGCGGGAGCGAGGTCCCCTCCGACGCGGGCAGTTCGGCCGGACCCATCCTCGGCACGGTCGCCGACGGGGAGGAGATCCGGATCCTCGGCCGCGAGTTCCCGGAGCGCGAGCACGCGCGCCCTCTGCTCTGGGCGGACTTCGAGGAGGGCACCGAGCCGACCGCCCTAGGTCGACTCACGGAGTGGGCGAGCTTCAACGGCGAGCGCACCGACGCCGAGCGCGCGCCCGGATCCGCGCACGCGATCCGCCTGGACCACGCAGCCAGCAGCGACGCCGCGGGCGGGAGCGTGTCGTTCGAGGGCGACCGCCTCTACATCTTCATCAAGCGCTTCTACGACACCGACATCACCGACCCCGGCTCCTGGGGCTCGAGAGGCTTCAACCACAAGACGATCCGACTGTGGAACCGGTGTGGCAGCGAGTGCGGGTATCGCCAGAACAACATCTACTTCGGCTATCAGGGGAGCGAAGGCGGCAACCCCCGCGTCGTGGCCGAGTACACTGGCGAGCGCACGGTCTGGGATGGGCCCGCGCCGACCGCGGGCGAATGGACGCAAGAGGAGTGGCTCTATCGGGCGGGAGACGTCGACGCCATGAACGGCACCTTCGACCACGTCCGCGGCGGCGTCCCGCAGTGGGAAGGGCGCTTCCGCATGCGCACCAGCGAGTACCCCGGCCGCTACGACCGCGTGTTCTTCGACCAGGTCAGCAACGGGACCGGGCCCGGTCCCATCTACACCTACCACGACGACGTGTACGTCGACACGACCTGGACCCGCGTGATGATCACCGACGCGCCCACCCTCGCCGGGTCGCGGGTCCGGGAGATCCAGATCCCCCTGGAGTGGTCCGCCACCGAGATCCGCGTGCTCGTCCGCCAGGGCGCCCACGACACGCTCGACGGCCGCTACCTGCTCGTGATCGGCGAAGACGGCAGCGAGCAGTCCTTCCCGCTCTGACCCGGGCCACGGAGTCGCCGTCGTGGGCCGCGACTCGTTCTTCTTGCTCGGGTCGCGGTCATGGTGTGCCATGACCGGCGAGACATGGGGTCCCACGACGACATCCGCGCCGCCATCGGCGACACGCCGCTCCTGCCGCTGCGCCGCCTGGGCGCTGGCCTGCCCAACCCGGTCCTCGTGAAGTGCGAGCACCTGAATCCCGGCGGGAGCGTCAAGGATCGGCTCGCGATGGCGATCGTGAACGACGCCGAGGCGCGGGGCGTGCTGCGCGAGGGCGCGACCGTCATCGAGGCCACGGCGGGAAACACGGGCGTCGGGCTCGCCTTGTTCGCGGCCGTCCGCGGCTACGCGCTCGTGTGCGTGATGCCGGAGAAGATGAGCGTCGACAAACGCCGCGCGCTCACGGCCCTCGGCGCGCGCGTCATCGTCACCCGGAACGCCCCGCCGCACGACCCCGACAACTTCCAGAACGTCGCCCGCGCGATGGCCGAGAAGGAGGGCTGGTTCCTCGCAGACCAGTTCAACAACCCGGTCAACGCGAGGGTTCACGAAGAGGACACGGGTCGAGAGATCCTCGAGCAGACACGAGGCCGAGTGGCGGCGTTCGTCGCCGGTGCGGGCACGGGCGGTACGATCAGCGGCGTCGGTCGCGCCCTGAAGCGCGCGAGGCCGGACACCCTCGTCGTGCTCGCCGACCCGGTCGGCTCCGGGCTCGCCGACTGGGTCGAGACGGGCACGCTCGGCCCGGACGGCTCCTACGCCGTCGAGGGCATCGGCTCGAGCGCGCCGCCCGCGAACCTGCACCGCGACGTGATCGACGCCGCGGAGCGGATCTCCGACCAGGAGAGCTTCGAGACCACGCGCCGACTCGTCGCCGAGGAGGGCCTCCTGGTCGGCGGAAGCGCGGGCACCAACGTCGCAGCGGCCCTCCGCGTCGCCGCGCGCACCGACATCGACGGCCCCGTCGTCACCGTGCTCCCCGACTCGTGGGACCGCTACTTCGCCACCGACTGGATGCGCGCCTGGTCGTGACGAGGCGTCGTGAGGGGAGCGCGCGGTGGCGGTCGACGGGAGCCGGCTAGAGGGGAGAGCGCATGCACGAACGCATCATCAAGGGGTTGAAGAGCAAGGACGAGGCGCGCTTCGAGGACGCGCTGAGCTCGCTGAGCGGCGCTGGCGCCGAGGCCTGGGATGCCGTGCTCGCGGGGGTGACGTGGGCGCGCTCCAAGTACGAGGATCGAGGTGAGCCCGGCGAGCTCTCGTTCGGCGCGCCGCTGAAGCCGCGGGGCGCCAGCGCGGAGCGCACGCGCGCGCGGATCCTCCGGCTCCTTCATCTCGCGCCCGCGGACGCCGACGTCGTCGCGCGGGTCCGGGACCGCGCCACCAGCCTGCTCGTGCGCTCGACCGAGCTGCCGATCGACCTGGCGTGGCTCTCGAACTGGCCCTCGCTGCGTCAGGTCGACGTGCGGGGAGGGGCCTCGGTCCACGGGGCGGCGGCGGGGCTCGAGAAGCTGCGAGTCGAGCGCCTCCTGACGGAAGAGGCGCAGCTCGCCGCGATGAAGTCGCTCGAGCTCCTCGCGGTCTCGCGCGTGGAGCCCGATCTGTCGGTGACGCGCGTCGCGCCGTCGCTGCGCGAGCTGCGCGTCATGGCTGCGGAGGCCGACGCGTTGAGCGGGGTCGAGGCGGCGACGGCGCCCTCGCTCTGGCTCCGTGGTCGATTCCCGGAGCGGCTGCGCATCCACCAGGCCGTGGAGGACCTCCACGTCCTCGACTGCCGGGGGCTCCGCTCGCTCGTGCTCCCGGACGGCGCCGCGATGAGGCGGATACGGCAGTGGTACGCGTCCGAGCCCACCGCGCTCTCGGCCGGCGAGCTGCCCGCGCTGCGCGAGCTGCACCTGACGCCCTTCGATCACGAGGACCTGACGCCGCTCGCGGGCGCGACGGCGCTCACCGTGCTGCGCGTGGGCGGCGCGAAGCTGCGCTCCCTGAGCGGGCTGCCGCGCCCGGAGCAGCTCGAGGAGCTCTCCGTCGCGGACGCGAACATCGCCTGGGACGCGCTGGCGGAGGCGCGCTCGCTGCACACGTTCTCCGCCGGCACCTCGAACTGGTGGGACGCGGTCCCGATCCTCGAGTCGCTCCCCGACCTCCGCACGGTCCGGCTCGATGGCGCCAACGTCGAGGACACCCACGCGCTCCGCAACCTCCACCAGGTGACCAACCTGTCGATGGTGGGCTGCACGGGATTCCTCCAGGTCGACTGGCTGGGGCACCTCGCGAGCCTGGAGACGCTCGACCTGAGCCGGACGGGGATGACGCGCCGCGATCTGCCCTCGTCGCTCCGCGGTCGCGGCGTCCGCGTCACGCTCTGAGGATCGGCGCGCTCAGAGCTGCGCTGCGACCTGATTGACGATGTCTTGCGCGACCGCCTGGATGCGCCCGCCGCGGTCGCCGCCGCGGATCGTCGTGCTGTCGGTGTCGAACTGGGCCAGGACGTTCTGCGCGGGATCGAGCACCTGCACCACCGCGTGCATCCGGGTCGGCCCCCAGCGCCCGGAGCGGAACTGCGTGAGGATCACGCGCACGAACGGGCCCTGCCCCGCCGGGTAGCTCGCGCGCAGCGCCGCCGCCATGTGGCCCGGCACCTGATACCGATCGAGCAGCCTGAGCCGGTCGCCCGGGATCTGGTTGCCGTAAACGACCTCGAACCCCGACACGACGATCTGTCGGGATGGGACGGGCGGGCGGACGTGGAAGCTCGCGCACGCGCTCAGCGTGAGCATCGAGGCCAGACCGAGGAGGACGACGAAGGTCGCTCGCTTCATGCGCTCGACCCTACACG
>SHBB01000565.1 GCA_004213565.1 Sandaracinaceae bacterium
TCCCGCCCTCGGCGTTCGAGAACCAGGCGGGGCTCCCGACCACGGAGGCGCAGCGCGCGCTCTTCGACGCGCCCTCGAACGTGCACGTCGACCTGACGTCCGAGTCCGCGCCGGCGCGCCGCGGCACGCTGCGGCTCGCCGACTCGATGCTCCTCATGATCGACCGGGTGACGTACCTCGATCCGGAGGGGGGCGCCGAGGGCCTCGGCGCGCTGCGCGCGGAGAAGGACGTCGACCCGGACGAGTGGTTCTTCAAGGCCCACTTCTATCAGGACCCGGTCCAGCCGGGCTCGCTCGGCATCGAGGCGATGCTGCAGCTCCTGCAGTTCTTCATGATCGAGGCGGGGCTCGGCGAGGGCATCGCGCACCCGCGCTTCGAGGGGATCGCGACCGACCTCCCGCACGTCTGGAAGTACCGCGGGCAGGTCGTGCCCGAGAACACGCTGATCTCCACCACGCTGGAGATCGTCGAGACCGGCACGGACGACAAGGGTGCGTACGCGCTGGCCGACGCGTCGCTCTGGGCGGACGGGAAGCGCATCTACGAGGCGCGGCGGCTCGGCATGCGCATCGTCCCCGGCCAGGCCGACAATCTCGATGACTCGGGAGAGGAGCGGCTCGACCCCGAGGTGGACAGCTGGCTCTGCGACCACCGGCCGACCTACACCGCCCCCGCGCTCCCCATGATGAGCATGGTCGACCGCATGATGGCGGCCGCGCGTCGCGAGCGTGGCGACGTCGACGGCCTGCACGAGCTGGAGGTCCTGCGCTGGGTCGTCGTCGACGGCCCGACGCGGATCCGCGCCGAGGTCGACCCCGGCGCGGCCGATGGCGCGGAGGTGCGCCTCCTCGTGTGGCGTGACGCGCAGACCCCGGCGCTCTCGCGCTTCGAGGTCGCGGCGCGCGCGAAGGTCGGCGCGCCCGCTCCCCTCGCGCCGCTGGAGCCGCTCGGTGAGGTCCGCGCCGTCGACCCCTACGCGGGCGACCGGCTCTTCCACGGTCCGGCCTTCCACCTCGCGACGTCGCTCGAGATGGGGGAGGGCGGGGCGCGCGCGTCCCTCGACCCCGCGGCGGGCGCCGTGCCCTTCGGGGCGTTGCATCAAGGCTTGCTCGACGCGGCGACCCACGCGATCCCGCACGGCGACTTGAGCGCGTGGTCGAGCGAGATCGGCGACGACGTGGTGGGCTACCCGCGCCGCCTCGATGTGCGCTTCGACGGGGACGCGCCGCGCCAGGGCGAGGTCCGCTGTGAGGCGCGCTTCGTCGGCTTCGAGGCCGAGGACCGTCGGTTCCCCGTCTTCCGGGTTCAGCTGGTGCACGACGAGCGCGTGTTCGCCGACATGCGCCTGGTCGAGATCCTCATGCCCAAGGGCCCGATCGGCCGGGCCGCGCCGATCGACCGCCGCCGCTTCCTCGAGGGCCGAGCGCCAGCCCGGGAGGAAGGCGCCGAGCGGGTCGCGCTCTCGCGGCGTGAGGGTGACGCGACCGTGCTCGACCCGCGAGACGTCGCGCTCAGCGACTGGTTCCCCGGCACGGTGGAGGCCGTCTACGGCGGCGCTGAACCGCGCGTGATCGCGGTCCAGGAGCACGTCGCCGCCCGACGCGGGACCCACCCGTCCTGCGTCGAGGTGCGCGGCGCCGTCGCGGTCGACCGCCACGCGCCGCTCCTCGCCCACCCCGTCCGGGTCGAAGAGACGGACACCATCGTGGTGCGAGACGCGGGGCCGCCGCGGCTCGACCTCGGCCCCGTCGCCGCGTTCTGGCGGGACTACTTCGGCGTCGGCGAGTGGCCGGTCGAGGACCTCTACTACGGCCTCATCGAGCGCTTCGTCGCCGGCTTCCACGTCGAAGACCCGGCCGGGCTGGCCCGGCTCCGCGGCCAGGGCGTGCTCTACCTGGGCAACCACCAGACCGGCATCGAGTCGCTGATCTTCTCGATCGTGGCGTCGGCGCTGCAGGGCGTACCCACGCTGACGCTGGCGAAGACGGAGCACCGCACCAGCTGGCTGGGCGAGCTGATCGCGCACTGCTTTTCGTACCCTGGCGTCACCGACCCCGGCGTCATCACCTACTTCGACCGGAGCGATCCGACGTCGCTCCCGCGCATCGCGAAGGAGCTGGCGTCGAGCGCCGCGGCCAAGAGCCTGATGGTCCACGTCGAGGGGACCCGGGCGCACTCCGCGCGCCACACCGTGCAGAAGATGAGCGGCATCTTCTGCGATCTCGCCATCGAGGCCGGGGTCTCGATCGTGCCCGTGCGCTTCAGCGGCGGGCTGCCCGTCGATCCGGGGCCGGAGAAGCTCGAGTTCCCGGTCGGCATGGGCCGTCAAGACTACTGGCTCGGTGCGCCCATCGCCCCGTCGGAGCTGTCGTCGCGGCCCTACAAGGAGCGCATCGACCTCGTGGTCGCGCGCATCAACGGGCTCGGCCCCGACGCGGCGGAGGAGCGGCCGTGTCCGCCCGACGTCGCGCTCGACGCGCGGGTGCGCGCGCGCGCCGCGGCCGGCACGCCGGTCGGTCTGGCCGCGATCGTCGAGACGCTCCGCAGCCGCGACGCGGTCGGCGCCGACGCACAGCGCCTGCTCGACGCGATCGAGAGCCCGCCCGCGGACTGGGGCAACGACGGCAAGGCACGTTGGCTGGCGCGGACGGCCGAGATGCTCTCCCCGCGCCGCTGAACGCACGCGCTCGAGGGGGCGGCGCTTTCCACGGCCGCGCCGGTGCGCTATCGCGCCGGGGTGGCGGACGACTGGAGCATTCGACGCGTCCTGGACTGGACGGCGAAGGACTTTCGCGAGCGAGGCCTCGGCTCGCCGCGGCTCGACGCCGAGCTGATCGTCGGCGACGCGCTCTCGCTGAACCGCGTCGGGCTCTACCTCGAGCTCGATCGCCCGCTGAGCGACGAGGAGCTGGTCGCGATCCGCGACCGGGTGAAGCGCCGGCGAGGGCGCGAGCCGGTCGCCTACATCGTCGGGCACCGCGAGTTCTGGGGCCGGCGCTTCGACGTCAGCCCCGCGGTCCTCGTGCCTCGGCCCGACACCGAGACCCTCGTGCAGCGCGCGCTCGATCTCGTGCCGAAGCCGCCGAAGCGGCGCTTCCTGCCGCCGGAGCCGGAGCCTGGGCCGGCTGCCGAGGGCGAGAGCGCGGAGGACATCCCCGCCCCGCCGGAGATGGCGATCGAGCCGCCGCCGGAGGCGCTGGAGGCGCCGCCCGAGCTCGCCGAGCCGCCGCAGGACCCGGCCATGAAGCCTCGGGAGGCGCGCATCCTCGATCTCTGCACCGGGAGCGGCTGCATCGGCCTGACCCTCGCCGCGGAGCGCCCGCACGTGCGCGTGGATCTCACCGACGCGTCGGCCGAGGCGCTCGCCGTCGCGCGACAGAACGCCGAGCGGCACGCGCTGGGCGATCGCGCTCGCTTCCTGGAGGGCGACCTCTTCGCCCCCGTCGGGGACGCCGCGTACCACCTGATCGTGTGCAACCCGCCTTACGTGACGGAGGCCGAGCTCGCCGAGTGTGACCCCGAGGTGCGGGACCACGAGCCGCGCATGGCCCTGGTGCCCGGCCCCGGTGGGCTGGAGCTGATCGAGCGGCTGGTCGAGGAGGCCGGCGCGCACCTCGAGCGCGGGGGCACGCTGCTGATCGAGGTCGGGGCCGATCAGGCGCGCCGCGTGGAGCAGCTGGCCGCCGCGCAGCCGTGGTGCGCCGAGACCCGGGTGCACGAGGACCTCGGCGGCATCGAGCGCGTGGTCGAGGCCCGCCGCGGCTGACGGTCTCTCAGGCCGAGGCGCGCGCCAGGTGCGAGGCGCGGAGACGCAGGGCGGCCTCCGCGATGGCGAGCAGGCCGACGAGGAGGAAGAGCCACGGCGCGAGGGGGCGCACCGCGGTGGTGCTCGAGGTCTGCGCGCCGCGGGCGTCGGTGCCCTCCGGCACGTCGCCCGGCGTCAGATCGGACTCCTCGGCCGGCGCCGCGACGAGGAACGCGAGCCGCGCCTCCTCGTGCAGCGGCCGGTCGGTGGTCGCGACCTGGACCCGGTAGACGCCGGCCGCCACCGTGTCCTCCAGCGCGACGCTCTCCCCCAGGTCGTCGCCGCGCAGATCGCGGAGCTCGCCCGCGGGGCCGCTCACGCGGAGCCGGACGACCCCGGCCGGCGGGCGGAGGCGGATCGCGGTGCCGGGCGTGATCGGCGCGTCCGGGGTGCTCGCCCGCGGCGCGAGTCGACGGGCCATGCGCGCCACCAGCGGGAGGAAGCCGGGCCGGTAGGGGAGCGTGGTCCACTCGTCGCCGAGCGTGGTCGCGCTGAGCGCCACGCGGCCGTCGCCGTGCCTTCCGAGCAGGAGCGCGGGGCTGTCGTCGGCGAAGCGCAGGACCACCTCGGCGTCGGGGTCGACGTCCTCGAAGCCGACGCGGCGGCGGGTCTGCGTGCCCTCCAGACCGCTCGCCCCGGCGGGAAAGAGATCGTGCCCGGGGGCGGGGACGGGGCCCTCCACCTCGCTCGAGATCGCGGGCTGAGGGCGCGCCGGCAGCAGCTCGCCCAATCGCGCCTCGACCTCCCGGGCGTCGAAGTGATCCCCCGGCGCGATCCACAGCCCGCCGCCCGCCTCCACGTGCGCGGCGAGCCGCTCGGCCACGCGCCGCGAGGGGGTCGGCGCGTCGACGAGCACCACGACCTCGGCGTCGGCCAGGTCCATGGCGGCGAACGTGTCCGGGTCCACGCTGCGTCGGCTCAGGGCGCCCTCGTCGTCGGGCGCGAGATCGAGCGCGCGGTCGAGGAAGCGCGCCTCGTCGCCGGACGCGTCCCCGTGCACGAGCAAGACCCGCACCCCCGCCGGCGGGCGCAGCAACACAGGCCGGGTGTCGTCGGCGTCGAGCGCGTCGTCGACCTCGAGCACCACCGCGGCGCCGGGCTCGTCCGATGAGACCGTCGCGTGCAGGGTCGCGCGGGCGCCGCCCCGCTCGATCGCGACCTCCGTGCGCACCAGCGCCTCGCCCGCCCGCTCCAGGCGCAGCGGCAGACGCTGCCCCTCGAAGTCGGCGCTCGCGCGGATCTCGACCGCGATCGAGACCTGACCGGGCGTGGTCGGATCCGGCGTCGCGCGCGCGAGGACCACCGCGGCGTTTCGCGCGTCCACCTCTTCGCCCACGCGCTCGAACTGCACCGAGACCCCGGGCCCGGGCGGGCTCGCGTCCTCCGCGCCGGCGTGGGCGGCCAGATCGCTCAGCACCACGATCCGGCGATCGGCGTGCCGGGCGCCCGCCATCTCGCGCTCGGCGCGCTCGAGCGCCGCGGCCAGGTCGCTCCCGCGGGCGCTGCGCTCGGGGATGGCGGCGAGCGCGCGCGCCGCCCGGTCCAGCTCCGTCGTCCGGCTCACCAGGGTGCGGGGCGACGCGCCACCGAGCACGATGGCCACCTCCGAGCCGCCCGGCAGGCTGCTCACGATGGCGTCCGCGCGCTCCACCGAGCGGGCGAGCAGGGTCGGCTCGCCGCGGCCCGCCATCGACATCGAGTCGTCGATCACGATCGCCACGCTGGCCACCGAGCCGTCTCCGTACGCCAGCCGCTCGCGCACGAACGGCCCCGCGATGGCGAGCGCGGCGAGCGTGATCAGGAGCACCCGCACGATGAGGAGCAGGAGGTCGACCAGCCGCACCCGCCGCTTGCTCGAGGCCTCCGCGCGCCGCAGCAACGCCACGGTCGGCAGCCGGCGCCGGGGCAGATCCTGGCGGCGCAGCAGGTGGGCGATCACCGGCAGCGCGGCGGCGGCCAGCGCGAGCAGCGCGAGCGGGGCTTCGAAGCCCATGGCTCAGCCGAACCCCTTCCGCCGCGCGCTCGTCAGCACGCTGGCGAGGGTGGTCTCGACCGGCTCGTCCGTGCGCGCGAGCACGTAGCGGGCGCCGAGGGAGACGCACTTGCTCCGGCACCCCGCGAGGAAGGCGCCGACCTCGCGCAGATAGGCGTCGCGCAGCGCCTCCGGGTCGGCGTCGAGCGCGGCCTCTCCTTCGAAGCCCTCGAAGCGCGCCGGGTCGTCGAAGGGCAGCTCCAGCTCGTCCGGGTCCATCACCTGGAAGACGATGACCTCGTGCCCGTGCCCCACGAGCCACGAGAGCGGCTCGAGCGCGCGCTCGTCGAAGTCGAGCAGGTCGCTCGCGAGCGCGATCAGCCCCCGGCGCCCCGCGCGCTCGGCGACCTGTGTCAAGCTGGCGTGCAAAGAGGTCTCGGTGCCCATCACCGGCGGCTCGGACAGCGCGCGGAGGATCTCCTCGAGGTGCGCCGGCTTGGTGCGGGGTGGGAGCCGGTCTCGGATGGCGGTGTCGAAGACGGCGAGCCCGGCCGCGTCGCCCTGGCGCACGAGGATGAGCGCGAGCGAGGCGAGGAGGGTGGCGGCGTGCTCGGACTTGGTCCGGCGCCCCTCTCCCGCGTAGGCCATCGAGCCGGAGCGATCGACGACGAGCGTCGCCCGCAGGTGCGTCTCCTGCTCGAAGCGCTTGATCTGGTGCCGGTCGCTGCGCGCGTAGGCGCGCCAGTCGAGCAGCCGCAGGTCGTCGCCGGGGCGGTACTCGCGGTGCTCGACGAAGACCACGCTCGCGCCGCGGTGCGGGCTCTTGTGGATCCCGCTGAGCAGGCCGTCGACGGCCTTGCGCGCCGTCACCGAGAGGTTCGCGACGCGCTTCGCGACCTCGGGGTCGAGCGCGCGCCCCTCGCTCACGGCTTCACGGCCTCGAGGATGGCGTCGATCACGTCCGTGGCGCGCACGCCCTCGGCCT
>SHBB01000566.1 GCA_004213565.1 Sandaracinaceae bacterium
GATCGACTCGGGCGTGGACTCGGGGACCGACGTGTGTGCGGACATCGAGTTCACCGGGGAGTGCTGCATGCCGATACCCGAGGAGTGCTGCGGGGTGGCCGTCTCCGGCGACTGGATCCCCGAGTCGAGCTGCTGCGCGACCTGCATCGAGGGCCCGCTGACGCCGCCGTCGGCGCCGGTCTGAGCAGCCGCTATGCTGCCGACGTGAAAGGCACGCTCCGAGTCGCGCCGGGAGAGGGACCGCTCCGCGCGCAGCATGACCGGCTGCTCCGCACCACCCTGCGGCGCGGCGACGCCGACCCGGAGGGCGCGCTCGCGGACGCGACGCTCGAGGGGGACTACCGCGAGGCCACCCTCGCCTACGCGCGCGCCGCGTGGACGGAGCGCATGCGGCGCGAGCACCACTCCGCGGCGGTGTTCTCGCAGCTGTTGCCCCAGCTGATGGACGCGGGCGCCACCCTCGACGCGAAGACGGCCGTCCTGCGCATGTCGATGGAGGAGCTGCGGCACGCGGCGCTCTGCGCGGGCGTGGTCGAGCTGCTCGGCGGCGCGCCAGAGGTCGAGGCGGACCTCATGCCGCAGCCGCTGCCCGATCACCCCAAGGGCACGCCGGTCGAGCGGGCGCTGCGCAACGTGCTCTTCGTCGGCTGTCTGAACGAGACCCTCGCGGTCGCGATGCTCACCGAGGAGCGCGAGCTGGTGAAGGAGCCGGCCATCGCCGCCGTGCTCGAGCAGCTGGTGGCGGACGAGGTGGGCCACGCCAAGCTCGGCTGGATCTACCTCGCCGAGGTGTGGCCGACCCTCGACGCCGCGCAGCGCGCCCGCACGGACGCCTACCTCCCCTACGCGTTCGAGTACCTGGAGCGGAGCTTGATGGGCCCGCTGGCGCAGCTGCGCTTCGAGGAGGGGCTGCGCGACGAGCTGAGCCAGCTCGGGCTGCCCGCGCCCCAGGATCTGCGCGAGCTGTTCTACGCGGCGATGGAGGGCGCGGTGCTCGCGCCGCTCGACGCGCAGGGCCTGGCCGCGAGCGAGGGCTGGAAGCGCCGAAGCGCTACGCGATCCACGTGACCCAGGCGCAGGTGAGGATCGCGGCGCCGATCCCGATCGCCAGGCTCGCCTCGCAGACGCCTCGCCACCGGAGCGCGGCGGACCGGTGCGCGTCGGGCAGCCCGGCGATCACCACCCAGCGCTCCTCCGCGCCCTCCCGGTAGGCCTCTCCCCGCGGCGCGTCGAGCGAGAAGAGCGCGCAGCCGTCCCCTTCGGGAAGCGGCGTGGAGGGGCGAGCCGGGCCTCGCTCGCGACCGTCGAGGAAGAAGAGCGTCCCGTCCGCACGGACCCGGACCGGGCGCGCGTGTCGCAGATCCGCCAGCCAGCTCGCGAGCCCCATCATGCGCGCGCCGAGGAGCGCGAGGAGCAGCAGGCCGCTCATGCCCGCGGCGAACCACCAGGTGGAGGGCGACGGCGGCGACGTCCACCGGGGCAGGTGCCCGACGCGCGCCATCTCGATCTCGCCCTCGTGGTCCCACAGCTCGATGGACTGCCCGCGCGGGTAGGACGCGAGGAGCCGGAAGCCCTCCCCCGCGCCCGCGAACAGCTCGCAGCGCGCGCCGTCGCAGCTCTGACGCACGCGCCCCGCCCCGACGCGGAGCTCGCGCACGCGCCGCTCCTGTCCCTCTTCGAGCGGCGGCGACTCCAGCGTGATGCGCGTGCCCATCGCGAAGCGGGGCCGCTCGGCCTCGGCCCGCAGCGCGTCGACGGTGCGAAGGGCCCCGTTGAGGAGCGAAGCGCCGTAGACCGGCGCCGTGAGCACGAGCAGCAGAGTGACCCAGCGAGACATGCGCCGAGGTACACACGCGTCCCCGGCGCCGAGATTCCGACCGCGGATCGCTTTGTCGATTTGTCCCGGCGAGGGGTCGAGGCGAGCCGACGCCGGTCAATCTGTCACGGCATCACTCGACCCGTCAGTCGACCGAGAGCAGCGCGTCCACGTCGAACACGCCGCCGCCGATGAGGCGCGCTTCGCTGCCGCGCGCGTGCGCGTCGAAGCCCATCACCCCGGCCGCCCGGTAGTGGTCGTAGTCCTGCCCGAAGCGGTCCTCCATGCGCATGTCGAGGTCGACCCGGAGGTCCATCGACGGCGCGCGCATGAGCGACAGGAGCGCGTAGCCGACCGCGTACTCGGCGCGCACTCCGTCGAGCTCGCGCGCGTCCTCGCGCAGCCCGTCGAAGAGGTCGCGCACCACGCGGGAGCGCAGCTGCACGACCGAGCGGGCGGACGCCGCGTCGTAGTCGATGCGGTCGCCCGAGAGCGGCACGTCGACCGCGAGGGCCCGGCCACCGATCTGACCGAGGCCGTCGATGCGGGCGCGCTCCACCGCGACCAGGCGCTCGTGCGCGTCGGCCTGCGCCTCGAAGCGGGCGACCATGGCGTCGAGGGCGCGGCGATCGCCGAGGCCCCCACGCTGCGCGTCCACGTCCTGCGCCCGGTCCACGTCGACGGCCGCGAGCACCCCGAGGACCGCCTCGCGGAGCCGCTCCCCTTCGCCGGAGACGAGCATGCGCGAGAGGCTCGCGTCGTCCATGCGGTAGGCGACGACCACGCTGCTCTCCGGTCCGACGAGCGACGCGTTCGGCTCGGCCACCGCCTGGTAGCGGACCCGGAGCTCCACCGCCTGGCGGAGGAGCGCGGTCATCTCGGGCTCGAGCCCCGCGCCTTCGATCGCGGCGAGCGCGTCCGCCTGCGCGCCGGTCACGGCCGCGTTCTCGAGCACCTCGGTGCGACACGCGGCGCCGGGGCGGTCACCGCCCGGGCAGACGCTCTCGACGTACTGCTCGATCGCGTTGCCGTGCTGCTCGATCGAGGCGAGCAGCTCGGGCCCGCCCACCGCGGTGAGCAGCGCGTCGATGTGGTCGAGCGTGGTGTCGCGCTCCATCCACTCGTCGCCCTCGAGGAGCTGCACGAAGAGGTTCACCTCGGAGTCGACCGCGCGACCCTCCGTGTCGAAGCGCAGGCCGGCCAGCGCCACGCGCTCGTAGCCGTGCGTCTGGAAGAACCAGCCGCCCTCGCGGTGGAGCGAGTCGAAGAGGAGCTCCTGCGCGCCGCCGGGGCTGTCGATGCGCACGCTGCCCTCCTCGACCACGGTGGTCTGGAAGAAGCGCATGCCGAACAGCTCGAGCCCCGCGTGCGAGACCGAGGAGAGGCCCGAGCGGAGCACGTCGTACTCGACGGTGACGCCGGCCTCGCCGCGCGCGGAGAGCGCCTGTGCGAGCCGGACGTCGCCGCGGGCCGCCTGCGAGAGGGCCTCGGCCAGCTGCGGGTCGTCGCCCGAGAGATCGAAGCGCATCCGCACCACGCTCATCCGGCTGCTCCGCCCGGTGCGCTCGAGCTCCGCGCTGACGAGGTTCAGCCGGTCGTTCAGCTGGCGCTGGAGCGCGCGGTCGAGCAGGCGGCCGAGGTCCACGTCGCGGCCGGCGAGCGAGACGTTCGTGCGCGCGAGCCCGCTGACGCCCCAGCCGTCCTCGAGGGCGAGGCGCGCCGAGCGGACGCTGCTGCGCTCCGTGCCCACGTCGATGACGAGCTGGTCGTCGTCGAGCCGCACGACCTGCACGTCGAGCTGGCCGGCGATCTGCGCGCGGAGCGCGGCCGAGACCACGAGGCTGTAGGTGATGGCGCCGGGGTCGGCGATGACGATCGGCACGCCCGCGCCCACGTTCAGCCCGAACGCACCCTCGCCGCGGAGCGCGAAGGCCTCGCCCGGCTTCATCGCGCGCACGTCCTCGAGATCCCGCGCGACGACGAAGCCCCGCGTCTCGCGCACGGCCGCGAGGATGGCCTCGGGCGAGGTGCCCGCGTCACGCCGCGTCGCGTGGATGGCGCGCCCCTCGATGGAGCCCGACAGGCCGAGCGACGCGGCGCCGTCGAACCCGTCGCCGTCGATCGCGAAGCCATGGTCCAGCCCCGCGTTCAGCGCGAACCGGCTCTCGACGAAGACGTCGTCGCGGCCCGACTCGAGGTGACGGCGCCGGGTCTCGTTGACCACCACCGACAATTCGCGCTCGCCGAAGCGCGCGAGGAGCCCGCTGCTCAGCGCGTCCAGGTCCTCGACCAGCGGCTCGGCCGCCGCCGTCTCCGCGAGCCCGAACGCGGTGGGCTCACCCAGCTCCACGCCGCCGAAGTCGGTCGACAGCGCGTCGTTCAGCCCGTCGGTCGCGAGGCCGGTGCCGCGCGCGCTCAGATCGGTCAGATCGAGCTCGCGGAGGTCGTCGTAGATGGCCTTGATCGAGTCGAGCCCGTCGCACTTTCCGGTGCAGGTGACGGACAGCTCCTCCTCGGCGGGCCCGCTGGCGGCGCAGCCGGCGAGGCAGAGGGAGGCGAGGGACGAGGCGAAGAGAAGAAGGCTGATCTGGCGCGGCATCATCGAAGGCTCCTCAATCGGCCGACCGTAGTACATCGACCGACACGGGACCATTACGAACCGTGCGCGAGTCGGTTCGATCGAGGGTGTCACGGCGCGGGTTTCACGAGGATCGCGCTGTCCCCACCAAGGGCTAGGCGCGCGGACCCCATCGGCGCACCGCCGGCTCCACGCACAAGCGCTCGAAATCACTATCATTTACGTCCACGCGACGACTGGTCGCCCGGGGACGCGTCACCCCAGCAGCGCCCCAGGCGGGCCCGGCGCACCGCGGGTACGGCGATTGCTGTCCTGGCAGCCGTGGACGTGACGACGACGCGAGTGGCCCTCTTCGCGGGGCTGGCGATGGTGATGGCGGGCTGCGCGATGGGGCGGCTCACCGAGCTGGAGCCGCGTGGATCGGGCGAAGACGGGAGCGGACCCGACGACGCCGCGCCCGGAGACTGGGCGCTGTCGATCGACGCAGAGGGCTCCGACGCGTACCTGGGCCTCGCGGAGGAGACGGCCGACGTGATCGGGACGCTGAGCGCCTCGCGCGGGCCAGGTCGCGTCGAGATCGCGGGGGCACCGATGAGCGTGGGCGCGGGCGGCGACTTCGGGGCCACGGTGGCGGTGGACCCGGGCCTGAGCCTCGTGACGGTCGAGGGCTTCGACGCCGACGGACACGTGGTCCGGCAGCACCAGAGCGTGCTCCGGGCGAGCTACGTCGAGGAGGGCGCGTGGAGCGCGAACGCCGCCGTCGCGGCCGTCTCCCCCGAGCTGCTCGCGGCGCTCGCGAGCGGCGCGGCGGGCGCGCTGAGCGGCCTGGACCTCTCGTCCTTCGCGGCGCCGGGCACGGTGTTGATCGACGGCTCCCCTTGCACGCTCTACGTCGACCGCGTCAGCCACGCGGCGCCGACCCTCTCGCTCGAGGCCACCGACGACGGGCGGCTGCGCGCGACCGCTCGCCTCCGAGACATCACGGTCGGCTTTCACGGCCGCTGCTCCGGGCTGGGCCTCGACGTCGCCGTGCGCGAGGGCAGCGAGGCGGACGAGACCACGGTCGAGGTCTCGATGATCCTCGAGCCGATCCTGCCCGCGGACGGCGGCTGCATCTCCGGCTTCAGCGCGCGCGACACCCGCGTGGCCATCACCTCGTTCGACCTCGACCTGCGCCTCGGCGGCTGCGGCCTGCTGTGCCTCTTCGGCGAGGTGATCGGCGAGGTCGCGGAGGGCGCGGTGAAGGGCATGCTCGAGGACCGTCTCTCGGGCGAGGTGGACGGGCTGGTCGGCGGCGCGTTGATGGGGTTGGACCTCTTCGGGGATCCCGCGACGCTCGACTTCATGGAGACGCCGGTCGAGGTGGGCCTGTGTCTGACGGACCTCGGGCCGGAGGACGGGGCGCTGACGGCTCGCCTCGGGACGCGAGTGACGGGTCCGGGCGGCGGCGGCCACCTGGCGCCGGGCGCGCCCAGCCTGCCTCCCACGCTGACCTCCCGGACGCCGGGCTCGCTCTACCTCGACCCCGGTCTCGTGGGACAGATCCTCTACGCGGTGTGGAACGCGGGCGCGCTGAGCGTGCCGGACGTCGCGGCGCTCGCAGACGGAGATGGGGGCGTCGCCTTCACCGTCAGCTCGCTCACCCCGATCGTGCCCCAGCTGCGGGAGCTCGTGCGGGACGGGACGCTCTCCGAGAGCGACGCGCTCCAGATCGGGATGGACGCGACCATGGCCCCGCTCGTCCGGGGCGCGAGCCCCGAGGAGAGCGCGGCGGGCGCGGACGTGCTCATCGAGATCGGAGAGCTGACGCTCCAGATCGGCGCGGGCGGCGCGCCGCTCTTCGAGCTGACGACCGAGGTCCGGGTCGCGCTGTCCCTGAGCGCGACCCCCGACGGGCGGCTGCAGCCGACGGTGGTGCCCTCGCTGAGCAGCACGCACACGTGGCTCACCTGGACGGCCCTCCCGCAGCTCCCCGAGCGGAGCGCGAGCGGGCTCGTCGATCTCGTGGACGGACTGTTGTTGGCCCAGCTCGCCCCGCTGCTCGAGGGCGCGGCGTTCGAGCTGCCCGACCTGGGTGGGCCCCTCACGGTGGCCGACGTGGCGCCGGACGCGGGCGGATACCTCGAGCTCCAGCTCTCCCCGCCGACGGGGCCCTGAGGCTCCGCGGGCAGATCGTCACGCGCATCCCGACCACAGCGGGGCGTGACGCCACACATACCGGGGAGGCGATCGGGGCGTACGTCGGCTGGCACCTTCGTTGCGAAGTGGTGGCCTGCGTGCACCCGGAGCATCCGACCCCACATCACCTCAACACACCCGTTCGTTGGAGTGATCCGATCCCGACCGCGGGAGACCGGTTCGGCGCAT
>SHBB01000567.1 GCA_004213565.1 Sandaracinaceae bacterium
GCGCGAGCGGCGGCGCGAACGCCACGGACGTCCCCCTCACGCTCATGCGCGCGGTCGGCGTGGACGCGGCCTCCTTCGGTGCCGGCGAGAGCGCGTCGACGCGCCACGTGAGCGAGCTGCTCACCTGAGGCGGGAGCGCGCTCAGAGCATGGGCAGGGGGACGTCTTGCCAGCCCGCGCGCGCGCACGCTCGCTTCCAGCGAGTCGTCCGCCGCGTCGAGCGTGTATGGGTAGTGCTCGGACGCGTCGAACACCGGCGTGGGATCGTTGGTCGGGTCGATGGCCGCCATCTTCGAAGGATCGGTCTCGACGGTCGGTTCGGAGTTTTGCGCGGGTATGCTCACCGCGATGAAACCCACACTCGCCGCCGTCTTCACGACCCTGTGCATCGCCGCGCCCGCCGCGGCCGACATCCCTCCGCCCGATGACTACGTCGAGACGTGCACGCTCGCGCGCTACGAAGCGGCCGGCGGGGACTGCCTGGCGTGCCCCGGCGGCTGGGACTCCGACGGCTGCGCAGACCACCCGGACGTGACGGAAGAGCACGAGCGCTGCTGCTCGAGCTGGGGCGCGAGCAGCAACACCGAGGTCTGGTGCGCGGGCGGCTGCCCGTCGGTCGGGGAAGAGGAGGCCGAACCCGAACCCGAGCCGGAGCCGGAGCCTGAGGCCGATGCGCCGACGAACGCGCCGGGGGCCGACGGTGGCTGCGGCTGTCGCGTCGCGGCGTCCCGCTCCGGCCTGCCCGTGGCGCTCGGCGCCCTCGGTCTGCTCGCGCTCATCACGCGCCCCGGGCGGCGCAGGCGCTAGAGGTCGGCGAGATGCCTCGCGCCGCCGTCCAGGCCGCCGACCTCGGCGAGGAGCCCGCGCTCCCGTGGTCGAGCTTCGGCCCGATCCTCGCCGTGCATTTCCTCGGCACGCTCGGCTTCTCGCTCGCCATCCCGTTCCTCGTCTTCATCGTCACCGACCTGGGCGGCGCCGCGTGGACGTACGGCCTCGTCGGCGCGACCTACTCGGCCTTCCAGCTCTTCGGCGCCCCGTGGCTCGGCCGCTGGTCCGATCGCGCCGGGCGCCGGCCGGTGCTCGTCGCGAGCCAGGTCGGCACCCTGCTCGCCTGGCTGCTCTTCTTCGGCGCGCTCTCGCTCCCCGTCGTCGGCCTGACCGAGCTGGCCGGGGCGACGCTGACCATCCCGCTCTTGCTCGTGTTCGCGGCGCGCGCGCTCGACGGCGCGACGGGCGGCAACATCTCGGTCGCCAACGCCTACGTGGCCGACCTGACGCGCACCACGCCCGAGCTCCGCCAGGTCGCCTTCGGGCGCATGGGCATGGCCGCGAGCCTGGGCTTCGTCATCGGCCCCGCGGCGGCCGGCCTGCTCGGGGGCACCGCCTGGGGCCCACGCCTGCCCATCGCGGTGGCCGCGTCGTTCGCCGGCGTCACCACGGCCGCGATCCTCCTCTGGCTGAAGGAGCCGCGCGGACGCTGCCCGAAGGGGCCGCCCGCCCCGGACGTGCTCGAGGCGGGGCTGAGCCAGCAGGCCAAGCCTTGTCACGAGCGCCCCAGAAAGCGCGTGCTCCGCGAAGGCGTGACGCAGAAGCCGGTCGCGATCCTCCTCGGCGCGACGTTCCTCCTCTTCCTCGGCTTCAACTTCTTCTTCGCCGGCTTCCCCGTGCACGCGGCCACCGTCTACGGCTGGGACACGGCCGAGCTGGGCGTCTTCTTCGCCATCCTCGCGGGCATGATGTTCCTGGCGCAAGGTCCATTGCTGTCCTTCGCGTCGAAGCGCCTCGACCGGCGGATCGTCTTCGCCGTCGGCCTCGGCTTCCTCGTGCTCGCGCTGATCAGCTATCAGCTCCCGCCGGGTCCCATCAGCTACGTCGGCGCGGCGTGCTTCGCCCTCGGCAACGGCCTCTCCTGGCCGACCTTCCAGTCGCGCATCGCGGAGGTCGGCGGCGACGACCAGGGGAGCGTCCAGGGCGCCATCACGAGCGCGAGCAGCCTCGCCAGCATCCTGGGCCTGCTCGGCGGCGCGTTCCTCTACCCGGCACTCGGCGGCGCGCTCTTCCTCCTCGCGGCCGGCATGTTCGCCGTCGTGCTCGTGCTCACTCCGCTGTGGTTCCGGTCGATCACGGCGGACGCCCCCGACTGAGCTTGCGCTCGGCCCGCCCTCGTGGAGACTTCTCGCCGTGGAAGACGTGGACGCGCTGCTGACCGAGCTCGCCCGAAGCCATGGCGAGGAGATCCTGGGGTTCCGCTGGGGAGCCGTGCTCGCGGCCTGCGAGAGCGAGCCCGAGCGCGAGGCGTGCCGCCTCCTCGGGAGGAACGACGTCCGGCTCGACCGCGCGCTGAAGACGCTGCGGGCCGTGAACGTGTACGCCAGCCTCGACCGCGAGGAGCGGGCGCATGTCGACGCGGTGATCCGCCGGGCCTTCGCGAGGGATCGCGGGGAGGACACGGCGGCGCCCGACAGCTGGGAAGCCCTGCGCGCGTGGGTAGAGGAGCAGGACCTGACCGAGCTCGCCGAGAGCTGCGTCCTCTGGAACGTGCCGGGCATGGCGACCGAGCTGGGGCTCGCCGGCCCCTACCACGAGATGGCGGGCCTGAACCTCGCCACGCTGTTGGTGTGTCACGAGAGCCTCCTCGCGAAGCGGCTGCTGTCTCCCCGCACGCTCGGCGTGGTGCGCGCGTTCCTGCTCGATGAGCTGCGGCATCGAGAGGCGGAGGGCCCCCGTCGAGCGCGCTGGGCGCAGCCGGTGGAGGGCGAGGGGCTCGCCGATCTCGCCGAGGGGCTGAAGCGACTCCACGAGGACATGCCGAGCCGGCGGGTACACGACCACACGCTCTCCGGGGTCGAGATGTGGGTGGACGCGCCCGCGATGGAGCTCTGCGCGCTGGTGGAGGGCGGGAGATTCAACACCGTCTCCGAGATCACGGTCTCGATCGTGCGGCGCGACGCGAAAGGGCGCCCCGCCGTGACGGCGACGAGCGCCGTCTACGCGCCGCACACGCACAACGCCCTCGCCGCGGTGGTGGCCCACTGGCGCGACGTCGTGCACGACCCCACCGATCCCCTGCACGCCGAGGTGGCGGAGATGGCCAACCGACCGCGCTGGGCCGGCCTGCTCGCCGATCTGGTCGACGCGCTCGAGACGCCGTCCGAGCCCACCAAGCCCGAGCGCGTGGTGTGGCGCATCCATGGGTCGGGCGTGGACATCACGGTCGAGCCCGCGATCCAGAAGCTCGGCAAGAAGGGGTGGAGCAAGGGCAAGCGCAGCACCCCGGAGAGCGTGGAGCGGAGAGAGCCCCTCGACCCGCTCGACATGCGGGTCATCGTCGGCCACAGCGGCCGGGCGGGAGACCTCATCGAGTCCCTCGTGGGCCACCCGCGCGTGATCCTCGCGGACGATCCCGATCGCGGCGTGAAGGTGGTGGAGCGAGGCGTCTCGGTGGAGCTGAGCGACGAGACCCCGCGCTTCTTGTACCTGCGGGTCGGCTCGGAGCGCGTCGACGCGGCCAGCGCGTTCTCGCGGTTCGTTCGCCCGAACCACTACGTCTGGCTGGATCGCGAGACCGCGACGCTCTCCGTCGCGCGGGTCCCCGAGCCCGTCATCGCCATGCTCGCGCGGGCGAGCGAGTGGGGCATCGGGCTGCCGGCGGAGGCCGACGAGGTGATGCTGGACCTCCTCGCGCGCCTGCCGGCCGAGGTGGGGCTCCGGCTACCCAGCGCGCTGGCGGGGACCACCGTCGAGCCGGACCGGACGCCGCGGCTCGCGCTCGAGCTGCACGGGAGCGGCGCCCTCGAGGTGGGCCTCCAGCTCTCCCCCCTCGACGACGCCAAGCGCTTCCGCCCGGGCGCGGGCCCCGTCCTCCTGAGCGGCGCGCGAGCCGGCGGCCGCGTGTCCACCACGCGCGACTTCGCGGCGGAGCTCCAGGAGTCGCAGCGCTGGGTCGAAGCGCTGGGCCTGGCGCAGGCGCGCGAGCTGGGCCGCTTCCGCTTCGCGTTCGACGATCTCGGCGCCGCGCTCGACTTCCTCGACCGCGCCCAGGAGCGCGCCGACGAGGTGCGCCTGGAGTGGGCCGCCGGTCAGCGCCTGCGGGTCCGCGGCAGCGTCGGGAGCCTGAAGGTCACCGCCCGCGAGAGCCGCGACTGGTTCGTGCTCGACGCCGATACGAAAGTGGACGAAGAGAGGGTGACCCTCGCGGCTATGCGCCGCGCGATCGACCGCGGCGAGCGCTACGTGAAGCTGGGCCGCGGAGAGTTCGCGAAGATCGAGGAGAGCCTGCGCGCCCAGCTCGCCGAGCTCTCCAACGTCTCGTCCGAGCGAGGCGGCGAGGTGGTGGTGCGCAAGGAGGCCGCGCCGTCGGTCGAGCGCATCCTGGCCGACTCCGCGCACAGCTCGCTCGCGACCTCCAGGGCCTGGAAGGCGCAGCTGAAGCGGATCCGGGACGCCAACGACGCCACGCCGCGCAAGCCGAGCGGCCTGAAGGTGAAGCTGCGCGACTACCAGCGGGACGGCGTGCGCTGGCTCCTGCGCCTCTCGAAGTGGTCCGGCGGCTGCTGCCTCGCCGACGAGATGGGGCTCGGCAAGACCGTGCAGGCGCTCGCGCTGCTCGCCGCGCGCGCCAAGGGCGGCCCCGCGCTCGTGATCGCGCCGACCTCCCTCGCCTACAACTGGCGCGACGAGGCCGCGCGCTTCGCCCCACGCCTCGACGTGCGGATCTACCGGAACGCGGACCGCGCCGCGCTGCTCGAGGGCCTCGGGCCAGGGACCGTGCTCGTGACGAGCTACGACCTGATGGCCCGCGACGCCGACGCGCTCTCCCCCATCCGCTGGGAGACGGCGATCTTCGACGAGGCGCACGCGCTCAAGAACCCCAAGACGCAGCGGGCCGAGGCCGCGCGACGGCTCGACGCCGGCTTCCGGGTCGCCCTCACCGGCACGCCGGTGGAGAACCACCTCGGCGAGCTGTGGGCGCTCTTCGACGTCATCGTGCCCGGCCTGCTCGGCGACTTCGCGCGCTTCAAGCGGCGCTTCGTCACCCCCATCCAGGTCGAGCGCGATCAGGGTCAGCAGGCGGCGCTGCGCGCCATCGTCTCGCCCTTCTTGCTCCGGCGGACCAAGGCGCTCGTGGCCGAGGAGCTGCCGCCGCGCACGGACATCGTGCGCACGGTCGAGCTGAGCCCCGAGGAGATGGCGCGCTACGAGCTCGAGCGGCGCGAGGCCCTCGAGGCGTTGAGCGCGGTGGCGACCGACCCGACCGCGCGCTTCGCGATGCTCGCCGCGCTGACCCGGCTGCGCCGCCTCGCGTGTCACCCCGCGCTCGTGGACGAGACCGCGCCCGCGCGCTCGAGCAAGCTCGACGCGACCCTCGAGCTGCTCGACGAGCTCCGCGAGGCCGATCACCGCGCGCTCGTCTTCAGCCAGTTCACGAGTCACCTCGCCTTGCTCCGTCGAGAGCTCGATCGGCGCGGCGTGCCCTACCTCTACCTGGACGGATCGACGCCCGCGAGCGAGCGCGCGAAGCTCGTCGAGCGCTTCCAGTCGGGCGCGCAGCCCTACTTTCTCATCTCGTTGAAGGCGGGCGGCACGGGCCTGAACCTCACCGCCGCGGATACGGTCGTGCACCTCGATCCCTGGTGGAACCCCGCGGTCGAGGACCAGGCGAGCGACCGCGCCCACCGCATCGGTCAGGACCAGCCGGTCACCGTGATCCGCCTGATCGCGCAGGGCACGATCGAGGACAAGGTGCTTGCGCTCCACGCCGAGAAGCGGGAGCTTGCCGAGGGCCTCCTCGAGGGCAGCGAGGCGAACGTGCGGCTCGACACGGCCGAGCTGATCACCCTGCTGGAGAGTTGAGCCGCTCTCGGCGAAACGTGACCGGTCCTCAGCTCCCCTGCGCCTCGCAGACGAAGTACCGGTCGGAGGTGCAGTCGTCCGAGTTCCACTCCGGGTTGGCGCGGTTCTCGTTGCTGAGGCAGTTCTCCGAGGCGCCGTTGTCGGGCTCGCCGCCGCCCTCCCAGTCGAAGTAGGTCGCGGTCATGCCCGTCGGCGCCCAGACCCAGGTGCCCTCCATGGCGGCGTCGGTTCCGCCGTACCACCAGAGCTCGTTGTTCCTGAAGAGGCTGCGCTCCTGCGAGTTCAGCCAGTTGTTCTCCGTCGCGTCCTCGACCGTCGCGAGGTCGTAGCCGAACATCTGACAGTACGCGCGCGCGCCGCTCCAGGAGCGCTGGATGTCGAAGCAGAAGAGGTAGCTGCGCGAGCCGTTGTTGACCTGGGTGCACATCCCGCAGGTCGTGCCCTCGTCGGTCGTCCCGTCGCAGTCCTCGTCGGTGGCGTCGCAGGTCTCGGTCGCCGGAGTGCGTGAGCAGGCGCCCCACGTCCCGCTCAGGTCGCACGTCTCGATCGCGCCCGCGCACGTCCCGCAGGCTCGCGTGTCGCCATCGTCGCAGGCGCAGCCCTCGTTCGACGCCCCGTCGCAGTCCTCGTCCGCGCGCGCCGCGTCGCACACCTCCGTGGACGCGCCCGCGCCGCTGCACGCCCCGAACACCCCGCCCGTGCACGTCTCGGTGCCCACCGTGCAGAGGCCCATGGACGTGCCGCACGCCCGCGTGAAGCCGTCGACCACGCCGTCACAGTCGTTGTCGACGCCGTCGCAGTCCTCGTCCTCGGTGCCTTCACACACCTCGTCGGGCGGCGTCACGTCGGGGACGCACTCGGCGAGCGCACCGCCGACGCAGGCGCGCGACCCC
>SHBB01000568.1 GCA_004213565.1 Sandaracinaceae bacterium
GTCCTCCACGAGGAGGTACTGGTCGGCGTCGCGGCCGTTGAAGGTGTTGTTCCCGACGGCCGGGTCGAACAGGCGCGTGTCGTTGGCCGTGTTCTCGAAGTTGTTCGGGTTCTCCGGGTACTGGTTGCCCTGCGCGACGTCGCGGTTCTGGTCGAGCCGGATGCCCCAGTACTGCATCACGGTGCGGTTGCTGCCCTGGTGGCAGCCGGCGCAGGCGTAGTCGCTGATGCCGCGCACGAAGGCGCCGCCCGGCAGGGTCTTGGCCACGTTGCGGATCTGGTGACTGTCGATGTGCGCGCGCTCCGGCGCGGCGATGGCGTCGGGGTCGGCGGGCTCGAAGTGGTTGACGTTCGGGTCCGTGCTCCGGCTCCGGCCGTCGGCGCTGTACTCCATGTGGCAGGCGGTGCAGCCCGAGGAGCGGAAGTCGCCGTAGCGGTCGTTCTGGCCCGCGCTGCCGAGGTGGCAGTCGCCGCAGGTGATCCCGATCGCCTCGAAGTAGGTGTGCTCGAGCGGCGTGTTCGGGATGATCCGGTTGGCGCCGTCGGGGTCGCCCGCGGCCGTGACGTAGTCGCCGAAGTTGTTCGCGTTGTAGACGGGGTTCTCGTAGATCTCGCCCGTGCCGAACTGGCCGCGCTCCGGGAGCGCCTCGACGCGCCCGATGGAGCCGACGAGGTCGGCGGGGCCGTCCCAGTCGTCGTCCTGGTCGGCGCGCCAGCCGTAGTCGCCGGCCGTGTTCTCCCAGAGCCCGCGGTGCTCCGGGATCTCGTTCTCGAGGCCGGCCGTGTAGGCCGCGCCGCTGAACATGCCGACCGCGTTGCCGATGGGGCCGTTCTCGACCCACTCCGCGTGCTCGCCCGCGTGGCAGCCCGGGGTGCCGCAGCCCTCGCCGCTCGTCACGACGCGGAGGTCACCGGGGTTGATGAACTGAAGGTACTCGAGCGCCGTGTACGTCACGCCGTCGACCGTGTAGTCGGGGAAGTTGTCGATGCCGGCGAGGGTGCGGCGGTTGGCGTAGGCGATCTCGTCCCTGATCAGCCGGTCGTCGTCGCCGATCTCCGGGGGCGGCGGCACGTGGCTGCCGAGGCGCCCGGTGCCCCGGCCGTTGCCGCCGTGGCAGGTCGTGCACTGCACGTTCGGCTCGCCCGGGAAGGGGTGCGGGTTGCTCATCCCGTCGCCCGCGTAGTCGTTCCGCTCCGAGCCGTTGTGGCAGCTCATGCAGCTCTCGGCCGGGCCGTCGGGGATGGGCGGGCCGCCGGCGTCGCCGCAGTCCGGGTCGGGATTGCAGAGCCGCGGGTCGCACTCGCAGCACGCGAGTCGATAGGTGATGTCGGTCTCGGTGCACCGGTCGAGCGCGTCGCAGTCATACGTCGTACCGCGGTACTCGTAGGCGTTGCACATCGGAGCCGGACCCACGCCGCCGTCGCCGGTGATGAAGGGGTCGGGCGAACAGGCGCTGGCGAGCAGCGCGAGGACGGTGAGCGGCGTGAGGCGTCGATTCATGGCTCTTCCTTCGTTCCCGAGAGGGGCCGGACGAGAGGCCCCGCTGCCGGCTCCGCATGTTTCGTGCCCAGCGTGATCCCCGGCGGAGGCGGCGGATCGGGGGGTCGAGGAACCCCGCATGCTCCCACAGAACGCGCTCCGTGTTCCAAGGAACCGGGGTGCTCGGTCACCACCGAGGACGCGGGACCCCGGCCAGTCGTGCACGATCCCCGGTGAAACCAGCCCTTTTCGTGCCGAGCGCGCGGAGCCCGGTCGGCGCCGGGGCGGCGGCACGGGACGTGCGTGGGTTCGTGCCGTGTCCATCAGGAGGTACGAGATGAAGCGCTGGATGGTTGGTTTCTTCGCCGCGGGCGCGGCCCTTCTGGTCACCTCGGCCGTGGCGGCGCTCGACCCGGGCGCCCGCGCGCCCGCCTTCGACGGTCGGGCGCTCGCGAACGCGCAGCGGATCGACCTCGCGCAGCATCGCGGCTCGGTGGTGGTGGTCGACTTCTGGGCTTCGTGGTGCGAGCCGTGCGCCGAGGCGATGCCGGCCCTCGAGCGCATCTACCAGCGCTACCGCGGGCAGGGCCTGGTGGTGATCGGCGTGAGCGAGGACCGCACCGCGGACAACGCGCGCGGGTTCCTGAGCCGCACCCGGGTCTCCTTCCCCGTCATGCACGACGCGGATCACTCGGTGGCGAACCGCTTCAGCCCGCCCACGATGCCCTCCACCTACATCATCGACCGCCAGGGCGTCGTCCGGCATGTACACTCTGGGTTCCGCGGCGGTGACGCGGCGACCCTCGAGCGTCAGATCCGCGAGCTGCTGTAAGTCCATGCGCGCCCTCCTCCTCTTCCTCGCCGTCCTCGTCGCCGCCCCCGCGGGCGCGGCCGCGCAGGCGAGCGACACGCCCCGGGTGCTCTTCGCGCCCGGCGGAACGGTGCCCGTCCGCCTGCGCCGCACGGTCTCCCGCCTACTCTCGTCCAACGCGGTCCTCGTCAGCTACGAGGACTACGTGCGGGCGTGCAACGAGGCGGGGGTCCGGCCGAGCAGCGCGCGCGCGGTGCGGAGGGTGGGGACGCAGCAGAACGCGACGGTGATCGTCGTCGGGAGCTACGGCGGGCACTACCGCCGCCGCATGCTCCGCCTCCGCTACTACAGCGGCTCCAGCGGCGAGCTGATGACGAGCGGGAACTACGCGCTCCGCGGCCAGCATCTCCGCCCCTCCAGTCAGCACGCGATCTTGCGTGATCTCGCGACCGTCACCGGGGGCGCGCCGCCGCCCGCGCAAGCCAGCGCGGCGAGCGAGGAGCCGTCCTCCGAGGCCGAGGGCGAGGGCGGAGACCTGCCCCCGCCCCTCGACTGGGAAGCCCAGGAGGCGGCCGCGGCCGAGGAGGCGGCGGCGGAGCCCGCGCCCGAAGAGGCGAGCGACGGCGAGGCCACCCCCCTCTCGGAGCAGAAGCAGTGGGGCTTCGCGGTCAGCGCCGGCGCGGGCATCGCGCAGCGCTCGAGCAGCATCCCGATGGAGGGCGGCGCCGCGCGGCTGAGCACGATCCCGTTCCCGGCCATCCAGGCCCAGGTGCTCGGCTACGTCCGCCCGGACGCATCCAGCCGCTACCGCCTCGCCCTCGCGGTGCGCTACACGACCTCGGTCGGCCTCCAGGGCCGCGACGAGCGCGCCGACGGCAGCACCCGCACCACCGACATGCGGGCGCACCACCTGGCGATCGGCCTCCGCAACGACATCCCGCTCGCGCCGGGCGAGCGCCCGACCCGGCTCCAGCTCGAGGTGGGGTGGGGCTTCCGCATGCTCGACAGCGAGATCCCGGTGTCGATCCCGGATTACACGCTGAGCGGTATCTACGCGCGTATCGGGCTCTGGTTCCACATCGGGGACAGCCCCTTGTCGCTCGGCATCGTGCCCGAGATCGGTCACGTGGGGAGCCTCAGCGACGATCTGTCTCAGTCCGGACAGGTGCAGGATGGCTTCCTGGTGGGCGCCGAGGCGCACGTCCGGCTCGAGGTGATCCCCGAGGTGTCCATCCACCTCCTGTACCGCGAGGCGCACGCCTTCCTGGGCAGCGCGCGCGAAGGCGGGGGCGAGATGAACGACGCCGAGCGCTACGGAATCCTCCGCGCCGAGTATCAGTTCTAGAGACAACGAAATGATGCAGGCTTCCTGCCCTCTTCGGTGTTAGGCTCGGGCCGTGAGTCGAGGTGCAGAAGACGGCGCTGACCGGGGCAAGACGTCGACCTTCGCGGAGGTCGGTCCGGAGGAGGCCAGCGGCGTCCAGCGGAGCGACGCGCGCCGCACGGCGCTCGGCGCCGAGATCGAGCTGCAGCAGCGCGAGATTCGCAAGCTGCGAGGTCAGGTCGGGCGGCTCGAGCGGCTGCTGCGAATGCAGGCGGACGACAGCGCCGCGTCCAGGCACCTCGAGGAGCTCGTCCTCGAGTCCGAGCGGCGCGCCCACATCGACGAGGCGCTCCGGAGGGCCACGCTCGCCTTCCAGCGCTCGCCGAACGATCCCGACGCGGTGGTCCAGGTGGCGGGGCAGGCCTTGCTCGAAGGGGACCTCCGCTCGGTGCTCTGCGACGTCGACGCGGAGCGCGGCGAGGTCGTCTTCCGGCAGTACTTCGTCTCCCCCGTGCTGCTCCGGGCGACCGAGCAGCTGACGGGCATCCCGGCCGAGGGCTTCCGGCTCCGGACCCGCGACATCGAGCTCTTCCGCCGGGTCGTGGAGGATCGCGAGACGGTCTTCACCGACGACATGGTGGGCTTCGTCGAGCGGATGCTCCCCGAGCAGGTGCGGTGGACGGCCAGCCTCCTCGCCAACATCATCGGCGGCCGCGACGTCACGATGGCGCCGCTGGTGGTCGGCGGGCGCGTGGCGCACGTCTTCATGATCTTCTCGGAGCAGCTCCGCCCGCAGGATCGGCAGGCGGTCGCGTTCTTCGCGCAGCTGCTGGCCGCGGCGCACGAGCGGGCGCGCATGGTGCGGGAGCTCCAGGAGCACGTCGGGCGGCTCGAGGACACCCAGGCCCAGCTGGTCCAGGCGCAGAAGATGGAGGCGGTCGGCCAGCTGGTCGGCGGCATCGCGCACGACTTCAACAACATGCTCACGGCGATCGGCTCGGCGGCGCACCTCGCGCAGATCGAGGCGGACGAGCCAAGCCGCCTCGAGTCGAACCTCGAGCTCGTGGCCGACGGAGTGCAGAAGGCCGGCACGCTCGCGCGTCAGCTGCTGCACCTCTCGCGGCCCTCCATGCGGGTCCTCGAGAAGGTCGACGTGGACGAGCTGCTGCACGACCTCGAGCCCCTGCTGACGCGCGTGCTCGACTCGGCGCACTTCCAGATCGATCTGGAGGCCGCGAGCGGCGCGACCATCGAGGTGGAGCGCTCTCAGCTCGAGCAGGTGGTGCTCAACTTCGTGGTCAACGCGCGCGACGCCATGCCCGAGGGGGGGCGCATCCGCGTCGCCGCCGTGCGCGCCGCCGATGGGCAGCTGGCCGGCGTCGAGGTCGCCGACACGGGCCAGGGCATGGACCCGGAGACGCGGGCGCGCGCGCTCGACCCGTTCTTCACGACCAAGGGCCGGCGCGGCACGGGCCTCGGCCTCTCGGTGGTCCGGTCCATCGTCGAGGCGCGCGCGGGCCGGCTGGAGATCGAGACCACCCCGGCGCGCGGCACGAGCATCCGCGCGCTCTTTCCCCTCGCCTGAGCCGCTCCCTAAACGCGGCGTCGCCGCCCGCGCGCCACGAGCGTGAGCAGCGCGAGCAGGCCAAGGAGCGTCGGCTCGACCGCGCGGGCGGGGGACGCGGCGCAGGCGCTCCCGACGCGAGAGCTCTCGGCGCGGTCGCCGAAGGGCGGGACCACCTGGGAGTAGAGGAGCACGCCGTCGCCGGTGGGGTCGCCCGAGCCGTCGCTCGCGACCACGCCCGCGTGGATCCACATGGGGCCGGGCGGGGTCGCGGGCGCGGTCCACGTGAAGCGGAGGCGGGTCGCGCCGCAGCCGTCGACCGTGGCCACCCGGCGGCTCTGGGGCAGGTCGCTCAGGTGCGCCGCCTGCTCCGCGGGCGCGCCGTCGACGGGCAGGCAGAGATCGGCAGGCTGCGGGCCGCCGATCAGCTCGAGCGTGCCCATGCCGTTGCCGTTCTCGTCGGTGATCTCCACCGCCGCTCCGGCCGAGGCGCCGTCGGGCAGCTCCAGCTCGAGCGCGTAGGTCTCGCCGGCCGCGTAGCCGCCGTCCGGGAGGCCGGTCAGCTCGCCGTCGCGCGGCGGCGCCTCGCCGCGATGGCAGACGTTGCAGCTGTAGCCGTCGTTGAAGCTGCCCGTGAAGTAGCGACCGCCGCCGCCGCCTTCGAGGGCCGAGACCTCGAACTGCTCGTACTCCGAGAACGCCGCCGCCTCGGTCGGGGCGATCCCGAGCGAGACGAGCAAGGCGAGACACGCGCGCCTCATGGCGCCCCCGGGAAGCCGAGCCGCACCCAGTCCAGCAGGATGCGGTAGCTCGGGTGGTCGGGGCTCGGGTAGACGTCTTGCCCATGTTGATCGATGCCCATGTGCGGCGCGCCCCCGCGGTCGACCTCGAGGGGCTTGCGGATCAACAGCGTGTCCTCGGGGCGCCTCACGCCGCTCAGCATCGAGCGCGCGCGCTCGTAGGACGACGCGATCTCCTCCGGCGTCGCGGGGTCGTCGAGCGCAGTCAGGTCGTCGTTCATGCGCATGCGGTTGGGACCGAACACCCGGAAGAAGCGCTCGCGCGAGCCGTGACAGTCGGGGAAGCCGCAGTCCCGGAGGAGGATCGGGTAGACCTCGTTCTCGAAGACGACCGCGCTCGGCGCCGGTGGATCGGCAGGCGCATCGAAGGCGCAGCCGGCGAGGGTGAGCGCGAGCCATGAGATCGACACGGCGCGGCGCATGGAGCCCGTGCCTTTGCAGGGACCGCGCCGGTAGCTGGGGGTCGTCGAATCCATGGGGTCGGGGGAGGCTGGAGCCCCTGAAGTGGGGAGTATGGAGCGCTCTGGGTTCCCGCGTCCCCTGCTCCAACACCCCACTTTGATGTATCCTGGACGTGAGTTGAGCCACTTTCTCACGCCGCGGAGCTTGGCACGCTGCGTGATCGTTATCACGCCGATGCGCATTTCTTTCACGCACGTGCTCGCGCCCCTCGTCGCGCTCGGCCTCGTCGCGTGCGAGGCCGCGATCATCACCGCCCCCAGCGGGCCCGGCCCCGGGCCTGGGCCTGGGCCCGGCGGCGACCCCG
>SHBB01000569.1 GCA_004213565.1 Sandaracinaceae bacterium
GCCGCGCGCCTTGGCCACCTCGTCGAGCGTCGGCGGGTGTGCACGGAGCAGCTCCGCCGCCGCCTCGCTCCCTCGCTCACGCCCGCTCATCGGTCGCCTCCTCGGGGTCCGCCTCGTCGCGCAGCTCTTCGAGCAGCTCGTCGAGACGTCGCCGCGCGGCCTTGAGCCGCGCGTGCAAGGTTGAGATGCCGGTCGAGGTCATCTCGCTGATCTCCTTGAAAGTGTAGCCCTCCACCTGGTGGAGAACGAAGACCGTTCGCTGCTCGGGCGTGAGCGTGGCCAGCGCCGCCTCCGCCTGGCTGAGCGCGTCGTGGCGCGCGTTCGGCGCCTCGGCCGGCCGCCCGAGGCCGACCCACTCGGTGACCTTCGACCAGCGGTGCCGCCTCGCGCGCGCCCGGCTGGCGTCCAGCGCCCGGCGCGTGGCGATGCCGACCATCCAGGTCGAGAGCTTGCTCCGCCCGTCGAAGCGCCCGTCGAGCGCCGCGAGGAAGACCTGCTGGACGACGTCGTCGACGTCGGGATCGTGAGGCCCGAGGATCCGGGCCACGCACCGATGGACCCGGTCGACGTGCGCGCGATAGAGGCGGCGCACGGCCGCGTCGTCGCCGCTCGACGCGTCGCGCAGGAGCGCCTCCTCCTCGGACAGCCCTCCCTCGATCGCGACCAGCCGGTCTTCCGCCATCAACGCTCCCACACCCGGGAGTCGTCGCGCGATGGTCCGTTTTCCACCCGGCGACGCGTCATGGGCGCAACCTCACGCCGAGCGTCGCCCAGATCGTCACCAGATCCTCGACCAGCACCCGCTCCACCGCGCGATCGCAGATCTCGGGCATGCCGGGCGGAGGCCGCGTGCTGCGGATGAACACGGCCGGAGACGTGTGGATGTCGGCGCCGACCTCGAGCACCAGCTCGAACGGGGCCGCGAAACGCCACGCCCCCTCGATGCCCCCGCGCACGCCGAAGTCCGTGGCCACGCGGCTCACGTCGACCCCCACGAGGTTCGCGAGCCCGAAGCGGCTGAGGATCCCGAAGTCGAACGCCACGGACACGTCGTCGACCACGATCGGTCTGAGCTGCAGCCGCAGCGCGAGGTTGATCGGCCGGTACTGGATGCGGCGCCCGTCGCAGGACGCGCTCTCCTCGGGCAGCACCGGCAAGTCCCCCTCGAGCACCACGCAGCTCGAGTCGAGGCACAGCCCGAGCCCGATCCGGGGACCGACGATGATCGTCTCCCGCTCGGTGGACATGCCCAGCATGAAGCCCAGCCCGATCGACGGCTTCGCGAGCGCCTCCTGCCGCGGCCGCGGCCCGAAGAGCCCCCCCTCCCGCTCCCGGTAGATCCAGAGGATCTGCTGCCCGTCGTGCGGATAGGAGCGCTGCGTCGCCGTGCCCTCGGGCGGCCCGTCGAGCGCGGCGTCCCGCAGCGCCTCGATGGCGAGGGCCACCGCGCGGGCTCTCCCCTCCCGCTCCGCGCCGAGCGTCACCTCGCTGCGGAACACCTGGCCTTCGGGACCGGCCAGCACGAGACGGACCTCGTCCTCGCTGCGATCGATCGCGAGGTGCCCCTCGGGCACCGCCTCGAGCACCTCCGGCGGCGCGTCCTCGCCGACCGCCACCGCCACGTCGAGCCGGAGCGCGAGGACCCGCACCACCCGCGAGGCGAGCACCCGGGTCCGGTCCGTCGGTCGGAGCGTGAGCGGCCGATCGCCGGCGAGCCTCGGCAGCTCCTCCTGCGCGCGCCCCTCGAGCGGGAGCGCGAGCAGGAGAAGGACGTAGAGCGCGACCCCAGCGGCCCGCCGCCATGCCCGCCCCGATGGCCCGACGGTACGAGAGGTCACTCCATCAGAACTTGTAGGTGGTTCCGATGCGGAAATAGAACTGCGTGTCGTTCGCCTCGATGCCGAGCAGGTTGCCCATGATCCGGCGCGGCGCCTGGTTCAGGATGCCCTCGAGCAGGAACCACAGGTTCCAGTTGCGCGTGAGCACCAGCTCGAGCGTCCCTCCGAGGCGGACCCGAGCCCAGTCCTCGCGCGGGCAACTGAGGTCACTCGTCACCGCATCCACGGTGCAGTAGGGGGTGCCCGCGCGGTCGTAGTCCAGGTAGACGCCGCTGTTGAACGGGTGCCCTCCGTACTCGTCGCTCGACAGATCGAGCCCGACCCAGAGCGTGAACGCGCCCGTGTCCGAGAAGTGCAGGCTGCCCATCGCCTCGAGGCTCATGAACACGCTGTTGATGGGGTAGCTGAACTCCTGCGCCATGTCCGGCGTGCTCGGCCGCGTGTCGTAGCGCTCGGTGACCGTCGGGACGGGCATGATCCCGCTGTAGTCGGGCTGCCGGTGTCCGAGCTCCGGGCCGATGCCGCCGCCGAAGCGGACCTGACCGCCGACCGCGAGCTGCTCGATGGGCCGGTAGCCCGCGCGCACCCGCCCCTCGAACTCCGTGAGCCGGCCGAAGCTGCGCACCGAGAAGCCCGCGTCGAGCCAGTCGAGCAGCCCGACGCTGAGCCTCATCTCCGCGAGATACGGCCAGCCGAGCGAGAGATCGATCGTCGCCTGGTTCACGACCAGCGGCGCCGCCGAGTGCGTGACCGCGGCGCCGCGCCGACGCTCGTCCTCCTGCACCAGCGTCTGCCGCTCCTCGTCCGAGATGCCGTCCGTGATGTGCGGCAGCGTGATGTCGAACGGTCGCACCTCCGAGCTCGGCGTCAGCAGCACCTGCTGCCGGAACTCCTCGTGCTCGGGCGCCTGCACCACGAGCACGTGCGAGCCCGCCGGGAGCGTGCCGTCAAAGGGAACCGGCCCCGCCAGCTCGTCGTCCACGTAGAGCTGCGCCCCGCGGATCCCCGGCTGCACGGCCACGCGGACGCGGACCTGCTGCGGCACGAGCACCGCGTCGACCTCGCAGTTCTGCCCCGGGCGCGTCTCACAGGTCGTGCTGTACTCCTGGTGCCCGTCGGCGCGCACCACGATCGCGTGCGGCCCGGCCTCCGGCGTCAGCACCACGGGCGCCGTCCCGCGCTCCTCGCCGTCGATGAGCACCGCGGCGCCGTCGACGTTCGACTCCACCACGATGCGGCCGGGCTCGCCGACAACCTGCTCCATGTCGAGCGAGACCACCCGCTGCTGGCCCGCCTCGACGGTCACCGTCTGGCGCGCGCGCTGGTAGCCCTCCGCCGTCGCCTCGACGATGTGCTCACCCGCGGCGAGCCCCTCGCGGCTGGCCGGCGACGGCCCGAGCACCTCTCCGTCGATGCTGATCACCGCCCCAGGCGCGCTGGCGAGCACCCGGAGCGTCCCACCCTGCTGCGCGGGCATCGCGACCGTCGCCCGCTGCCCGGCGAGCACCGTCACCGACTGACTGTAGGGCGGCAGCCCCGGCGGCCGGATCTCGACCGTGTGCGCGCCCACCGCGACCCCGTCGATCACGGTCGGCGTCGAGCCGCGCGGCGTGCCGTCCAGGAACACCGGCGCCCCTGGAGGCCCGCTGACCAGGATCGACCCCGTGTCGGGCGCCGACTGCTGCATCACCGCGGCGACGCGGACCATCTGTCCCCCGCCGACCTCGACCCACTGCTCGAAGGTGTCGTAGCCCTCGCGCTGCACGCGGACCTGGTGGCGGCCTGGCTGCAGATCGGTCACGCGGATCGGCGTCGAGCCGAGCGCGCCGCCGACCTGTCGGCCGTCCACGAACACGTTGGCCCCCTGCGCGCCGGCGTTCCCCGCCGACACCTCGATCGTCCCGAGCGCTCGCAGCACCGCGCGGAAGGTCTCGCGGCGGCGCCGCACGTTGACCTGGAGGCGCGCCTCCTCGTGGTTGAGGAGCTGGAAGATGATCGTGTGCTCACCCCGCTCGACCCGCACGTTGCGGAGCGGCGTGGTCCCGAGCGGCGGGCTCGACGTCGAGTCCAGGTACACCGTGGCGCCTGGCGGCACCGACTCGATGTTGATCGGGATGCGGTAGGCGTGGGCCGTCGACGTGGTCGCCAACGAGGCCGCCAACGACACCCCCACGGCGCCGAGGAAGATCAAGAGAGACGAAAGTCTGGCCATCGGGTCCTCCTGCCGCCGGCGGGGCGGCCTTCCGGGCCTGCCCTGCATAGGCTGGACGCCGATCTTCTTCAAGCATTCAGTGGGTCGTAGCGCCGCCCGGCGCGTCGGGCTTGCTGTCTGGAACGGATTTCGGCATGGTCGGGGCCGCGGGGGAAGCCGGAGGCTGAGCCCAGATGTCGGAAGAAGAAGAAGACACGCGCGCCTACACCGTCGTCATCAATCACGACGAGCAGTACTCGATCTGGTTCCAGGAACGCGATCTGCCGCGAGGTTGGGTCGAAGTGGGAGTACGGGGCGACAAGACGACATGCCTCGACTATATCGAGGCGGTGTGGACCGACATGCGGCCGTTGCGGGTTCGATGGCAACTCGAAGAGCTCGAGCGCCTCGAAGCCGCGGGGGAGGGGGCATGAAGCTTCGCAGCGACGGTTTTCTCCATCGGCGCGCGATGCCCACCCGCTACGCGTTCGGTAGGCACCGCTTCTATCCCCAAGAGCTGGCCGAGCACGAGCGCTTCGAGCTCTCGGACAACGTCAGCCCGCATCTCGCCTGGGATGACGTCCCCGAAGGCACGAGATCACTCGTCATCACCTGCGTCGACCATGACGCGCCCTCGGACGTGAGCCTCGCCAACGAGCGTGGCGAGCGTGTTTCGCGGGAGATGCCCAGGACAGACTTCGTTCATTGGGTGTTGATCGACATCCCCGCGGATCACCGTGAGCTCGAGGAGGGCCAGTTCTCGAGCGGCGTGACGGTCGGGGGAAAGTCGCTCACCGACGTCCCGGACGGCATGCGACATGGTCTCAATGACTACACGCGCTGGTTCGCGGACGACGCCGAGATGCAGGGACGCTACTTCGGCTATGACGGCCCCTGTCCGCCGTGGAACGATGACCTGATTCACTGGTACGAGTTTCAGCTCTTCGCGACAGATGTCGAGACCCTGGAAGTGCCGGATGGCTTCGATCTGGCGACGGTTCAACGCGCGCTCGCCGGTCGCGTGCTCGCCCAGGCGAGCCTCGAGGGCTTCTATTACATCTCTCCCGAGGCGCGCTTCCGCTGAAGCAGGCGGCGACGGCCTCGCAGTCGAGGCGCTGGGTCAGAACCGCTGGGTCTCCTCGAGCGCGGCATCCTCGGCCATGGGATCGTCCTGCTCCCGGCGTGCCGGGAGGGGGTCCCCGGGCCGATGGAACCGGAGCTCGGGGAGGTCGGCCCGTGCGCTGGAGGCGTCGGACTGGCTGAATCGATCGCGAGCCTCCAGGGTGTTCACGAAGCGCTCCACACGGCGACGGTGACGCTCGGGAATCATGCCCTCCTCCCAGTGCTCGTGGAACGCCTTGGGGTTGGGCAGGATCGTCGCGAGGTAGGCCGACTCCGCGGGTCCCAGCTCGGCCGGGATGCGCCCGAAGTAGTGCATCGCCGCGGCACGGATGCCGTAGACCCGCGGGCCGTACTCGATGACGTTCAGGTACAGCTCGAGGATCTGGTCCTTCTCCATGATGGACTCGATCCACCACGTGAGCAGCACCTCCTGGACCTTGCGGGCCAGGGTCTTCTCGCGATGGAGAAAGACGTTCTTCACCAACTGCATGGTGATGGTCGAGGCGCCGTAGACGTAGCGGCCCGCTTCGAGGTTCCGGACCAGTGCTCGCTCGATGGACGAGACGCTGAAGCCGGAGTGCTGGTAGAAGCCGGCGTCTTCATGGCCCAGGACGGCCTGGATGAAGTAGGGGCTGATCCGGGTGATCGGGGTCCACTCGAGGGTGCCCGGGCCGGTCTCCATCTCGAAGGCGCCGCCATCCGGTTCGACGACCCGGTGGATGAAAGGCGCCTCGAAGCGACGGACGTCGGCGATCGCGGGGGCGGTGTCGAAGATGCAGCCGTTGGCGACGTGGACTCGAAGGCGGGTGGCCCCGAGATCCCGGGAGTCGACGCGGAGGAGGAGCTGGCCGCCGATCCGGCCGGTGAAGGTGAAGCCCGAGAGCTCGGCCAGGAGATCAGCCGGGATGGCGCCCACCGCCAGGTCGCAGTCGGTGGGCGGCAGGGTCGCCCGCACGTCGACGCGGTAGTGATCGGCGGGCCACTCGAGCGCGCCGGTCAGGTTGACCCGGGCTTGGCCGAGGCCGAGCTCCGCGCTCTCGATCTCCAGGCGGCGATCGAGCGGGACCCAGTCGGCGCTCCCCTGGATCGACAGCGCGATCCGCTCGACGGGGTTCGGGGCGATTCGCGGCGAGCTCAGGGCCAGATCGTCGATGGAGACCTGACCCTCGAGGTGGATCCGGCTCGCTCCCTCACCATCAATCGAGAGCTCGCCGCTCACCCTGGTGTCTTCAGCCTCGTGCCACGGGAGCCGCGGGAGGAAGGGGACGAGCAGGACGAAGGGCAGGCGCTGGAAATCGAGATCGCCTTCCGCCCGCAGCGCGCCGGGATCCACGGTGAGGTTCCAGCCGAGGCGCCCTCCCCTGCCTGGCCGCCCCGAGCCCTCGAGCCGATAGCGGCCGCCGGGCAGAACCTCGAGCTCTGCCTCCAGCTCCCGAAGGACGCGGCGGTCGCGATCGCCGCTCGCGACCACCGAGATCCCCTCCAGGCGGATCAGGGCGCCGACGGCCAGGCGGGGGCGGATGAGATCGATGAGCGCGGCGAGGCCAGCCGGCTCGTCCCCGGGTTCGGAGTCGGACTCGGCGTCGGCGGC
>SHBB01000057.1 GCA_004213565.1 Sandaracinaceae bacterium
CGAAGCAGATCCGGTAGAGCCAGCTGCGCGCCCCGTCGGGCCGATCGAGCTGCGCGCGCTTCTCGTGGGCGACGGTGAAGACCTCCTGCGCGAGGTCGAGCGCGTCCGCCTCCCGCGCCCCGAGGTGGCGCACGGAGCGGAGCACGAACGACGTGTGCGCCTCGAAGAGGGCGCGGAAGCCGTCCTCATCGACGCGGCTCGGGGCAGGAGCGCTCACCTGAGGAGATGTGTGTGGCGGGGCCAGGTTCTCACTCCTCGGGAAAACTGAGCGCGAGCGAGGCGGCGAGGCCGAGCGAGATCGGCGCCCCCTCGAAGACGACCTGCTCGTCCCCGGGCGGCCCGGCGGTGAGGCGATGCTGGATGAGCGGGACGTCGACCAGCGCGGCGAGCGAGACCCAGAGCGGACCGGCCAGCCGAAGCGCGGCGCCGATCCGCGTGATCAGGTCCAGCCGCGGCGCCTCCACCCGCCGGACCACGTCGAGCCCGACGCCCGCCGCGTGCAGCTGCCCCCCGACCGCGCCGGCGCAGGTGATCAGCCGCAGATCGTCCCCGTCGAAGAAGCGCGGACAGATCGACGCGCCCGCCGACCAGAGCCACAGATCGAGCGCCGCCGCGCCCTCCCAGCGGAACGGCGGCACGACCTGCACCTCCGCCACGACCTCCAGCGGCCAGGCCGTCCAGCGCAGGCCGAGGGTCTGCCGGATCCCGAACGCCGGCCCGGGCACGCCGAGGCCACGGACGCTCGCGCCGAGCCCGACGCTGAGCCCCAGGCGGCCCTCGTCCACCGGCGGCGGCTCGATCTCCTCCGCGGGGATCGGCGGCGAGGGGCGCGCGGGGGTCGGGGCCGGAGGAGGCGGCGGCGGCGCGGGCTCGTACAAGCGGACGAGCGGCTCGTGCTGCGTCACGAGCAGCGAGACGACGATGGCCACCGTCCGGAGGAGCGCCCCACAGGGCGCCTCGCCTCCCTCGATGACGCGCTCCCCGAGCGCCGCGCCGTCGGGGGCCTGCAGCGCGAGGCGCGCGCGGAACCGATCGTCGACCGGCTCGATCGCGCCCTCGATGACGAAGCCGGGGGGATCGCCTTCCGAGAACACCGACCGCCCCAGGCGCTCCTCGACCGCGAGCGCGACGGCGCTCCGATCGGGGCAGCCCGCGCCCTCGGGGGCGCGCCAGCGCAGCTCGACATCGGCCCGCGCGGTCGTGGCCGCGAACAGGGGAGCGAGCAGCGCACCGAGGAGCCAGGGCCCCCACGCTCGGCGATGGCCCATCATCAGCGGGGGAGCGGGGCGTCGGGGACCCAGGCGGCGCGGACGCGGGGACCGCGCGGCGGGAGCAGCGCGCGCCGGGCCTCGAACCACGCGCGCAGCTCGGCCGACGGCGTCGCCTTGGGGCCGTCGAAGAGCGCGGCGCCGTACCTCGCGTCGCGCGCGAAGGCGCCGACGATGGCGGGCGCGCGGGAGAGGCTGCGCCCGTGCTCGAGCGTGAGCGCGACGATCACCGCGTCGTCGGGCAGCCCGTCGTCGAGCGACTCGACCTCGGCCGCGTCGAGCAGCGGGACGATGGCCCGCGAGGGCGGCGTCGCGCCCGTCGGCAAGACCGCGCCCCCGCACGCGCGCGCGACCGCGTCCGCCAGCGCCCAGCGCGCCTCCGAGACGGCGACCACGTGCCGCGGGCGCTGCACCGTCGCCTCGAGCAGCCACCCGAGGTCGGCCAGCCACTGCGCGACGCGCGCGGCGTCCACCTCGAGCGTGCGGTAGCGCCCCCCGAGCGGGCCGCCCGCGTCCAGCACCGCGCCCGCGTGCTCGACGAAGTAGTAGTCGCGCGCGTCCTCCATCTCGCCGTGCTCGGCCCGGGCCAGGGCGTGCTGGAGCTTGCGCCGGAGCGAAGGCGCGCCGTGCAGCTCCCCCAGCGCGCCCGCCGCCGCCTCGAGGTCGCCCGTCAGCAGCGACGCCCACCCGAACTCGAAGAGCGCGCCGGGGTCGTCGCCGAGGCAGGGGTGCAAGGCGAGCGTGGCGATGACCATGTCGGGCCGCCCCGCGCGCGCCTGCGCCAGCGCCAGCTCGCTGCGCACGACCGCGTCGAAGGGGACGAAGGCGAGCGCACGCTCGAGCAGCACCGCCGCGACCTCGGGCTGCTCGCGGGTGAGCAGCTCGCTGCCCAGCTCGAAGAGCCGCTGCGGATCGTGGGGCGCGTCGGCGGCGCGGTCGAAGAGCTCGGCCGTGATCGGCTCGCCGGCCGAGCGAAGGACCTGGCCCGCGAGGTGGAAGAGCTGCTCGTCCTCCGGATCGGCGCGCAGCGCCTCGACGATCGGCTCCCACGCGCGCTCCGCCCCGCCCCCTTCGTAGAGATCGGTCAGACGCGCGAGCACCTCCGCGCGCTGCTCGCGGCGCTTGCGCGAGCCGAAGATGTTGCCGAGCCAGCCCATGGGGGCGGAACCCTGAGGCGCAGACCGCGCTCCGGTCAAGCCCCGCCGACCCGCTCGTCGACCCACGCGTCGATCGTGGACTCCGCGTAGCGGATCGAGTCCGGGATGCCCACGCCGCGGTAGGCGTTGCCGGCCAGCCGCACGCCCGGGAGGGACGTCGCGAGCGCCTCGATCGCGTCCGCGCGCTCGCGATGGCCGAGCTGGTACTGCGGCATGGCTCGCGCGTAGCGCACCACGAGCGAGAAGCCGGGCTCGCGCTCGACGCCCATGAGGCTGCGCAGCTCGCGGCGGGCGAGCGCGACGAGCGAGGCGTCGTCGAGATCGGTGGCGTCCGGCGCGTTCGCGCCGCCGATGAACACGCGCAGCAAGACCTGCCCCTCGGGCGCGCGCCCGGGCCACTTGACGCTGCTGAAGGTCGCGGCGAGCACGCTGCGCCGCTCGACGGCCGGGACCACGAACCCGAACGCGTCCATCGGGTGCGGGATCGCGTCCCGGGGCCAGCTGAAGGTCACCGTCGCGGCGGAGCCGTAGGGGATGGCGTCGAGCGCGTCGGCGAGGGGCGCCGCGTGGGGGCGCAGCAGCGCCGCGCTCCGCCACGCCGGCAGCGCGAGCAGGACACGGTCGGCCTCGAAGACCTCGTCGTCGGTGCGCACGCGCCAGCCCGCGTCGAGGGCGCGGACCGGAGCGTGGGTCCGGATCCGGTCCCCGAGCCGCGCGGCCAGCGCGTCGACGAGCACCTGCATGCCGCCGTCGAACGCCACGAACAGGCCGTAGCGCGCCCCGCTCGCCGCCTGCTCGGTCTTCTTGCGCTGCCCCGCGCGCATGCCGCGGATCACCGAGCCGTGGCGCCGCTCGAGGTCGACGAAGCGCGGCATGGTGGCGGCGAGGCTGAGCCGATCCGGATCGCCGCCGTAGATCCCTCCGACGAGCGGCTGCGCGAGGCGGTCGAGCACCTCGCGGCCGAAGCGGCGCCGGACGAAGCGCGCCATGCTCTCCTCGCCCTCGCCCTTCGGCACGAGCGGCTCGAGCGCGGCGCGGAGCTTGCCGGGCCAGCTCATGACCGGCGTCGTGGCCCAGGTCGTCCAGCGCGTGGGCGCCATGAGCGAGAAGCCCTCCGGGACCTTCACCAGCTCGCCCCGGAACACCACGTACGCGCCGCGGTGCGCGGTGTTCGTCTCGATGATCCGATCGGCGATGCCGAGCCGCGTCGCCAGCTCGATCGCGGCGCGCTTCTCGCTGAGGATCGAGTCGGGGCCGGTCTCGACGACGAACCCGTCCGTCTCGACCGTGCCCAGGATGCCGCCGACGCGGTCGCTGGCCTCGAGCACGACGACGTCGGCGGCGGGGTCCTTCTCGAGCAGCCGATGCGCGGCCGCGAGCCCGGACAGCCCTCCCCCGACGACGACCGTGCGGCTCACCGCGCGCTCTGCTCGTGCACGTAGTCGACGAGCGCCCTCACCTGATCGACCTCGGACCAACGCAAGATCCCATGACCGAGGTTGAACACGTGGCCCTCCTGGCCCTTCACCTCGTCGAGCACGGCCTTCGTGCGCTCGAACATCACCTCGCGGGGCGCGAGCACGCTGACGGGATCGAGGTTGCCCTGGATGCCGACGTCGCGGCCGACCCGGTCCCACGCCTCGCTCAGCGGCAGGCGCCAGTCCACGCTCATCACGTGACCGCCGGCCTCGCGCAGCACGGGGTAGAGCGCGGGGTTGCCCTGCCCGAAGTGGATGCACGGGACCCGATCGCCGAGCGCCTCGAAGATGCCCTTCACGTGCGGGAGCACGTAGCGGCGGTAGTCGGCCTCGCTGAGGCAGCCCACCCACGAGTCGAAGAGCTGCACCGCCTGTGCGCCGGCGTCGATCTGCGCGATGAGGTAGCCCGTGATGGCGCGGCTGAAGCGATCCATCAGCGTGTTCCAGGCGCCCTCGTCGCCGTACATGATCTTCTTCGTGTGGTGGTAGTCGCGCGAGCCGCCGCCCTCGATCGCGTAGCTGGCGAGGGTGAAGGGCGCCCCCGCGAAGCCGATGAGCGGGGTCTTGCCGTCCAGCTCCTTCCGGATGGCCTTGACGGACTCCATCACGTAGGAGAGCTCCGCCGCGGCGTCGATCTCCTCGGCCACGCGATCGATGTCCGCCGCGCTGCGGAGCGGGTTCTCGATCTTGGGGCCCTCGCCCTTGGCGAAGTGGAAGCCGACGCCGAGCGGCTCGAGGATGAGCAAGATGTCGGCGAAGAGGATCGCCGCGTCCACGCCGAGCTGCTCGACCGCGTCGACGGTCACCTGGCAGGCGAGCTCGGGCGTCTTGCAGAGCTCGACGAAGCTGACCTTCGAGCGGATCTCCATGTAGCTGGGCTGGTAGCGCCCTGCCTGACGCATGAGCCAGATGGGGGTGTAGGGCACCGGCTCGCGGCGACAGGCCTTGAGGAACACGTGGTCGTCGGACATCCCGCGGAGGGTTCGGTTAGCCGGGCTCCCCGTCAAGGGAGGAGATGCACGGCGTCACCCAGGACGCGACCGATCGCGCGGCGCCGCTCGTCGGTGAGCGCCTCGTCTCCGGCGCGCGAGAGCGGGATCACCCGGATGTCCGGCTGGTCCACGCGGCGCCGCTCCTCGTCCCACCAGTTGTTCGCCGTCCAGAGCGGGACCGCCTCCGCCGCCGACACGCTCACCCGGCCGTCCTCCATCACGTCGAGCGCCACGCGCAGCCACACTCCGTCGCGCGTGGCCGGCTCGCGGAGCGGCAGCTGGACGGATCGATCGCGCCGCCCCTGGCGGAAGTGGTAGCCCTGGTTCGAGACCAGGTTCCCGAGGCTGTACGCGACGAAGGCCTCGCCCCGAGGAGACGCGACGCGCTCCGCACGCTGCAACACGTGTGGACCATGCCCGAGCACGACGTCCGCCCCGTGCTCCACGAGAAAAGCGGCCCGGCTGCGCTGCTCGGAGCGATCTTCGTGACGGTAGGCGAGCCCCCAGTGCATCGACGCGACCACCACGTCCGCGTCGGCGCGCGCGCGCTCGAGCACGCGACGGGCTCTGCGCTCGTCCCAGGTCGCGATGCGCACCGCGGGCCGCCTCGTGCCCGGATGCCCCTGCAGGATCACCGTGAAGGCGACGAAGGCGACCCGCACTCCGTCTCGCTCCACGATGACCGGCCCCGCCGCCTCCTCTTCGTCCGCCGCGGCGCCCACGGGCGCGATGCCCTCGCGGCGCAGCACCTCGAGGGTGTGCACCATGCCGGTGTCGCGCTGGTCCCACGCGTGGTTGTTGGCGACGCTCAGCACGTCCAGGCCCGCCCGCGCCAGCGCGCCCGCGGCCTCGGGCGGCGCGCCGAGCCTCGGGGGATCACCCCGCATCGGCTCGCGGTCGACGCTGAGCGGGGTCTCGAGGTTGGCGAACGCGATCTCCCGGTCGGAGACGGTCTCGCGGAGACCGGCGAAGAGCCGGTCGAAGCCGTGCGCCGCCGCCGCCTCGACCACGCGCGTGTGGAACAGCACATCCCCGCTCGCGCCGATGATGACGTGACGCGGCCGCTGCTGCGCGCGCAGGGGCAGGCTGGCCGCGCCCAGGGCGAGGGCGGCGAGCGAGAGCGCGAACACGAAGGGGGCGCGTCGAACGGCGGCGCGGCGCATCGCCGCAAGGTGATCCCAGGGGGGCACGCGAGTCAAATCCCGCGCGGCTTGGCCGCTTCGACGGTGGCGGCCGAGTCGTCTCGGTGCGTCGCGCTGCCACGCCCCGCCAGGGCCTGCCCCGTCGGGGCCCGGCGGCACACGCGCTGCACCACGGGGACGCATGAACACCAAACCGATGCCCGACGGCCCCGCCCCCTCGCTCGAGCTCCAGCTGACGGACGGGACGACATGGTCCCTCGACGCGCAGCGCCCCGAGAGCTTCACCATGATCGTCATGTACCGGGGCAAGCACTGCCCGGTCTGCGAGAAGTACCTGAAGACCGCGCAGACGCTGGCCGACCGCTACGAGGAGCTGGGCGTGAGCCTCGTCGCCGTGAGCATGGACGACCTGGAGCGCGCGAAGGACTCGAAGGAGGAGTGGGGGATCGACCGCTTCCCCGTCGCCTACGGCATGCGCGAGGCCACCGCCCTCGCCTGGGGCCTCTACCTCTCCGACTCCATCAAGGAGGAGGAGCCCCGGCGCTTCAGCGAGCCTGGACTCTTCCTCGTGCGCCCCGACGGCACCCTGCACTACGCCGCGATCAACTCCATGCCGTTCGGGCGTCCCGACCTCGAGGACATGGCCGACGCGATCGAGTTCGTGCTCGAGAAGAAGTACCCCGCGCGCGGACGCGTCGCCGCCTGACCTGACGGCGCTCTCTCTGCCATCGACGCCGCTTCCCCCGGGAGGCGGCGTCTCTCGTCGAGCGCCGCGGCGCCATCTCGCCGCGGTGGCGCGACCGTCGCACCTCGCCACAGGGAGCGGAGGCGCGCGACCCGCGAAGACCCGGCCCACGCTCAGGCCAGGTGAAGAGGGGTCGGCACGAGCGATGCAGTGCCCCGGGTGACTGACACGAGGCGCGGCCCGTATGTGCGCGCCACTACGGAGGAAGAGAACATGACTACGAAATGGATGACCGCGCTCGGAATCTTCGCCGCTCTGGGCCTGACCGCCTGCAGCGAGCGCACGGAAGGCCACCTCGAGCAGAGCGGGCGCAGCCTCGGCCAAGCGACCGAGTCTGCGGCCGAGGACATCGATCGCGCCGGCGAGCGCGCCGAGGCCGAGGCGGCCGAGGACTGGAACGAAGCCGAGCGTGAATGGAACCAGGAGACCCGCGAAGCGGATCGCGCGATGGACCGCGCCGAGAACGACGTCGAGCGCGAGGTCGCCGGTGCGCGCGCGGAGATGGAGGCCGAGGCCGAGGCCCTCGAGCGCGCGGAAGAAGAAGGTGACCGCGCGGAGGCCGAGGCAGAGCGCCGCTACTGATCGCGCCGCTCACTCCACCCCCACCGATTGACCCCCAAGGAGGAAGAACACCCATGAGGACCCCACAGGCCCTACGCAACAGACCCTGGCTCGAGCCGGCCGCACGCGCCGGCTACGTGGCCAAGGGCATCATCTACGCCCTGATCGGCGGCCTCGCGATCGCGCAGGTCGTGGAGAGCGCGGGCAGCATCGGCGGCGGCCGCAACGCCGTCCAGACCATCGGCCAGCAGCCCTTCGGGCAGATCCTGCTCGTGATCATCGGTGTCGGCCTCTTCGCCTATGCCCTCTGGCGCGCGGTCCAGGCCATCTTCGATCCCGAGGACGCGCAGTCGGACACCGGCGGCACCCTCAAGCGGATCGGGTACGGCGCCAGCGGCGCGGTGCACGCGATGCTCGGCGTGGCGGCGTTCCAGATGGCGCTCGGCAGCGGCGGCGGCGGCTCGTCGAAGAAGACCTACCTCGCGGAGCTGCTCGCGATCGACACGATCGGACCGGTCCTCGTCATCGGCCTCGGCCTCTTCGTGATCGGCTTCGCCGTCTACCAGCTCTACAAGGCGGCGACGCTGAAGTTCCAGGAGGAGCTGAAGACCGGAGAGATGAGCCGCTCGCTCCGCAAGTGGGTCCCCAAGCTCGGCCGCTTCGCGCTCGCCAGCCGGGGCGTGGTCTTCGCCATCGTGGGCGTCTTCCTCGTGAAGGCGGGCCTCGACTCGAACCCGGGTGAGTTCGAGGGCGTGGGCGGGGCGCTGCGCGAGATCGGATCCGAGAGCTTCGGCTCGATCCTGCTCGTGCTCGTCGCGACCGGCCTCGCCGCCTACGGCGCGTTCCAGGTCGTGATGGCGCGCTATCGCAAGATCCCCGCGCGCTGAGCAGGACGCCCGCGCCGTGGCCCCAACGGGGTGCGGCGCGGGCGCGCGCCTTCAGGCACGCTCGACGCCGCGCGCGCGGTCGATCGCCGACAGCAGCCGCTCGGGCGTGAAGGGCTTGGAGACCAGCTCCGCGTCGAGCGCGGCCAGCCGGGCCGGCTCGGTCAGCGGCGCCGCGTAGCCGGAGATGATCACGACGGGCTGCGTGGGCCGCCGCTCTCTGAGCCGCGTCAGCAGCTGCACCCCGTCCATCCCGGGCATGACCACGTCCGTGACCACGACGTCGTAGCGCTCCGCGGGGCTCGAGACCCGCTCGAGCGCGGACGCGCCGTCCGCCGCCGTGTGCACCTCGAAGCCCATGCGCTCGAGCAGCTTGCGGGTGACGCCGCGGACGCGCGCGTCGTCATCGGCGAGGAGCACCCTCCCCGAGCGCGTGCGCTCGAGCGTCGCGGGCGGACGATCCGAGGCGAGGCGGGCCGCGGTCTCTGGCGCCTCGACGCGCGGGAAGCGCAGCGTGAACGTCGTGCCCTCGCCCAGCTCGGACGCGACCGTGATGTCCCCGCCCATCTGCCGCACGAGGCCGTACGCGGTGGCGAGCCCGAGACCCGTGCCGCCGCTGCTCTCCTTGGTCGTGAAGAACGGCTCGAAGATGTGCGCGAGGGTCTCCGCGTCCATCCCGTGGCCCGCGTCCGACACGGTGAGCACGGCCTGGGTCTTCTCGGCCCGCACGTCGAGACACACGCAGCCCCCGGTGGGCATCGCGTCGCGCGCGTTGATCACCAGGTTCAGCAGCACCTGCGTCAGGAGCGCGCGGTCACCCCGGACGAAGCCCGCCTCGGCCTGGGGTGAGACCTCCACCCAGACGCCGTCGCCCAGGGTGCGGGTCAACATGCGCGACTGATCGCGCGCGACCTCCCGGAGATCGACGGGCTCGGCGCGCTCTTCACGGCGCCGCGCGAAGGCCAGCAGGTGCTGCGTCAGCTCCATGCCCCGGTCGGCGGCCATCTCGATCGCGTCGAGGTCCTCGTCCTCCCCGATGCCCTTGGCGACGCGGTGCAGGTGCACGCCGGAGACCACCACCGTGAGGAGGTTGTTGAAGTCGTGCGCGATGCCGCCCGCGAGCCGCCCGAGCGCCTCCATGCGCTCGCCGCGCGCCGCCTGCTCGCGCAGCAGTCGCTCGGAGGAGAGGTCGCGCACGAACCCCTCGAAGGTGTGGGAGAGCCCCTCGTCCGCCGAGACCCGCCGCGCGACGAGCTCCACCGGAAGCTCCTCGCCGTCCGCTCTGCGGAGCCGCGCGTGCGCGCGCAGGATCCCGCGCTCGCCGTGCTCGGCGATGATGCGGTCGCGCTCCTCGGGGTCGGCCTAGAGGTCTTCGCGGATGTTCAACCCGAGCAGGTCCTCCGGGCGCTCGTAGCCGAGCATCTCGACGAGCGCCCGGTTGACGAAGACGAAGCGGCCGTCCGCCGTCGACGCGAAGATGCCCTCGATGGCGTTGTCGAAGAAGCGCTCCAACCGCTGGGCGCTCCGCTCGGCCTCGAGCCGCGTGCCGTCGGCGTGCATCAGGATGAAGCCGGTTCCGATCACCGTGATCAGGACCTCGGCCACCATCGTGCCCCACGGCCGCACCCACTCGAGATGCCCGACGAAGGGGAAGTCGAGCGCGTGCAGTCCCCACAGGCAGAGCGCCGCGCCCGCGACCTTGGCTCCCACCCCGCTCAGACGGCTGAGCTGGACGCCCCTCGTCAGCAGCCACGCGCCGAGCACGGCGAAGAGCGGCAGCGTGACCACGAGGAGCGGCAGCCCGAGCGCCGCGCCCGCGACCACCGCCCACGCGACCCCGACGCTCTCCGCCACGAGCCAGCGCCACGGCCATCGAGCCCGCAGATAGAAGCTCGCGCCGATGAGCGTCGCGTTGGCCGACAGCATCGTGAGCACGCCGATCAGCTCCGGCGCGTCGAGCCCCGCGGACACGAAAGAGGTCACCGCGAGGACGTTGCCGAGCGTGTAGAGGGCCCACGCCGTCGACCAGGCGACGAGATAAGGGCGGCGGTCCGACCACAGGAGCGCGGCGAACACCACGGTGAGCGCGAGGTTCGTGAGCGTCAGCCCCACCAGATAAGGGGCGAGCGTCATCATCGGATCGATCGAGCTCTCCACTGCCTCGTCCTCGCCTGGGTCCAACGGCGCTGACGCGCCACTCTCGATGACGGAAGCGGACAGTCGGAGGGGGCTACAGAGCGATGGGGGGATCGACCTCGAGCCCGAGCAACGCCGCGCGAAGCTCCGCCATGAGGAAGATGCTCCCGGCCACCACGATGGGCCGCCCCTTGGCGCGCGCCAGCTCGAGCGCGTCGACGGGGGAGGCCGCGATGAGGCCCCGGCGGTGCTCGGCGAAGCGGGCCGGATCCTCCGCGCGCGAGAGGCCCGCCTGCGCGTAGACGATGTCCGACACGAAGGGCGTCAGCGCGTCCAGCATCGCGGGCCAGGCCTTGTCTTTCATGGCCCCGAAGATCAGCGTGCGCGCCGCGCCCTCGGCCTCGAGGACCCTCGCGAGCGCGCGACAGCCGTCCTCGTTGTGCGCCGCGTCGAGCAGCACGTCGTCGATCTCCTCGAGGCGGCCGGGCCAGCGCGTGGCCAGCGCGCGCGCCTCGTCGACGACGAAGCCTTCGGCGCGCAGCCGACGCAAGACGGCGCTCGCGATGGCGCGGTTCTCCCGCACGTGCGCCGGCGCCTCGGCCGGCTCCGCCAACGCCCGCTCGAGGGGCGCGCCGATCTCGCTCGCGCGCGCCGCGATCACCGCCGCGGCCTCCTCCGGCATCTCGCCGATCACCGCCCAGCGGCCGGGCTTCAAGATGCCCGCCTTCTCGCGCGCGATGGAGGCGAGGTCCTCCCCCAGCCAGCTGACGTGGTCGAGCCCGACCCGGGTGATCGCGCAGCCGACGGGAGCCTCGATCACGTTGGTCGCGTCCAGTCGCCCGCCGAGCCCGGTCTCCAGCACCGCGACGTCCACCTCGCGTCGCCGGAAGAGCTCGAACGCGATCGCGGTCATGGTCTCGAAGAAGGTCAGGCGAGGCCCCCCGGCGAGCCGCGCCTTGACCCAGTCCCAGGCCTCGACGAGCTCCGCGTCGGTCACGGGCGCGCCCTCGATCGTGACGCGCTCGGTCAGCCGGTGGAGGTGCGGCGACGTGAAGCGCCCCGTCCGATGCGCGCCGAGCCCCGCCGCGACCATCGCGGTGACGCTGCCCTTGCCGTTGGTGCCCGCGACGTGAACGACGCGCAGGCGCTCGGCCGGGAGCTCCAGGCGCGAGAGCGCCGCGTGGACCCGCTCGAGTCCGGGCTCGATGCCGCGCGCCGAGAGCGCGTACAGCTCCCGGAGCGCGCGCTCGTAGGCGCTCATCGCGGGCGAGTCGCTCAAGCGAGCCTTCAGTCGAGCAGGTGGCTGAGGACACGCGCCACGGTCGCGCGCATCTGGTGGCGCTCGGCGATCATGTCGATCATCCCGTGCTCGAGCAGGAACTCCGAGCGCTGGAAGCCCTCGGGCAGCTTCTGGCGGATCGTGTTCTCGATCACGCGCGGTCCCGCGAAGCCGATGAGCGCGCGGGGCTCGGCGATGTTCACGTCCCCGAGGAGCGCGAAGCTGGCCGCCACGCCGCCCGTGGTCGGGTTGAGCAGCACGCTGATGAAGGGCTGGTTGGCCTCCTCGCGGAGTCGCCGGAGCGCGCCGACCGTCTTGGCCATCTGCATGAGCGAGAGCACCCCCTCCTGCATGCGGGCGCCGCCGGACGCGCTGAGCAGCACCACCGGCTGGTTCCGCTCGACGCCGCGCTCGAACATGCGGGTGATCTTCTCACCCACGACCGAGCCCATCGAGCCGCCCATGAAGCGGAAGAGGAAGCACCCGAACTGGAGCGGCCGGCCGTCCAGGGCGCCCTCCCCCACCATCATCGCGTCCTCGAGCCCCGTCTTCTTCCGGCTCGCGTCGAGGCGCTGCGGGTAAGGCTTCGAGTCGAAGAACTCGAGCGGGTCGTCCGAGAAGATGCCCGTGTCCCGCTCCTCGAAGGAGCCGGGATCGAGCAGCAGCTCCACCCACGCCTCACCGCTCAGGCGGTAGTGGTGACCGCACTCGGGGCACACCTCGTTGTGGGCGGTGAAGTCCTCCGCCTTGAGGGTCACTCCGCACGCGACGCACTTCCGGAAGACCCCTTTGCCCAGGGTCTTCTTCTCCGACGCGTCGGTCGTCGCCTTCGTTTTTCCGAACCAAGCCACGGCAGGGGCGTATCGGTAGCACGACGCGCTATATCCCCGCCATGCCCGTCTCCAGCCCCTTTCGCACCACCCAGCGGGTCTACTTCGACGACCTCGACGCGCTGAACATCCTGCACAACGTGCGCTTCCTCCTCTTCATGGAGCGGGCGCGCGGAGAGCTGTTCAACGCGCTCGGCTTCCGCTGGGAGGACGATCTGGACACGAACCCGGACAAGTATCACGTGGTCGCGGCCCACCAGATCCACTACCTCCTGCCCGTCCGGGGCGAGGGTGAGGTGCTCGTGGAGATCAGCCCCGTGCACCTCGGGACGTCGAGCCTCGTGCTCGAGGCGTCCGTCCGCTCCATGCACGGCGACGCCGTCTACGCGCGCGGCGAGACGCGTCTGGTTCGGCTCGACCCCGAGTCGAACACGCCCTGCCCGTGGTCTCCGCGCTTCCGCGGTCAGGTGGAGCCGCTGGTGCGCGCGCGGGCGACGATCGCCGAGAGGTGACGCCCGGTCTTGCCCGCGTCGCGCCGGTGGCTGAAGTAGCGCGCCGGCTCGGCGTGCGTGCAGCCGCCCACGTCGTCGATCTCGGTCACGCCGGCCTCGGCGAGCTGCGCCCGCACCGCGGCCGCGAGGTCGACGTGGGGGCGCGGCGCGCGGGCCTCGACCACCCGCGCGCCCGGGACGGCGCGCGCGATCTCCGCCGCGACCTCGTCCCCCACCTCGAACGCGTCGAGCCGGATGTGCGGGCCGATGGCGGCGATCGGATCGGCCGCCCCGAGCTCCTCGAGGGCCACGCGGAGGATGTTCTGGGCGACGCCGCGCCAGCCCGCGTGCACCGCCGCCACCGCGCCAGAGGCGGGATCGGCGAGCAGGATCGGGACGCAGTCGGCGGTCCGCACCGCCACCGCGGCGCCCGCGACCGAGGTCACCAGCGCGTCGGCCTCGCGGCGACGGATCTCCGCCACCGGCTCATGGCTGACGCGCTCCACCGCGCGCCCGTGGACCTGGCTGACCTCGTAGAGGCGCTCACATTCGAGCGCCGCCTCGAACCGCCGCGTGTTCTCCGCCACCGCCGCCGGGTCGTCCCCGACCGTGCGCGCGAGGTTGAGGCTCGCGAACGGCCCCTCGCTCACGCCCCCCTCGCGTGCGGAGAAGGCGTGCCGGAACCCCGCCTCCTCGAGCCGCTTCGAGCGCAGCCACATCAGGCGCGGCCTTCCGTCTCGAGCGGCAGGCGGACCAGCTCCGGGTGGTTCGCCTCGAGCGTCTCGACCGGCACGCGCTCTCGCGGATCGGCCGGCGACCAGATCACCTCCATCGCGACGAAGTCGCCCGGATCGATCGCCGCGAGGGCGTCCAGGGCGAGCTGGAGCGCGGCGCGATCGCGGACATCGACCACGTCGCGCAGCACACGCAGCGCGGCCACGACGAGCGTCACCACCACCACGCCGGGGACGTCCGGCTGCGGAGGTAGCGGGGGCGCCTTCGGGCGCGCGACCTCACCCGCGTGGGCCCGGACCAGCTCGTGCTCGAAGCGCGCGCGGGCGCGGTGCGCCGCGACGCCGAACTTCGCCTCCGCCTCCTCCGCCGGCATCGGCGCGTGGTTCTCGGCCGCGGCGTGCGTCCACGCGTCGCGACGCCCGAGCAGGACCGCGATCGCCTCGCGGAGCATCTGCACCAGCCCCGCCGGGCTGGCGGTGTCGCCGCTCGACGCGATCGCGTCCATCGCGTCCTGGATCTCGCGGCGCGCGTTCGCGTCGAGCCCGAGCATCACGACGCTGACGTCGATGGGTCGCTCGTCCATGTGTCCCTCGTCGATATGGGCTCGAGGTGTCTCTTCGAGAGGCGGGCCTCAGCCGAACGCCTTCTTCAGGGCCTCGAGCAGCTGATTCGGCCGGAACGGCTTGAGCAGCACCACCCCTGCGAGCCCCTCGTCGTCGGGTGCGTAGCCCGTCATGAACACCACGGGCAGCTCGGGGCGGCTCTTGCGGAGCTCCTCCACGAGCCGGGTGCCGCCGCCGTGCGGCATGCTCACGTCGGTGACCACCGCATCGGGAATGGCGCCATCGAGCAGGGTCAGCGCCTCGTCGGGCTCACACGCGCTGATCACGCGGTATCCGGCGGCCTCGACCACCCGAACCACCACACGACGGACCCCATCCTCGTCTTCGACGACGAGGACAGTGCGCGTATCGCCCCCGACTTGCCCCACGGCGGCATCATACCGAATCCGGCGCGGGACGGAACCCTTGTCCGGTCGAAGTGGACGGCTCGAGATCCGTCCAGGCTGGCGCCGTCAGTAGGGCTCGAAGCGCTCGGTGCTCTCGCGCTCGCCGTTGAAGCGGCTGATCTCGGCCGTCGTGTAAGCGTGCTCGTGTCCCTGCGGGAGGGTCTCGCGGATGAACGTGATGACGAGCTCCCGCGCCCCGGCGGAGCTGCCGTCCTCCGCGATCTCGTCCCAGATCTGGAAGATGCGTCTTCGCCGCTGCGCGTGGCTTCGGCTCTCCGTGCCCCAGACCCGGGACAGGCGTCCCCGCAGCCCGCGGAGCCCGCGCGCCATCTGCTGACGGCGGTGCTCCGCCTCGAGCCGATGCCGCAGCTCCTCCGTCTCGCGCATGAAGCGCTCACGCTCGTAGCCGTACGGATCCTGGCCCGCCGCGCCCATGATGGCGTCCATCGCGTCGAACGATCCGGACGTGCTGAACCCGTCGGTCTGCACGTTGCCCTGATCCTCGAAGTCCACGCTCCCGTCGGGCTGGATGATCGCCGTGAAGCGGTGCCCCTGCCACGCGTACGACCCGTCGGAGCGGCGACGCGGGACCACACGCTCGCGCGTGGTGTGGTTCTTGGTCATCGCCTCGGCGCGGAGCCCATCCTGGAGGCGGCGCTCGATCTCGGCCTCGCTCGGCCCACGCGGACCCGTCTGCAGACCCGCCGGGCCGCTGCGCTGCGAGGGCCCGGGGCCCGTCGGCACGTAGGATCCACGCGCCACCCGCGACGGGTCGAGCATGGCCGCCAGCCGCTGGCGACGCTCCTCGGCCGTCTCCTCGCGCGCGGGCCGCGGCTCCTGCTCCACGCTCGGGAGCTCCACCACGCTCGGCACCGGCTCACCCGTGCCCGGCTGGGTGTCGGGCTCCACCGCGGGGCCGGGCAGCTGGATCGCGGCCGCGGCCGGCGCCGTCTGCGGGGGCGCCTCTTCGGGCTCGGGCGGGACGGGGCGAGGCTCCGGCGCCGTCTCTTCTTCGGCCGGCGCGTCCGGGCGCGGCTCCGGCTCGGGCGTGAGGATCGTGATCTCCACCGGCTCCGGCTCGGGCTCGCCCTCGAGCCACGCCGACGGCGCGCGCAGCACCGCCACCGCGAGGGCGACGTGCAGCCCCAGCGAGATGAGCACGGGCCAGCCGACACCCTTCACCTGGGCGAGGAGCAGCTGGGCGATGGCGGTCGAGAACCGGATGAGAGCTTCCTAGTGCAGCTGGGACGCGCGAGCCTCCTGGAAGGTTCGCCTCAGAACGCCTCGCCGCGAAAAACGTTCCGACAGTAGAGCACAGCCCCGACGGGAGCGATCTCTAGCTTCCGGTGGGGGCGGCGTCGAAGCAAACGCGGGCCCGCGTTGCGTCGCGCGCGCGCCCAGCCTACTTTCCGCGCCCTGATTCGATTCCCTGCGGAGGCAGAGCGGTGGGCATCAAGTTTCCTTCGGCCGAGTGGACGGCTGCTTTCAAGGACGCGATCAACGCGAACGACGGCTACGCGAAGGCCGGCGCGGGCTGGACGCATGGCAAGGTCGCCTACGTGGTGGAGGCGCGGCCAGAGCTCGGCATCGATCACGATACGGCCATGGTGCTCGACCTCTACCAGGGGAAGTGCCGCGACGCGGAGATGACCGACGGGCCGGGCGCGGACACCGCGGACTTCGTGGTGCTCGCGCAGTACGAGCGCTGGAAAGAGGTGCTCAGCGGCGACGTCGACCCGACCAAGGCGATGATGCAGAACAAGCTGAAGCTGAAGAAGGGTCACCTCCCGACGCTCCTGAAGTTCGTCGTGGCCAGCAAGCAGCTCGTGTCCTCGGCCACCGCGGTCGACACCGACTTCCCGGCCTGACGATGGCGGCGATCGAGCTCGCGCCGGGCGCGGACGACAACGGCCTGGCCATCATGATGGCCACCATGATGAGCCAGAACCTCGACGATCACCCCGAGCGCATGCCCGCGTTCGATCGGCTGCTCGGTCGGGTGGCGATCGTGGCGGAGGACGCGGACGTCGCGCTCACCCTCGAGTTCCGGGGCGGGCGCGCGGTGGTGCACGACGGGATCGTGGGCATCCCGGACGTGACGGTGCGGGGCACGGCCGAGGTCGTGGCCGACATGTCGCGCATGGAGACGGGCCGCTTCGGCCTCCCCGACCTCCGCGGCGAGGTGAACCGCGCGATGGCGACGGCGCTCCGCAACGGCGAGCTGCGCATCTACGGGCTGCCCGCGGGGCTGCCGCTCCTCGCGCGACTCGGCACCGTCCTGGCCATCGACTAGAGCGCGCGGGATTCCCCCCACACTCTGCTATCGTGCGCCCCATGGCGGCGGGGGAGGAGCTCGTCGGGCGCACGCTCGGCGCCTACCGCATCGAGGCGACCATCGGCACCGGCGCGACGGGGGTGGTCTATCGAGCGGTCGACGCGAGCGGCGGTCCGCCCGTGGCGCTGAAGGTGCTGCACGAGAACCTCGGCTCGATCACCGGGCTCGAGAAGCGCTTTCGACGCGAGGCGCGGGTCCTGGAGAAGCTCTCCCACCCGAACATCGTCGAGATCAGCGACTTCGGGATCCAGGACGGACGGACCTTCATCGCGATGGAGCTCCTCGAGGGGCGCACGCTCGAGGACGAGCTCGAGGAGGGCCCGATCGCGCCGCGGCGCGCGCTCCAGCTCTACGAGCCGATCCTCCAGGCCCTGGCCGAGGCGCACGACCGCGAGGTGGTCCACCGCGACCTGAAGCCGGCCAACGTGTTCCTCCTGCACGACGGCAGCGTGAAGCTGCTCGACTTCGGCCTCGCCAAGATGCTGTCCATCGAGGAGACGAACGAGGAGGGCACCCTGACCCGCAAGGGGCGCATCGTCGGCACCCCCGCCTACATGGCGCCCGAGCAGATCACCGGCGTGTTCATCGACGTGCGCGCCGACGTCTACGCGCTCGGCGTCATGCTCTACGAGCTGCTCGCAGACCGGCGGCCCTTTCTCTACGAGCGGCGCTCCGAGCTGCTCCGGGCGCACCTGCTCGAGCCCATCCCGCCGCTGACCGAGGTGCGCCCCGGCCTGCAGGTGGACGAGGCCCTCGAGGCGCTGCTCGGCCGCGCGCTGGCCAAGGACGCGGCGAAGCGCTTCACCAACGCGCGGGGCATGCTCGAGGCTCTTCGGCAGCTGCCCGCCGACTGCGTCCGGCTGGACCCGGACACCCGCGGCGAGCCCCGCCAGCGCACGGGGCCCAGCTCCGCGGTGATCAGCCACGAGGAGCGTCAGGCGATCACCGAGAGCGCCGGGCTGAGCACCAGCTCGGGCAACATCAGCCAGCCCGTGCCCGGCACCGACGCGCCGACCGAGGTCGACGCCCCCGCGTTTCGAGAGCGAGACCGCCCCACGCTGCACACGGGGCCGAGCGCCTCGAGTCCTCGTTCGGGGGTGCCGACGCTGGCCCTCTTCGCCTTCGCCCTGCTCCTCCTCGGGCTCGCGGCCGGCCTCTGGGCCGCGCTCATGCCCTGACGGCGGCCGGCCGACCCACCCGCGTCACAAACGCGTCACGAACGTCCGGCCCGGAAAAAGATGGGTCCAGGGCAAATGAGCGCTTGCACCGGTGACACGGAGGGCTCATTTGTGACGTTTGCGTGACTCGATCTCACTTTTCTGTCACTTTCGAGCGCGGAGGGGCTTTTGATGAACCCGTTTCACCGCCAGCCAGCCAACGATTCGCCTGACCTGATCGACGAATACCGTCACCCGGAGCGCGGGCTCCATCGCTTCTTTCGGCACACCCACGCGGCCATGCAGCGCCGCTTCGTGGATCTCGCCGAGGTCGAGGCGATGCCGCGGGCGTTCCTGCACGGCAATCCACACCTGGCCAACTACGCCAAGACCACCCGCGGCGCGGCCATGGTCGACTTCGACCGCGCGCGCTTCGGCCCGTTCGGCTACGACGTGTCCCGCTTCCTCGTGTCGGTCTCCTGCCGGCGCGCCGACGAGAGCGACGGCCGGCTCCTGCACCCCGCGGTGCTCGACTCGTTCCGGCGCGGCTATCTGCTGGGCGTGAGCGCCCCCGGCCTCGGCTGGGAGGAGATGCGCGACCTGCGCAAGAAGCAGCCCAAGCGCTGGCAGCAGGACCTCGTCCGCTACCTCGAGAAGGGTCGCCAGTGGGGCGGCCGGCTCGCGCAGAACGCCATCGATCCGCGGCAGCCGCGGCTCCAGGCGCTGCTCGAGAGCTACCTCGAGAGCCGCGGGGAGCTCGAGCTGGCCAGCGTCTACTCGATCGCCTCGGCGGCCGAGGTCCCGGGCTCGCTCGGCAAGCTGCACACCCTGCTCCTGCTCGAGCCGAACCGCGACGACATCGACCCGCGCCTCGTGGACGTCAAGGAGGTCTACGACGAGCCCGACGACGCGTACTTCATGAACCCCTTCGGGCACAACGGCCAGCGCATGGTCGAGGCGGGCGAGCTGCACGCGCCCGGCTGGGAGCAGAACCCCGGCTGGGCCACCTACGACGGCGTGGAGTACTGGGTCCGCGAGATCCCGACCCAGAACGAGAAGCTCAAGCGGCGCCTGACCACGGTGCAGCAGATCGACGTCTGCTTCGCGGTCGCCTCCCAGCTCGGGCGCGCGCACACGCTCTCGATGCCGCTGGACGCCAAGGCGCACCTCGGCTGCTTCGAGGCCCTCTACGACCACCTCATCGAGGTGGCCGCGCAGCTGCGCGCGGAGGTCGGCGCCGCCCACCTCTCGTACCTCGATCGGTCGCGCCTCAAGAAGAAGGCCAGCCGCAAGCAGTCTCCGCACTCGGAGGCGCCGCCTCCGGTTCACTGAGCGCACGATGACCACCCTCGTCGCGGCCCTCCTCGGCCTCGCCGCGCTCCTCGCCGCCGCGCTGTCGGCGATGACGGGCGTGGGAGGCGGAGTGCTCCTCCTCTCGGGCCTCCTGCTCGTCGTCCCCGCCACCGCCGTCGTGCCCCTGCACGGCGCGGTGCAGACGGCGGCCGGGTTGACTCGCATCGCGGCCTTCTGGCGTCACGTGCGCTGGGAGATCGTGGGGCGCTTCGTGCTGCTGCTCCTGCCCGGCTCGCTCGTCGGCATCTTGATCGTGGGCTGGCTCGCCTCGGTGAGCCCGACCCTGCTCGAGGTGCTGCTCGCGGTGGCCATCCTCGCGAGCCTCTTCGCCAAGCGGGTCCCCTCGCCCAAGAGCGCCACGTCGCTCCGCGCCTTCTACCTCTTCGGGTTCTGCACCGGGCTGCTCGGCGTGGTCGTGGGCTCCACCGGGCCGTTGGTCTCGCAGGCCCTGCTCCTCTACGACGTGAAGAAGGAGGCCCACGTCGCCACCAAGGCGGTCGTGCAGACGGTGGGTCACGCGCTGAAGATCCCGCTGTTCGGGCTGGCGCTCTCCTTCGAGTTCGGGCCGTGGGCGGTGCCCCTGGCGCTGATGATCGCGGGCGTGTTCGTCGGCACGTGGGTCGGCAAGCACCTGCTGTCGAAGATCAGCGAGCGCGGCTTCGCCACCGCGACCCGCGCGCTGATGATCCTGGTGGCGCTCCAGATCCTCGGCGGCGTGCTGTGGGGCGTGGTCGTCCCGGTCTGAGGCGCAGGCCGATGTGCCGTCCCGTGTCATGGCGGGACGGTTCTGCCCGCGCGCTCGATGGCACTGGCATTGCTGAAGCGGGCCGTCATGCGTGATCTCCCCAGGGCGCTGGTCGCCTTCGTGCTCCTCGCCGCCTGCGACGGCGGCTCCATGGACGTGCGCGATGGCGAGGTCCCCTCCGTGACGGACGGGGGCCCCGACCGAGTCTGCGTGGACGGCGGCTGCTACACCCGACGCTGCCGGGACCTTTCTTACTTCGACGGCGAGGCCGAGCCGGGGCTCGTCATCGGGGCGCGGCGTGACGGCGTGGTGATCCCCTACGAGGACGGCGGCGACGCGGTCTACGAGTTCGGGTTCCAGGGCGGCGCGATGATCCTCCCGACCCTCCAGGTGCCGGCGGCCGCGACCGCCACCGAGACGTGCGTCCAGGTCGTGCTCCGCCACCGCGAGGACCCGGCGCACCCCGGCGCCGCGGGCGACGCGCCCGGCTTCGTCTTCCGCCTCACGGACCCGATGCGTCGAGACGGGGACGTCGCCTGGATCGGCCCCCTGCAAGACCAGATCGGGTGGGACGCGCCCGACGGGCGACGCCTCGTCCTCGAAGCCGAGGTGCGCGGCGTGGACTTCGCCTACCGCGGTGAGGTCGCCATCCGCCTGGTCGACGCCGACGGCTGGGACGAGTGCGACACCATCCCCACCCAGTTCCGGTTCGGCTGCGAGTACGTGACGATGGGCGGCGCGCTGACGGTCGACGCGGTCGGCGACACCACGGGGCTCGGCTGCGACGACCTCGTGTCGGTCACCACCACCCTGACGCCCGAGGAGCCCATCCCCGACGGCTGCCTGACCCTCACGCGCACCCAGGAGTTCTCCCGCGGCTGCGTCGACGAGCACGGGCTGACCGAAGGCGCGCGCCTCGAAGGGCAGTGGTGGGAGCTTCCGATGTCGGGGTCCTGCGACGGCTTCCTGGAGACCAGTCTCCGACAAGAGTTCTGTAGCTGTCCCTGAATTTGTATCGTTCCCGTGAGAGGGGATGGGAGCGTCAGTCGGAATCGTACACCGTATGGTTTCACGCGCCCTCCGAACGCGGCTCGTTCGGCGCGCTGCGAGAGCGCCCGCCGCGCGCGCTCGCTTCCGTCCGCGTGCGGCTCGCGCGCCGACTTAATGTCCCCTTACCCCTGGCGCGCCAGATCCGACCGAACGGACGCCCGCGCCCGTCGGGCTGGCCTGACGTCACCGATGAGAGCGAGCCAATGGCTGAATCGTGTTCAACTTCTCTGTCGGAGCACGTTGGACGCGCGCAAAAATCGTGTATGCTCGCTCCATGTCGGATCGGAGCAATGCCACTGTCTTCGTGGCGGACGATTTCCCAGCGATACGCAGGGGGGTCAAACAAATCCTGAGCGAGCTGAATGACCTACGCGTCGTCGGCGAAGCGGGTACGGGCGCCGAGACCCTGGCGGGGGTCTCCGAGTCGTCACCCGACGTCGTCCTGCTCGACCTGAGCATGCCGGACGTACGGGGCTTCGAGCTCGTGCGGGACCTCGCGCGGCAGCACCCCCGGGTGGCCGTGCTCGTGTTCACCATGCGCGAGGTCGAGGAGGTCGGCGTGGGCTGCCTGAGGGCGGGCGCGAAGGGCTTCCTGACCAAGACGGCGTCCGCGAACGAGATCGTGGAGGCGATGCGCACCGTGGCGAGCGGTCAGCGCTACATGCCTCCCGAGCTGGTGGAGCTGCTGGTCCGCGGGGTGCCCGTCGAGGAAGACGACAAGCCGCACGAGACGCTCTCCGAGCGGGAGCGCGAGGTGCTCGAGCGCATCGTCGGGGGGCAGAAGGCGTCCGAGATCGCGCGCTCGCTGGGGATCAGCGCCAAGACGGTGCAGACCTACCGAGCGCGCATCATGGACAAGCTCAGCGTCAAGACGACGGTCGACCTCGTGCTCTACGCGGTGGACCACGGGCTCGTCCCGGCGCGCGAGCGTCAGGCCAGCTGAGCCGTCATCTGAACACGGTCAGCCGTTCAGGTATCGGTAGAGGCTGCGCACGCTGATCCCGAGGGCCGCCGCGGCGGCCTCTCGGTTGCCGTCGTGTCGGTCGAGCGCCGCCTGCACGTAGCGGGTGACGAACGCGTCGCGCGCCTCGGCGAGCGGCGCGTCCGACGGGAGCAGCTCCTCGGGCGAGGCTTCACCAGCCTCGTCCGGCGGACCGAGTTGCGGACCGAGCTGCGGACCGAGCTGCAGGTGCTCGGGCGCGATCGCGCCGCCGTCACACAGGATCGACGCGCGCCGCATCACCGCCCGCAGCTCTCGCACGTTGCCCTCGAACGGGTGCCGCTCGAGCGCGCGCTGCGTCGCCGCCGACAGCGTGCGCGGCCGGAGCCCGAGCTGGGCCTCCGCCTGGCGCAGGAAGAGCTGCGCCAGCAGCAGCACGTCCCCGTCTCGATCGCGGAGCGGCGGCAGCACGATCGCGAGCTCTCGGAGGCGGTAGAGCAGGTCCTTGCGGAAGCGCCCCGCCGCGACCTCCGCGTCGAGGTCCTTGCTCGTCGCCGCGACGAGCCGGAAGTCGACCGGCCGCGCCTCGTTCTCGCCCACCCGCGTCACGGCCTTCTCCTCGAGCACCCGCAGCAGCGCGACCTGCATGGGCATCGGCATGTCCCCGACCTCGTCGAGGAAGAGCGTCGAGCCGTGGGCCGCCTCGACGCGCCCCACCCGGTCCGTCGTCGCGCCCGTGAACGCGCCCTTCTTGCAGCCGAACAGCTCCACCGCGAGCAGGCTCTCGGGCACCGACGCGCAGTTGAGCGCCACCATCGGCGCGGCCGCGCGCAGGCTCGCCCCGTGAATCGCGCGCGCGACCACCTCCTTGCCCGTCCCCGTCTCGCCGAGCAGCAGCACGCTCAGGTCGCTCGGCGCCACGCGCTCGACGAGGTCTCGCACCGCGTCCATCACCGCCGACTCCCCGACGACCGCGTCGAGGGCCGAGGGCGCGACGCGTGGGCGGCGGAGCTGCGCCAGGAGCGGGAGCGCCATCGAGGCGAGCACGCGGAGGTCGCGCGCCTGCGCGTCGGAGAAGCCCCGCCGGGGCTCGTGGTGGCCCAGGTAGATCGCGCCGAGCACGCGCGGGCCGAGCCGCATCGGGACGCAGAGCACGCTGCTCAGCCGGAGCGCGACGACCGACGCCACCGATCCATACCGCGCGTGCGCGCCCAGGTCCTGGAGGCGCAGGGTGCTCGACGTCCCCTCGAGCACGTCGGTGACGAGCGTGTCGCTCAGCAGCTCGGCCGCCTCCGCGAGCGGCCGCCCGTCGGCCCGGCGCGCGGCGACGACCTCGTACCCGGCCACCTTGCGCAGGATGATCGCGCCCGTCTCCGCGCCCGTCGCCGCGATGAGGCCGTCCACCAGGAGCGCGAGCGCCTCCTCGGGCGCCTCGGCGCCAGAGAGCGACTCGGCCAGCGCCTCGACCGGGAGCCCGACGTCTTCTTCGACGGCCCCCGGCGCCTCGAGGCGCAGCTCGACCTCGCCGAGCGTGACGGACTCTCCGGGCGCGAGCCGCGTGGCGCCCGGCACGCCGACGCGGCGAATCTCCACCCCGTCGTCGCGCACCCGGACGATGGCCCACTGCGGGGCCACGCTGGCGAGGCGGACGTCCGCGTTGGGCGCCGAGCCGATCGAGAGCAGCGCGCGATCCAGGCGCCGCTCGAGGGGCTCGAGCCCCTTGACCCGGATCTGCAGCCGCGCGTCGCCCATCGGGGGTCGTGTACCGCGCATCGCGGCGCGAAGCTACGGCGCCGCGCGGAGCGAGCTGAGGCGCGCGCACGAGCGCTGATGCCCGAGCTGACACGCGGCGCGCACGTCCGCGATGGCTTCGGCCTCCCGGCCGGCGCGGCCTCGCACGATGGCGCGGTTGGCGTAGTGGCGCGCCTCGCCCGGCGCGAGCTCCACCGCGCGGTCGGCGTCCGCGATGGCCTGCGGGTGCATCTCCTGCCGCGAGTGGGCGAGCGAGCGGGCGGTGAAGAGATCGGTGTGGTCGGGCAGCGCCTGGATCGCGACGTCGCAGGCCGCGATGGCCCCGGGCTGCTCGAGCCGCGAGAACAGCAGGCACCGATGCTCGAGCCCGTTGGCGTTGTCCGGCTCGAGCGACAGCGCCCGCTCCACCACCTCGATGGCCCGCTCGCGGTCGGCCCGATCACGCGACGCGGCCAGCGCGATCGACAGCGAAGCCCAGGCCTCGGCGTTGAGGGGAGAGCGCTCGGTGATGCGCTCGAGGAAGGGCGCGGCGTCCGCCACGCGCCCGACGCGCTGGTAGATCTCGGTCATGCCCGCGAGCGCGAAGAGGTTGCCGGGATCGATCTCCAGCGTGCGCTCGAAGTCCCGGTAGGCGTCTCGCGTGCGCCCGAGGCGAAGCGCGAGGGTGCCGCGGTGACGGTGCGCGCCGACGCTCCCGGGATCGGCCTCGATCGCGTCGTCGAAGCGCGCCTGGGCGTCTTCGAAGCGCCCCTGACGCAAGCGCACGTGACCGAGCGCGGTCTGCGCCTCCGCGTGCTCCGGGTGCGCGCGCACGAGCCGCTCCAGCGTGGCGACACCCTCGAGGCGCCCGAGCGCCAGCTGGCTCATCGCGCGCTCGACCTGGAGCGAGACGTCGTCGGGTCGATCCTCGAGCTCTCGCGTGGTGCGCGCGAGGGTCTCCTCGGGGTCGTGCCCGAGGCCGCTGGGCGTGACGAGCGGCTCGTCCGGTCGAGCGCGCAAGGCGGCGGGATCCGCCTCGTCGTGGTTGGACAGGAGCGCGTCCGGGATGCGGTGGTAGTCGAGGGCGGCCCACTCCGAGCCTGCGTCCCCGTTCGAGCCGCCGTCGCGTGCGTCGTCCGGAGCGCTCGCCGTGGGCTCCGCCGCCGCGACCGCCGGCGCGCCCTCGGAGCCGGGGTCCCCCTGAAGCGCGACGATCGACGCGGCGCCGACCCCGAGGAGACCCTCGCGCGCACCACGCGAGAGCTCGAGGATCGACCCGACGACGTCTCGCTCCAGGTCGAGCGCGCGATGAGCCAGCTGGCGCTCGGGCGCCTC
>SHBB01000570.1 GCA_004213565.1 Sandaracinaceae bacterium
GGGTGCGGCCCCACGAGCGGGCGAGCGCGATGGCGCCGCAGCCGGCCTGCGCGAGGGCGATGCGGGTCGTGACCGAGCTGGCGCGGACCACGCACCGCACGCCGGCCTTCGCCTCCCAGCGCGCCTCGGGGATGCTCGCCTGGGTCTGGTCGTCCCAGCCCACGAAGTCGAGGCCCCGGATGGCGTGGGGCCCCGGGCCGAGCCGCGCCGCGAAGGCCGGCGAGCCGAAGAGCGCGTACTCGCCCGACCACAGACGCTTGTGCACGAGGTCGCCGCGGGATGGGCGAGCGAAGCGGATCGCGAGGTCGGCTTCGCGGCGCGTCAGGTCCGCCACGCCCACGCTGATCACGAAGGTCACGCGGACGCCGGGGTGGGTCTCCCGCAGGCGCGCCATCGCGGGCGCCAGCACGTAGTAGCTCACGCCCTCCGTGACCGCGACGCGGACCTCGCCCTCCACCGCCGCCTCGCCCGAGGCCACCACGCGCGCCGCTTCGTGGGTGGCCGCCTCCGCCTGCTCCGCGGGGCCGAGGAGGCGCTCGGCCAGCTCCACCGGCACGAGGCCCTCCGGCGTGCGGTCGAAGAGCCGAGCCCCGAGCGTCTCCTCGAACGCGGCGAGCCGGCGGCTGGTCGTCGACTGGTTGAGGCCGAGCCGCCGCGCGGCCTGGGTGAGGCTCCGGGTCCGGTAGGCGGCGAGGAAGAGCCGCAGGTCGTCCCAGCGGAAGTCGAGCTCGGAGGCCATGCGCTGAAGCATGAGTACCATGCCGAATCGCGGGACGACATGCCGACACGCATACCCCACCTTGGGCGGGAGGAGGAACGCAGACATGCCCGACACCGCTCATCAGCCCGCCCATCACGCCCTGCACGCCACCCCGGACGCCGCCCCCCATCAGCGCGTCGTGCTCGAGGCCTTCGGAGGCCCGGACGGCTTCACCCTGCGCGAGGAGGAGGCCCCGCCCGAGCCCGGCCCCGGAGAGGTCCGCATCCGCGTCGAGGCGGCCAGCGTGCAGTTCACCGACGTCATCATCCGCAAGGGCGAGTACATCGACCTGAAGGCGAAGCCGCCCCTCGTCCCCGGCTACGACTGCGTGGGCCGCGTCGAGGCGGTCGGGCCCGGCGTGACGCAGCTCTCGGTCGGCGACCGCGTCGCGGACATGACCATGATCGGCAGCTACGCGACGCACCGCCTGCTCGACGCGACCCGCTGCGTGCCGGTGCCAGAGGGCGTCGACGCGGCGGAGGCGGTCTCGCTCGTGCTGAGCTGGATGACCGCCTACCAGCTGCTCCACCGGCACGCGAAGGTGCAGGCGGGTCAGACGGTCCTGATTCACGGCGCGGCCGGCGCGGTCGGTCAGGCGCTCCTGCGCCTCGGACAGCTGCACGGGCTCGAGATGTTCGGCACGTGCCGGGCCGAGCACGCGGACCTGGTCGCCTCGTTCGGCGCGACCCCGATCGACTATCGCGAGGAGGACTTCACCGAGGTCCTCGCGGACGGCGTCGACGTGGTCTTCGACGGCATCGGCGAGGAGGGCTTCGCGCGCTCGTGGCGCGTGGTGAAGAGGGGCGGCACGCTCGCCGCGTTCGGCTTCAGCGCGGGCATCCAGGCCGGCGCGCCGTTCGCCAAGATCGGCTACTGGTTCTTGCGGCTCTTCTTCTGGAACCTCTGGCCCAACGGCAAGCGCGCGGCGTTCTACGCCATCACCGACATGCGCAAGGCGCACCCGGACTGGTTCCGCGAGGACCTGTCCACGCTGCTCTCGATGCTCGAGGAGGGCACGCTGGAGCCGCGGATCGAGGCGCGCATCGGCCTCGGGGACGTGGCGGAGGCGCACCGACGCCTCGAGGCGGGCGGGCTGGACGGCAAGCTCGTCATCGTGCCCGGATGAAGCCTGCCGGGCTGCGCTCAGGCGACGTACTGCTCGAGCAAGGCGTGCAGCGCCGCGCCCGTCACGCTCACGTCGTGGCGCTCGAGCACCGCGGCCCGGCCGCGCGCGCCCATGTCGGCGAGGCGCTCGGGCGGGGTGTCGAGCACCTCCCGGACGCCCTCGGCGATGGCGTCGACGCTGCCCGCGGGGATGAGCCAGCCGTTGTCGGGCGTGACGAGCTCCGGGATGCCGGCCACGTAGGTCGACAGCACCGGACGCTCGAGGCCGAGCGCCTCCATGATCACGACCGGCAGGCCCTCGGCGAAGCTGGGGAGCACCATCGCGCGGGCGGAGAGGATCTCCTCGCGCACGCGGTCTCCGCCGGCCCAGCCCGTGATCGTCACGCGATCCTCGATGCCGTGCTGGCGGAGCGCGGCCTCGATCTGCGGGCGCATCTCGCCGTCGCCCACGAGGACGAGCTGGAAGTCCACGCCCTCCTTCGCGAGCCGCCCGAGCGCCTCCACGAGGAGGATCTGCCCCTTCTGCTCGTTCAGCCGGCCCACGCTCACCAGCCGGGGGGCGGTGGGGAACGGGCGGCCGTCGCCCTCGAGGAAGCTCGTCTCCACGCCGCACCGCACGATCTGGATCTTGCTCCAGTGGTCGTAGCTCACCCGCCGGTAGAGCTGACTGCGACAGAAGCTGCTGATGGCGCACACGAACTTCGCGCGCTCGATCTTGAGGCCCAGGCTGATGGCGTCGGGCTTGTCGAACTCCTCGGGCCCGTGCACGTGAAAGCTGTAGGACGGCCCGCCCAGCGCCTCGACCAGCATGGCCACGGTGGTCGAGTTGGTGCCGAAGTGCGCGTGCACGTGCTCGACGCCGTCCGCCTCCATCCAGTCCATCAGCACGCACGCCTCGCCGAGGTACGCGCCGTGGATCGCGAGGCCGCGCTCGGAGCCGTAGCCCACCTTGGCCGCGAGCGTCGACGCGCGCGCGAAGGCGGCCGGCCGCTTGGCCGACTGCTTGGCGATGGCCGCGGCGAGCCCCTGCGGGCCCCCGTCCAGCACCACGCGGGTCTTCTCCTGCTCGGCGAGATCCGCCGGATCCTTCAGCGGCTCCTCCACCCGGCGCACGGAGTAGCGGACGACCTCCACGCCGAGCGCCTCGAGCGCCTGGATCTCGCGGCGAATGAAGGTGTGGCTGACCTTGGGGTACTGATTGACGAGGTAGGCGATGCGCATCTCCGAACGCACATAGCAGCGCTCGGACCTTTCGCATCCCCCTTCCCGGCGCCGGCCCACCGTGCATCAGCGAGGCCGGCGCGGGGTAGACTCGACCTCGCCATGTCCAAGCCTCTCGTCGCTGGGCTCTCGCTCTCCGTCCTGCTCAATCTGGTGCTCCTCGCGGCGTGGCTGGGCTCGCGTCCGGCGGACGCCGACGAGACCGACTCGTCCTCGGCCGCGGCCCAGACCGCCGACCCGGCCGTCCTGGAGAGCGCCCCGGACGCCCCAGGTCAGGCGCGCGGCGCGGAGGGCTCACCCAAGGACCCACCGCTCGGCGAACCCGGCGAACGAGCCGCCGGCGACGCAGGACCGCGCGGACGTCCCACCCCGAGCCTCTTCGGGGACGACCGGCCGTTCAACCGCGGGCTCGTGCGGCGGCTCGAGGCGCGCTGCGGCCTGGCAGAAGACGGCCAGGTGCACGCGGTCCTGCGTCGACCCGGCGCGGACACGGAGGCCGAGGTCGAGCTGGAGGCCACCGGCGCGTCGGGCGATTGCGTCGAGCGTGAGATGCGGCGCGACTTCGAAGAGCTGGAGGGCGAGCACTACGTGACGTTCGATTGGAGCGCGGGCAGGATGTCCGCGTCCATCTCCCGCGAGCCTCCCCTGCACGACCGACATCTGGGCGTCCCGGGCGTCGATCCGGTGGCGGTGGCCCAGGACTGTCGACTCCGCCAGGACGCCGTCTGTGTCCGTCGCGCGCTGACCGGCACGGAGTTGAACCTCCGCACGCGCTCCATGCTGCTCTGGGCGCTGGCCACCGAGCACGATGTCGCCGCGATCCGACGTGTGCTCGCCGAGACGCCCCCTGACCAGCTGACCGAGGGGGCGCTCTCGCCGTATCAGGCCATGCTGTGGCGCGCGGACCACGACCTGCCGCTCGGCGACGCCTCCGATCCGCGCCTCGTGCCGCCCGTCTACTGACTCCCAGTGATCGGGCAGTGATTGGGCGAGCCTCTCCCCCTTGCGAGCCTGCGTCGGGGTCCCATGCTCCGGCGATGGCGTGGGTGATGATCGTGGTCGCGGGGCTGTTCGAGACGGCCTGGGTGATCTGCCTCGACCAGAGCGACGGCTTCCGGAAGCCCGCGTGGGTCGGCGCGTTCCTGGTGACCCTGGCGATCAGCATGACGCTGCTCGGGCTCGGGGTGCGGAGCCTGCCGACGGGCGCGGCGTACGCGGCCTGGGTCGGCATCGGCGCGGTCGGCGCGATCCTCTACGGCTGGCTCTTCCTCGACGAGGCGCTGACGATGTGGCGCGCGCTCTTCCTGTTCGGGCTCGTGGGCTGCGTCGTCGGCGTGAAGCTCACGTCGCCGTGAGGTCGAGCCGGATGGGCAGGCGCCGCACGCGCTGAGCGGTCAGCGCGAAGAGCGCGTTCGTCACCGCGGGCGCGATGGGCGGCACGCCGATCTCGCCGACGCCCGACGGGGGGCGATCCGACGCGAGGCAGACGACCTCGACCGTGGGCATCTCGTCCATGCGCAGGATCGGGTAGTCGTGGAAGTTGCTGGTGACGATCCGCCCGCCTTCGATGCGCAGCTCGCCGTCGAGCGCGGCGCTGAGCCCGAAGACGACGCTGCCTTCGATCTGCGCCGCGACCCCGTCCGGGTCCACGACCTGGCCGCACTCGACCGCGGCCCAGACCCGATGCACGCGAGGGCGCGAGCCGTCCAGCCCCACCTCGGCGACCATGGCGCAGTAGCTCCCGTAGCACTCGTGCACCGCGACGCCCTGCGCGCGGCCCTCCGGCGCGGCGCCCCACCCGCTCATGGCCCGCACGCGCTCGAGGAGCGCGCGGTGGGTCGGGCGGTCACCGAGACGCGCGAGGCGGTAGTCGAGCGGGTCGACCCCGGCCGCGTGCGCGCACTCGTCGATCATCGACTCCACCGCAAACGCGTTGTAGCTGTGGCCGACGCTGCGCCAGATGCCCGTGGCGAGCGGCAGGTCGACGCCCGCCCACGTCACGTCGATCGCGGCGGCGGCGTAGGGCGTCTCCTCCGCGCCCTCGATCGCGAGCCGGTCGACGCCCTCGGCCTGGGTCGTCGTGGCGATGCGGTTCCGCCAGCCGAGGATGGCCCCGTCCTCGTCGAGCCCGACCTCGAAGCGGTGCAGCGCCGCGGGGCGATAGAAGTCGTGCCGGACGTCCTCTTCGCGCGTCCAGACGAGCTGCACCGCGTGCGGCCGGGTGCGCTGCGCGATGCGGAGCACCTGCTCGACCTCCACCGGGACGGTGCGCCGACCGAAGCCGCCGCCGAGGAAAGGGACGTGCACGTGGCAGTCCTGGATGGGCAAGCCCGTCGCGTCGGCCGCGAGCTGCTGCACGCGCTGGGGGTCCTGGGTCGGCGCCCACACCTCGCAGCGCGTCTCGCCGATCCGGGCCGTCGCGTTGATGGGCTCCATGCACGCGTGCGCGAGGTAAGGGAAGGCGTACTCGGCCTCGAGCCGGGTGGCCGGGGCGGCGAGCGCGGCCTCGACGTCTCCCTCACGCCGCGCCTCCGCCCCTCCGGTGACGGCCGCCGCGAGGCGCTCGGCGACCCGCGCGTTCGACAGGTCTTCGTGCGATCCCTCGCTCCACGTCGGCGCGAGCGCGCGGGCGCCGGCGAACGCGGCCCAGGTGGTCTGTGCGATGACCACGACGCCGCCTTCGGCTTCGACGACCTCGAGCACGCCGGACACGGCGCGGGCCGCGGCCTCGTCGGACGAGGTGAGCCGCGCGCCGAACGAGGGCGGGCGCACCAGGGTCGCGAAGCGCATGCCCGCCACCCGCACATCGAGGCCGTAGACCGCGCTCCCGTCGGACTTCGCCGCCGCGTCGAGCCGCCGCGCGGGCCGCCCGATGTAGCGGAAGTCGGCGGGATCCTTGAGCGGCGGATCCGAGGGGACGTCGAGCTCGCCCGCCCGGGCCGCGAGCGTGCCGTACGCGAGCTGTCGCCCGGTCGGCGCGTGCACGACGAAGCCCGCCGCGGCGCGGCACTCTGCGCGGTCGACCTCCCAGGTCTGCGCGGCCGCGGTGACGAGCATCTCGCGCGCCGCCGCGCCCGCGCGCCGCAGCTCCGGATAGAGGCTGCGCACGCTCGCGCTCGCCACGGTGGTCTGGGCCCCGAACGTCGGGCTCCCCGGCGCCTGCTCGACGCGCACCTTCGCCCAGTCCGCCTCGAGCTCGTCCGCGAGGATGCGCGGCAACGCGGTGTAGACGCCCTGCCCCATCTCGGAGCGCGTCAGCCACAGCGTGGTGGTGCCGTCGGTGTCGATGGCGAGGAAGACGTTCGGGCTGAAGGGCTGCTCCCGCGGCGGGACACGCATCTTGCGCCGCTCCACCTTGCCCCCGGCCCAGAACCCGACCCCGAGCCCCACCGCGCCGGCGGCGCTGGCCCCGAGACCGATCCGCAGCCAGTCGCGGCGAGAGAGCTTCCAGAGCGGCGGCGGCGCGTCAGCCATCGGGGTTCTCGCGGCTCGGGCTGGGCGCCGAACGAGGAGCGGAGGCGGGTGCGATCGCGGAGGCGGGTGCGGTCGCGGGTGCGGTCGCGGAGGCGGATGCGGTCGCGGAGGCGGATGCGGTCGCGGAGGCGGATGCGGTCGCGGAGGCGGGTGCGGT
>SHBB01000571.1 GCA_004213565.1 Sandaracinaceae bacterium
CTCGGACGCGGACTCGGCCTCGGACTCGGACTCGGACTCGGACTCGGACTCGGACTCGGACTCGGACTCGGACTCGGACTCGGACTCGGACTCGGACTCGGACTCGGACTCGGACTCGGACTCGGACTCGGGGTCGGGGTCGGACTCGGATTCGGATTCGGATTCGGATTCGGATTCGGATTCGGATTCGGATTCGGATTCGGATTCGGACTGGGAGTCGGGGTTGGGGTCGGGGTTGGGGTCGGTCGAGTTTGCACGCGTCGTTGCGCCGTCGAAGTCGAACGCGACCAATGGCCTGGAGAGTCCAGCTCCATCCGCCTCAGCCGTTCGCCCACGCCTCCGCGTCCGCCTCCGCCTCCGCGTCCGCCTCCGCGTCCGCCTCCGCCTCCGCCTCCGCCTTCAGCGCCGCAGCGGCGTCCAAAGCCTCCGTCAGCCGTCGCCGCGGAAGCGGCAACGCGCTCCGGTGCCTCGACGCTGCGCTGCGGAGTCCGCTGTCGACCCGCTCCCGAGAGCGAGAGGCGAAAGCGACAGCGGAGAGCGATATCGAGGAGCGACGCCGAGCCCGTCACCGACGGGCGTTCGGTACGACCCGAGCTCAGCGGCAACGGGACCGTTTCCGTATCGAGGAGCGACGCCGAGCCCGTCGCCGACGGGCGTTCGGTACGACCCGAGCTCAGCGGCAAAGGGACCATTTCCGTGCCTCCCGCGCGGCCTCGCGGGTCGGTCGCTATGCGCGATAGTCGCTGACGTCGATGTCGTAGCGCTTGAGCCAGCGGTGGATCTGCATGCGCTCTTTGCCGAGCTCGCGGCCGACGGCGGCGATGTTGCCTCGGTGTCGGCTGAGCAGCTCGCGCAGCTCGGCCTCGGAGGGCGTTCCGCCGCCGCCGCGCGCTGGGGCCGCGGCCTGCGGGGGGAGCGACGGCGCGCTGGGCCCGCGCTTCTCGCCGTGGCCCTGGAGACACTGCCGCACCGGCTCGGGGAGGTGGACGAGGTCCAGCTCCGGGCGGCCCTCCGAGAGCGCGACCGAGAGCTTCACCGCGCTCTCCAGCTCGCGCACGTTGTATGGCCAGCCGTAGTGGGCCAGGCCGACCATGTAAGGGAGCGAGACCGTCGCGTCGGCGCGGCCCGACTTGGTCAGGAAGTGGCGGACGAGGGGATGCAGATCCTCGCGCCGCTCGCGCAGCGGGGGGAGATGCGCGGTGAACTCCCGCAGCCGGGCGAAGAGGTCGCCGCGGAAGCTCCCGCTCGAGACGAGCTCCTCGAGGTTGCGGTGCGTGGCGCAGACGACGCGCACGTCGACCGGCTCGGGCACGGTCGCGCCGACGGGCAGGACCTGCCGCTCCTGGAGCACGCGGAGCAGCTTCGCCTGGGCCTCCGAGGGCATGTCGCCGATCTCGTCGAGGAAGAGCGTGCCCCGGTGCGCCGCCTTCACGAGGCCGGGCTTGTCGCTCGACGCGCCCGTGAACGCGCCCTTGCGGTAGCCGAACAGCTCGCTCTCGATCAGGTTGGCGGGCAGCGCGGCGCAGTTGATGGCCTGGAAGGCGCCGCCGCGCCCCGACGCGAGGTGGACGGTCTTGGCCACCAGCTCCTTGCCGGTGCCGCTCTCCCCGGTGACGATCACCGAGAGCTGTGTCCGGGCGACCTTGGCCACCCGCTCGAGCAGCTGATCGACCTGGAAGCCGCCCACGAGGGGGCACTCCGGGAGGCCGTGGCGGATGGGGCGCGCGGACTCCACGATGCTGCCGTCGACGCGGTACGCGCCGTAGCCGTAGATGCCCCGGTCGGCGAAGCGGACGAGGGTGTCGCCGATGCGGACGACGTCGTGCGGCTCGAGCAGGTGCGCGGCGATGCGCTTGCCGTTGACGAGGATGCCGTTGGTGGAGCCGTTGTCGACGATCCAGCACCCGTCGGGGCGACTCTCGACGCGCCCATGGTAGCGCGAGACGGCGGCCTCGGGGATGCACAAGAGGTTGTCGGGCTCGCGGCCGAAGCTCGTCACCTCCGAGGCGAAGGGGACCGCGCTCGGGAGCTGCCGGTGGAGGCGCGAGTAGACGAGCACGAACCCGGGGGTCGGATCCTTGGTCGCCTCGATGGCCGGGATGGCCTCGATCGAGGCCGTGGTCCATCCGTCTTGGCCGCTGCTCATCGGCGCAAAACGGTAACCCGGACGCCGCCCGAAATCACGTGGGCTTTTCATCCCCGGCGGGGCAGGGCAGGGTAGCCCGATGTGGACGCGGCGGACCTGCCTGGCGTGGGCCTTGGTCGCGGCAGGTTGTGGCGCGGCGCCTCCAAGGACGGGCGCTCCGCCCGCGACGGCCGAGGCCGCGAGCGTGCGCCCGGAGGTGCAGGCCGAGCCGACCCGCCGCGGGTCCCCATCCACGCGCTCGTCGGATACGCCGCTCACCTTCGACGAGCGGGTCCAGCGGGCGCGAGAGGCCCACGGTGACGCGCTGGTCGCCGCGCGCGTCGGCGGCGTGGACGGGGCGCACCTCGTGCTCGAGGCGTCGCGATGCTACCGCCTGGAGATCCTCGGCGACGGCCGCGTGCACGCGTCGCTCCACGACGAGCATGGTCACCTCGTCGCCGACGGCGGAGGCGCGCGCGTGCGTCTCGGCCCGCTCTGCCCGCGGTGGACGGGCTCGTTCGAGCTCGAGGTCACCGGCGCCACGCGCGCCGCGCTGCTGCTCTCGCGCGCAGACCCGCGCCCGGACTGAAGCCCCGGTCAGCCTTCGGCTTCGAGGGAGCCGTTGCCGACCACGCGCTCGATGACCTGGTGGAGATCCTCGAGCTCGAACGGCTTGCGGAGCACCGCGTCGGGGTCGCCCGTGGCGCCCAGCTCCACGTCGGCCGAGCCGCTGAGGAGCACCGCGCGCTGGACGCGCTCGTCCGCCCGCAGCGCGCCGATGAGCTCGTCGCCGCGGCCGTCGCCGAGGTTCAGGTCCACCAGCGCCAGGTCGAACGGGCCCTCGAGGGCGATCGCGCTCTCGTAGCCGTCGGCGTCGGTGACCTGCGCGCCCTGGATCTCCAGCGCCGTGCGCATCATCGAGCGCATCCCCGCGTCGTCGTCCACCACGAGCACGCGCAGGTTCACCATCACGGGCTTCGGGTGCACGCCGCTGGAGGCGGTCGAGACCCGGGGCGGTCGCATCGACAGGTTCGCCGCGCCCGCGAGCGGGAGCCACACGTCGAACCGGGTGCCGCGGCCCTCCCGCGTGAACACCTCCAGGCGTCCGCCCGCCTCGTGCACCGTGTCGCGCACGAGCGCGAGGCCGAGCCCGGTCCCGGAGCGCTTGGTCGTGAAGTACCGGTCGAAGGCCTGGGCGAGGGTCTCTTTCGCCATGCCCGGGCCGTCGTCCGCGACCGTGAGCACGAAGCGCTCTCCCCGCCGGTCGACCTCCACCCGGATGGTGCCGCCCTCGTCGAGGGCTTCGAACGCGTTCCGGACCAGGTTGCTCACCACGAGGCGGAGCGCGGCCGGGGGCGCGGTGCCGATCACGTTGGCCGAGAGATCCGTCTCGAGCGTGATCGAGGCCTCCTCGAGCTCCGGGCGCAAGGTCTCGAGGACCTCGTGGATCACCGCGCCGACGTCGGTGTCGTCAGGCCGGCTCGGGAGGACGTGTCCGTCCGCGTCGCGCATCGTGCGGAGCAGGCCACGCGCGGTGTCGAGCGCGCCCCGGGCGCTCCGCTGGACGACGTCGAGCGCCTCGCGCGTCCGGTCGGGGAGGGGGCCGCCCGTCGAGGCCATGCGCGTCCAGCCAGCGATGGCGGTCAGCGCGTTGGCGAGCTCGTGCGTGACGCCGGCGGCCATGTCTGCGGCGGCGGCGCGCCGGACCAGCGCGCCGTCCCCCACGTCGGGCGCGAGCATGACCCGGACCCCCGTCGGCGCGGGCCACGCGAAGACGGTTCGATCGGCGAGCCGCTCGGATCCGGGCGCGCCGGCCTGCGCGCGGTCCAGGAGCGCCACCAGCGCGGGGGGCGGCTCCTCGAGCTGGAGCATCGCGGTGACCGCATCGGTCAGGCCGAGGCCCTGTACATCCCCGACCCCCGCCAGCACGCGCACCTCGCCCCCGGGAGGCCCTTCCAAGAGGGCGAACCCGAGCTCCTGAGCGATCCAGGAGAGAGGCTCTGATGAGACTGGAACCATGCGTCTCCGCAGGAATAGTATCCCCTTCCTCCGAAACTTGTCGAGCACTCTTGCCTCGCACCCCCGTGAGCAGTCACACGGGAAATGGTTCGACCACACGCGGTCGCCTGTACGATCGCTTCACTTTCCACCCGGGAGCGTCCGCTCCCCCTGCACAGGATCCTCATGCAGCACCGCATCTCACTCCTCTGCTTCGTGCTGATGATCGGCTGCGCGCAGGGTGGTGGCGGGGGAGACGCGGGCCTCCCCGGCAACGACACGGGCACCGTCACTCCCGACTCCGGGCCCGGTGGCGGCGATTGCCCGATGACGTGCCCCGCGGGGACGATCTGCAGGGGCACGAGCTGCGTGGCGCGGTGCGATCCCGACGGGGCATGCGAGGGCGGGCGGACCTGCTGCGAAGGCGCGTGCGTGAACTTCGACAACAGCCTCACCGACTGCGGAGGGTGCGGGATGGAGTGCGGCCTGCGCGGCAACGTCTGCTCGAGCGGAGCGTGCCTCTGCGGCACGGAGAGCGAGTGCACGCCGCCCGAGATCTGCTGCGGCGGCGGGTGCGTCGAGGTGCTGAGCAACGCGGAGAACTGCGGCGGCTGCGGCATGCGCTGCGCGGCCGGCGAGCTGTGCGAGGAGGGCGTGTGCGTGATGCCCCCCTGCTCGCCCGCCTGTGAAGGCGAAGAGGTCTGCATGGGCAGCGAGTGCCGCTGCGGGGCGGGCCCGAGCTGCACGACCGGCGCCTGTTGCGGCGGCGGCTGCGTCGACACGCAGACCGACGCGTCGAACTGCGGCTTCTGCGGCAACGCGTGCGGGGCGGGCGAGGTCTGCCTGGCCGGCGGCTGCACCACGGACGTGCCGTGTGAGCCGGCCTGCGGGCCCGGGGAGACCTGCTCGGCCGGGACGTGTCGCTGCGGCGGGAGCGCGCCGTGCGGGGGTGGGCAGCGCTGCTGCGACGGAGTCTGCGCGACCCTCGGGAGCGACGTCGGCAACTGCGGTGCGTGCGGGCGCACGTGCTCGGGGAGCGAGTCCTGCTGCTCCGGCGCCTGCGTGAACACGAACACGAGCGAGGATCACTGCGGCGGCTGCGGCCGGGCGTGCGACTCCGACGTGGCCGATGGCTGCGACATGGGCAGCTGCACGTGCAACGGCGGGCCCGTGTGTGCACCTTCGGGGCCGTGCCAGTGTCTGCCGCCGCCGTTCAGCGGTTGCAGCGGCTTCTGCATCTGAGGCTCACCATGAACAGACCCGAGCTCTCCCGCCCGCCGATCACCGGCGAGGCGCAGTCCTTCTTCGCCGTCGAGTACGAGCCCGCCACCGGCGAGGTCGTCATGCTCGATCAGCGGCTCCTCCCGGGACAGGTCGTCTATCACCGCTACACCAAGCCGGACGAAGTGGCGGCGGGGATCCGCGACATGGTGGTGCGCGGGGCGCCGGCCATCGGGATCAGCGCGGCGTACGCCCTGGCACAGCTCGCGCGCAACGAGCGGGGCGACGCGAAGATGTTCCTCGTCGCGAACGGCGTGGCCTCGCGCAAGCTCAACGAGACCCGGCCGACCGCGGTGAACCTCGCGTGGGCCATCGCGCGCATGAGCAAGCGCGCGGCCGAGGTCGCCGCGCTCCACCCCGACGAGCGCGCGGCGGCGATGCAGGCCGAGGCGGAGGCGATCCACCGCGAGGACGTCGAGGCGTGCAAGGAGATGGGCGCGCTCGGCGCGAAGGACGTGCCCGACGGGGCCACGATCCTGACCCACTGCAACGCGGGCGCGCTCGCCACCGGGGGCTACGGCACGGCGCTCGGGGTGATCCGCGCGGCGCACGAGGCGGGCAAGTCCATTCGCGTGCTCGCGAGCGAGACGCGCCCCTATCTGCAGGGCGCGCGGCTGACCTCGTGGGAGCTCCACACCGACGGGATCCCGGTCGAGGTGATCACCGACAACATGGCGGGTCACTTCTTCCAGAAGGGGGAGATCGACTTCGTGGTGGTGGGCAGCGATCGCGTCTGCGCCAACGGGGACGTCGCGAACAAGATCGGCACCTACACCCACGCGGTGATGGCCGACGCGCACTCCGTGCCGTTCACGGTCGCGGCGCCGTGGAGCACGGTGGACCTGCGGTGCGCGGAGGGCGCGCAGGTGCCCATCGAGCAGCGATCGCGCGAGGAGGTCGCCCGGGTGGGCGAGCGGGTGCTGGTCGCGGATGGGATCGGGTGCCGCCATCCGGCCTTCGACGTCACGCCCGCCCGTCTGGTGGGGGCGCTCTACACGGAGCGCGGGGCGGTGCGGCCTCGTGACGGCGAGACACCGGGCGCGTTGATCTCCCGGGAATGACGGCGGCGCGCGCTCCGGTATGGTGCGCACATGCTCCATCCTCGGCGAGTCGCTCCTCGAACGTGCTCGGTCGCTGCGGGCTCCGCGCGACCACGGCGGAGAGGCGCGCGCGATCAGTGCGGGCGCGCGCTGATGGTCGGGCTGATCGTGCTCTGGGGATGCGGGGCGGACTCGGAGGCTTCGGGGGGAGCGGTGTCGGCTCGGGGAGCGGGGGCGGGAACCGGGTCGGGCACGGGCGTGGGGACGGGGACGGGGACGGGGAC
>SHBB01000572.1 GCA_004213565.1 Sandaracinaceae bacterium
CGCCCGAGGGGAAGCCGCTCGTGGCGGGCCGGCGGGTCACCGGGTTCACCAACGGCGAGGAGGAGGGGGTCGGCCTCACCGACGTCGTGCCTTTCCTCCTGGAAGACATGCTGAAGGAGAAGGGCGCGCGCTACGAGAAGGGTGACGACTGGGGTGAGCACGTGGTCGTCGACGGCAAGCTGGTCACCGGCCAGAACCCGGCCTCCTCCGAGAAGGCGGCGCGAGAGCTGTTGAAGCTGCTCTGAGCGCCCTCCTCACACCCTCGGTATCGACAACACGGCATGGACAACACGATATGACCACCCCCTACCCCCGCACCTTCTCGCACATCGGCATCTCGGTCCCGGACCTCGAGGCGGCCGTCGAGTTCTACACGTCCGTGATGGGCTGGTACGTGATCATGGAGCCGACCGACGTCGTCGAGGACGACAGCCCCATCGGCAAGATGTGCACGGACGTCTTCGGCCCGGGCTGGGAGCGCTTTCGCATCGCGCATCTCTCGACCGGGGACCGCATCGGGGTCGAGCTGTTCCAGTTCCGCGACCAGGTGAACCCCGAGGACAACTTCGAGTACTGGAAGACCGGCGTCTTCCACTTCTGCGTGCAGGACCCGAACGTGGAGGAGCTCGCGGAGCGGATCGTCGCCGCGGGCGGCAAGAGGCGCATGGAGAAGCCGCGCTACTACTACCCGGGCGAGAAGCCCTACCGGATGATCTACATGGAAGATCCGTTCGGGAACATCGTCGAGATCTACAGCCACAGCTACGAGCTCATCTACAGCGAGGGCGCTTACTGAGGCTCGGGCCGCGGAGGCAGCTCGAACCGACCTACGCGGGGCTCTACAGATCACGCCAGAAGCTCCGCCGTTCGCGCCACCTCGGCGTCGTGGAGGAAGGCCCGTGTCTTCGTCTCGTAGACCCGCTCGGAGGAAACGATGACGACGACGAATCGACTGCGCGTGATCACGGCCGCCCTGGTGATGGCCTTCTCGGGCCTGTGGCTGACCGGGTGCGGTCCGAGCGACGAGGAGCGGGCCAAGGGCGCCGAGCGCGCCGCGCTGGCCGGGCAGCAGAACGCCATCCTCGGCGCGGCCTCATCAGGAGGCGCCAACGGATGCCTGGAGGCGTTCGGCGCGGCGAGGGCGTGGCAGGAGGCGCATCAGGCCGAGATCGCGGCCTCCGACACCTGGTGGAACGCCCTCGGCGAGGGCACGAAGGACACGCTCTACGGCGAGCACGACGAGTTCCACGACTCGTCGACCGTGCGCATCACGCTCCTCGTCCGCTGCGGGTCCGACGGCGAGCTCTGGGACCCGGGCGCCTGAAGGTCAGCGGCGGAGCCGCGCGAGGAGCTGCGAAGGGGTGAAGGGCTTGCGAAGGAGCTCCAGCTGGGCGGTGGTGAGCTGCCTGCGGACGAGCTCCTCGTCGATGTGACCCGAGCTGACGATGACCCGGCCCTCCGGGCGCAGCTCTCGAAAGCGCGCGATCAGGCTCGCGGTCGAGATCCCCGGCATCACGCCGTCGGTGCACAGGACGTCGACCTCGCTCGCGTGGAGCTCCAGGAGCGTCATCGCGCGGTCGCCGTCCTCCGCCTCGAGGACGCGGTAGCCTTCCGCCCGAAGGAAGGTGGAGAGGTTGCGTCGGATCGGCGCCTCGTCCTCGGCCAGGAGCACGACGCCGCCGGGCTCGACCGCGGGGAGGGGCTCGTCCCGACGCTCCGCCGGGAGAGGCACCGAGGCATCGTCTTCGCACGGGAAATAGACGCTGAACGTGGTCCCGCGCTCGAGCTCGGTCTCCACGTCCGTCCAGCCTCCCGCGCGCTGCACCGCGGAGTGCACGATGGAGAGGCCGAGGCCCGTCCCGAGCTGCTCCTTCGTCGAGAAGAACGGCTCGAAGACCCGCTTCCGCACCTCCTCGCTCATGCCCGGGCCGTCGTCGCGCACCCGCATGACCGCGTAGGCAGCGTGGGCGCGCCCCCCGACAGATGCCTCGGGGAGCTCGCTCGCGTCGACCGTCTCGAGCGAGACCTCGATGCGCCCCGCGCCCCCGAGCGCGTCGCGGGCGTTCACCACGAGGTTCAGCAAGATCTGCTCGAGCTGCCCCGGGTCGCACACGACCACCGGGTTCGCCTCGGTCGAGACCTCGAGCCTCACGTCCTCGGGCAGCACGCGCCGGATCGCGACCGCCCATCGCTCCACCTCGTCACCGAGGGCCAGAGGTACGGGAGCCCAGAGGTCTCGTTTGCCGAAGGCGAGCAGCTGAGCCGTCAGGCGACTCGCTTGCTCGGCGGCCACCCCGATCTCCTCCATCGCCTCCCGCACGGTCTCGTCGTCGTGACTCGCGAGGAGCTCCTGCCAGACGAACATCACCTGGAGGGAGTTGTTGAAGTCGTGCGCGACGCCGCCAGCGAGTCGACCCAGCGCCTCGAGCCGTTCGGCGCGCGCCCTCGCGATCTCGTGGCGCTCCAGCTGGTAGATGATGAGCAGCAGCAGGGCGGCGACCGAGCCGCCGGCGAGCGCGTACTCGAACGCGGCGCGCACCCAGTCGAGCCACTCGGTCGGCGCGAAGGTCGGGTTGGACGGCCGCACCCACCCTCGCGTCGAGACCCAGCCGCTGACGAGGATGGCCAGCGGCGCGGCGATGGCGGTGACCGCGAGCGCGCCGCGCCCGAGGAAGGTGCCCGCGACGATCGTGGCCAGCGCGAGCGCGAGCAACGGCGCGGGAGCGACGCCGAAGTTCAGCAGGGCGAGGGTGGCGACGAGCAGCAGCACGAGCACGAAGCCGACCGCCCGAGCGCGGAAGGGGACACGCACGAATCGCAGCACCAGCAGCCCCCCGAAGACCAGGAGCATCCCGAGGTAGCTCGGCGCGAAGAGCTGGGCGGGGTCCACCGTGGCCACGAGCACCGCGGTCAGTCCCGCGACGGCGCTGCCGAACATCAGCGTCCACGAGATGGTCTTCTGAAGCCCTATCTCACGCCACGGACGCCTCCCCCGGCGAACCTGCTCCACTCCGGTGAGTGTATACGGCTGGCCGGTCGCGCGTTCCCCTCTCCCGGGCCTGATTTCGGCCGGAGCGGGCGCGCGCTCGGCGACGTTCGCGTGGTGACGCAGCTCCGCGTGCTCACGAGAGGCCGACGTCCATCTCCCGCGCCGGGGCGGCGCGAAGAACTGTGAAGCGGCCTTGCCGCCCGGCCGAAAGAGCGCATGAAGGAGGGCGTGAGCGACACGAAGCGACCTTGGCGGCGACGCCTCCTGCGTGGACTCGGGGCGCTCGGCGCGCTGCTCCTGCTCGTCGGAGGGGTGCTCCTCGTCGACGCGTGGAACGCGATGGGCACGAGCGCGAGCGGCGCCCGGCTCGACCGGATGAGGGCGTCGCCGCGGTGGGCGGGCGAGGGCTTCGTCAACCCGATGCCGATGGTCGAGCCCGAGCTCGCCGAGGCGACCGCGCGCTGGCTCGAGGGCGGCGAGAACCGCACGCCCGTGTCGCCGCCCCCCATCGTGCGCCGCACGCGCGCCGACTTCGCCGAGCCGCCGCCGAGCGGGCTCCGCATCACGTGGCTGGGTCACTCGACCATGCTCGTCGAGCTCGACGGGCGCACGATCCTGACCGACCCCGTGTGGGGCGAGCGCTCGAGCCCCTCGAGCTGGCTCGGCCCCGCGCGCTTCCACGCGCCGCCCTTGCCGCTCGAGGAGCTGCCCGAGCTGACCGCGGTGGTGATCAGCCACGACCACTACGACCATCTCGACACGCCCACGATCGAGGCGCTCGAGGCGCGGGCGCCGCGGTACTTCGTGCCGCTCGGCGTGGGCGCGCACCTCGAGTACTGGGGCGTGCCGCCCGACCGCATCACGGAGCTCGACTGGTGGGACGAGGTCGAGGTGGACGGCGTGCGCCTGGTCTCGACGCCCGCGAGGCACTTCTCCGGACGCACCGGCATCGACAAGGACGCCACGCTCTGGACGAGCTGGGCGATGATCGGACCGGAGCACCGCGTCTACTTCAGCGGCGACACCGGCTACTTCCACGGCTTCGCGGAGATCGGCGAGCGGCTCGGGCCCTTCGACGCGACGCTGATCGAGGTCGGCGCCTACAACCAGCTCTGGCGCGACGTGCACCTCGGCCCGGAGCAGGCCGTACGCGCGCACGTCGCCCTGCGCGGCGGGCTGATGCTGCCCGTGCACTGGGGCACGTTCGACCTCGCCCTGCACGCGTGGACCGAGCCGCCCGAGCGGCTGCGCCTCGCCGCGGCCCGGGAGGGCGTGCGGGTGGCCATCCCCCGTCCGGGTGAGAGCGTGGACCCGGCCTCGCCCCCCGAGGTCGCGCGCTGGTGGCCCGCCCTCCCGTTCCAGACCGTGGACGAGGCCCCGGTGATCGCGTCTCACCTCGGCGCGGCGGCCAGCCTCCGCTGACTCAGGGGCCCTGCCGCGCTCGCTCCAGCGCCTCCGTGTACGGCTCGGCGCGGCGCTCGGCGAAGACGTCGATCCACATGCCGAGGGTCGAGGTGAGCAGGAGCGCGAGCCCGAGGCCCATCGCCCAGTCCTTCTTCACGACGAAGAGGAGCGTGAACGCCGCGGCCGCGAGCACCAGCCACACGATCTTCAGCCGAGGCCAATTCGCGTTGACCTTCTCCATGCGCTCCGCCTCGGCGCTCGCCATCGCGGCCGGATCCTCGGCGTGCTGCGCCGTCAGCTCGGCCACCTGCGCGTCGGTGCGGATCACCAGCCCCGCCCCGCCCGCCGCGCCCGCGAGCCCGAGCACGATCAGGGGCGCGACGAGGCCCCACATGAACCCGCCCGACTGCGTGCGCCAGAGGTAGAAGGCCAGCGCGAGCAGCGCGAAGCCGACCGGCACGAGCGCCATGCCGATGCCGCGCTCTCCGCGGAAGTAGGTGGTCAGCGCCTCGAGCAGTTGCATGGATCCTCCGCCGCCCAGGATGCCCGAGCGCGAAGAAGGGTGTGAAGAAGCGTGAGAACGGCCGGACGTTCGTTGCGGCCATCGCTCCCCGTCACCAGAGTGCGGTCGTGCCTTTCTGGCTGCGCATGGTCCTCTTCGTGCTCGCGATGCTCCTGCTCGCGGGCGTCACCACCTGGTACGTCTACCGCCGCAGCGCCTTCGCGATGGGCCTCGGCCGGCGCGGCAAGCGCGCCCTCGCCGCGCTCCTGTTCGCCGGCCCCGTCCTGATGATCGCGGCCCGCAGCTTCGAGTCGATGCTCCCCCGGAGCGTCGCCGCCCTGCTCGGCGCGGTCGGCGCGACCATGCTGCTGGGCGTGTGGATCTCGACCGTCCTGGTCGGCGTCCTGGATCTTGGTTTCCTGGGCGCGCGCAGCGTCCGAGCCTGGGTCGGCGGGGGCGAGGCGGAGGCGAAGCTGGCGGCGAAGGCGGCGGTGGCGGAGCGAGCGGCGAACGCGGCCTTGGACGGACCTCGCGCCAGATCGGACGCGGGATCGGCAACGGGATCGGGATCGGGATCGGGATCGGGATCGGACGCGGCAGCGGACGCGGCAGCGGATGCGGACGCGGCAGCGGACGCGGCAGCGGATGCGGACGCGGGATCGGACGCGGCAGCGGACGCGGGATCGGACGCGGGATCGGACGCGGCAGCGGATGCGGACGCGGTAGCGGACGCGGCAGCGGATGCGGACGCGGTAGCGGACGCGGCAGCGGATGCGGACGCGGCAGCGGATGCGGACGCGGCAGCGGATGCGGCAGCGGATGCGGCAGCGGCAGACGCCGACCAGCCCCGGGCCTGGCCTTCCCTCGGCTCCCTGGGCCGCCGCCAGCTCCTGCGCCGCTCGCTCACCGGCGCCGCCCTCGGCGTCGGCTTCGGCAGCGCGGGCTACGGCGCCCTCTTCGGTCGCCGCGACTACGAGATCACTCGTGTCCCCGTCCCCATCGCGGGCCTCTCTCCTCGCCTCGATGGCTACCGCATCGCGCAGATCAGCGACGTGCACTTCGGGACCTATGTGGGGGACCCGGAGCTGCGCTCCGCCGTCGCGTTGATGCGCGAAGCCAGGCCCGATCTGATCGTGCTCACGGGCGATCTGCTGGACCACGACCCGGCCTACGCCCCGTGGCTGGGGCGCATGGTGCGCGCGTTCACCGAGCTGGGCCCGCGCGACGGCGTCGTCGTGATCCCCGGCAACCACGACTACTACGCCGGCGTGGACGCCGTGCTCTCCGTCTCACGCGAAGGCGGCGCGACCGTGCTGCGCAACCAGAGCCGGCTGATCGCGGAGGGCCACGTGGCCCTCGTCGGGGTCGACGACGTCTGGGCGCGGCGCAACGGCGACGGACCGGGTCCCGACCTCGCGCGCGCCGTGGCCGGGATCTCGCCCGACCTCCCCCGGGTGCTGCTCTGCCACAACCCCGTCTACTTCCCCGAGGCGGCCGGCCAGGTGGCGCTCCAGCTCAGCGGCCACACCCACGGGGGGCAGGTGAACCTCGGCGTCCGCCCCGCCGAGCTGGTCCTGCCGTACGTCGAGGGCCTCTATCGGGAAGAGGGCTCGTATCTGTACGTGAACCGGGGCTTCGGCACCGCGGGCCCGCCGGCCCGGGTCGGCGCGCCGCCCGAGATCACGCTGACCGTGCTCACCGCGGCCTAGCCCCAAATCCAGCGCCTGGTTCCACGATGTGCCTGTATTTGGGGCTAGAAGCGCCGCAGGCGCGTCGTTTTCGGGTGAAGCGAAGGCGGCTTTGCCGCCGCAGCGAGGGGCTTTTGCG
>SHBB01000573.1 GCA_004213565.1 Sandaracinaceae bacterium
GATGCGCGACAGTCGTCCTCGGACCCCGGGAAGCAGCGGCCGTTGCGCTCAGTGCACGCGCCGAAGACGGCGCATGCCTCGGAGTCGCGACAGTGTGCGGACCGCGTCGCCGCACAGCTGACCTTGCCGTCCGTGGTGAGCGCGGCACACCGTCCGTCACTCGCGCACTCCCTCGACGTCGCACAGGTCGCATCCGTCGCCCCATGGCAATCACGGTTCACCTGCGCTCGCCCGTGGGCGTCGCGCTCGACCTCTCGAAACTCGCAGCCGAGCGACTCCTCCCGGCATCGGCGCGAAGCTGCGCAGTCTTCTGGGCCCAGCACCGCGCAGTCCTTCCACGTCGGGTCGAACGAGCACTCGCCGCGCGCCGCGCACGCCTCACTCGCGGCGCAGTCCGCGTCGCTCGCCGGCTCGCACCGCTCGTCGACGAGCGAGCACATCCCGTCGTCTCCGCAGAGCTGCGACTCGCGGCACGATTCGACGCTCGTGGCGACGCATCGCCCATCCCGCAGGGTGCAGGCCCCCCGGGTCGCGCACGGCTCCTCGCACGACTCCAGCCGGGCCGTCGTGCCCGCGTCGAGGCGCTCGAGCTCGGCCGGCGCGCCGAGGTTCTGCCTCTCGACCGCGGCGAGGTGGGCCCGCCGGGTCTCGGCCCGCTGGAGGTAGCCGCGCAGGGCCATGGCTCCGGCGACCAGGAGGACCCCGAGCACGAGCGCAACCGGCCAGCGTCTGGCGCTGCCCGGCTCGGGTGTCGTCGGCTCGCTCATGAGGTCGCTCTCCGAGTGCGCGGCGGCGATGCGGTCGGCGCCTTCGACGGGCCTACGGTCGCTCGGTCGCGGCGCCGGGCCTATCTAACCGCCCGCCGCCTGGCCGTCCACCGCGACCCGGTGCCGGTCGCCCACCGCCGGTCGCCGCCCGCCAGACAGAGCCTGGTCAGACCGCGCAGGGGCTGAAGACCTCGACGCAACACGACCCGATCACGCCATCGGGACGGGGTACGGCGAGCACTTACGTTGACGGGCGCGCAGCGCTTTCGGGGACGACCCGGGGCTCCGGAGCCCGCGGCCGGAGTTTGACGAATGAATAGGATCGTCCCCGAGGTCAGCGGGGACCGGTGCGGCGGCGCAGGGCGGAGGGGCGCTCGGGCTCGGTGGAGACCTCGCGGCTGGCTTCGAAGCGCTCGCGCACGAGGCGGGCCCAGCGGAGGCGCGGGGTGCCGACGCTGCGCAGGCGGAGGGTGGTCACGCTGCCGTGGCGCGCGACCTCGGCCGGCAGCTCGAGCGCGCCACGCTCGTCCTCGACCACGAGGGTGACCGCGGCGCGCCACGGGAGGCCGATCTCGTCGAGACCCCGCAGCTCCGCGCTCCGCGCAGACGCCGAGACGATCCGAACCGGCACCCTGATGACCGTGCCACGCGACTCCACACAGACGACCCCGTTCACGCTGCCTCCAGTCCGCCATTCGTCCCCCGAACGGCGCGCGGACGCTATCGGGGCATGCCCCACAGGGGCGGATCGAGCCCGCGCCTGGAGACCATCGAAGCAGACAGTGTGGTGCCTTGGAGGTGCGAAAGCCCATTTCCGCCCTCCGACGTTGTTACTCTGCGTGAGCGGTGGGGTTGGAGGGGGAGACCGGGGGGATGGAGTCGGGCGCGACGCCGGCGGAGCGACGCTCCAGGACCTTGCTCGCCGTGTACATCGGGGCCGCGATCGTGCTGACCCTCGGCTACATGGCCTGGCCGACCGTCTTCCTCCCGGGCGGGGCGGCGGGCGTGAACGTCGTCAACCGCTACGTCGTGCCGGGCGTCAGCGTCATGGTCGGCGCCGGGTTGCTGCTGCTCTTGATGCGCGGCCACACGATCGCGGTGGCGCGGGCCATGGTCGGCTTCACGCTCGTCAGCAACACGGTCGTGGTCATCGCGGCCGATCAGGATGGGCCGACCCAGACCGCAGTGTCCGTTGCGTTCATGGTCTACCCCGTGCTGTTCGCCGGCGTGTTCCTCAGCGCGCGCGAGACGCTCGTCACGTGGGTCGTCGCGGTGGTCCTGGCCATCATCGCGGTCAACGGCCGAGGCGTGCTGCTCCCCTCGCTCGAGGTGGTCGTCTTCCTGGGCGGCTTCGCGCTGCTCACCAGCTGGCTGCGCCAGCGTGATCTGTCGGACCAGCGCGCGCAGATGCAGCGCACCAACACGCTCCAGCGCCAGCTGCTCCTGTCCGATCGGCTCGCGAGCCTCGGGGTGATGGCGGCCGGCACCGCGCACGAGCTCGGCAACGCGCTGACCGTCCTGCGCTTCAGCCTCGAGAGCGCCTCCGACTCGACCGAGACCGACGCGGTCGAGGAGTCGATCGAGGCCGGGCAGAGCGCGACCGATCGCCTCGAGGAGCTCGTGTCGGACCTGCGGAGCCTCGGCCGCACGGACGTCTCGGCGTCCGTCACCTCCGACCCCGCCGACGCCGTGCGCTCGGCCGTGCGCCTCCTGCGCCCCACCATTCCCCGGGGCGTGACCTTGTCGGTCGAGACCGAGGAGGGCGTCCCGCGCGTGAAGGTCCCCTCCAGCCGCATGGGCCAGATCGTTCTGAACCTCGTCCGCAACGCCGTCGACGCGATGCCCCCCGAGCGCGTCGCGCCGACCATCGAGGTCCGCGTCGCCAAGCGAGGCCGGGAGGTGATCCTCGAGGTCACCGACAACGCGAGCGGGATGCCGGAGGAGGTCCGCTCGGTCGCCACGACGCCGTTCTTCACGACCAAGCGCGAGGAGAAGGGCTCCGGGCTCGGGCTCCACGTCTGCACGACCATCGCCGAGGAGGCGGGCGGCCGCCTCGAGCTCGACTCGCTGGCCGGCCACGGCACCACCGTGCGCGCGTGCTTCCCCGCCTGCCCTTCGCCCAGCTGACGCCGCTCAGCCGTCGTAGGACTCGATCATCGACGCGCGCTCGCGCAACGGCACCACCGTGCGCGCGTGCTGCCCCGCCTGCCCTTCGCCCGGCTGACGCCGCTCAGCCGTCGTAGGGCTCGATCATCGACGCGCGCTCGCGCAGCCGCTCGATCACCGCCTCCACGTCGGCGTCGTCGAACGCCTCCTCGCTCAGCTGCACCCAGGCGCCCGAGGGCGCGACCAGGAAGCCCACGTGGTGATAGCCGCCGCCGCGGCCGCGGAGCGCCTCCGTCCCGAGGTTTGGCACCGGCGTCTCCTCCGAGAGCCGCGCGCGCTTGAAGTCGTAGCCGCCGCGGAAGTAATCCTCGTGCACGCTGATCGCGGCCACCGGCGACTCATCGCCGGGCGCCATGATCCGCAGCGTGCACACCTCGACGTCGGCGTCGGCCTCGCTCAGCTCGCCCGCCTCGAGCGGCTGGCCGGCGAGCGCGCTCAGCTCCTCCACCGTCACGAGCTCGCGGCACTTCGAGAACCGGCCGCCGATCCAGCCGTAGACGCCGAGCGGCCACGCGGCCAGCATCGCCACCACCAGCGTCACGAGCGCCGTCGCCCCGGCCACGAGCTTGACCGGCACCGGCTCGCCCCCGTGCACCGTGCCCGAGTCGAGGTCGATCTCGCCGCGCCGCAGTGTCACCACGCCCGCCAGACCGAAGAGCAAGCCCAGCACCAGCCCGATCACGATCATGCGGAGAGGGAGGCGCGCGCCGCGGAACGCGCCGTCGTACATCGCGTAGGCCGTGAAACACGCGAAGGCCACGCTGCACACCGCGAAGGTCAGCGCGCCCACGCCCATCACGAGCCGCCGCATCATCACCGCGCGCAGCAGCTTCGCCTCGTGGTCTCCCTCGGCGTCCATGCCGCGAGGATGCCACGGCCTCGCGCGTCTCCGCGGAGACGCCGCGCGAGCTCACATGGGCCAGCCGCCGTCGTAGTCGGAGCAGTCGATGATCTGCGCCACGAAGGGGCCGCTCACCGTGCCGACCGTGTCGTCCTGGAAGTACTCGGTCGCGCGGAGCTCCACGCGGCCGCGCACCTCGGTCGCGGTGCGGGACTCGACGACGATCGTGCCGTGGAACGCGAGGTTGTGGCTGCGGCCGGTCCGGCCGTCCCAGAGCCACGTCTTGCCCCGCAGCTGACCGCGTAGGAGGCCGCCCACAACGCGGTGCGTCCCGACCTCGTCCGGGAAGTCCGACATGAACCAAATGGCGTCGAGCGGCAGCAAGCCCCGCCGCGATCGCGGGCGGCACGTGTCCTCGGGCATGGTGCGGAGGACCAGCGTCTCGACCGCTCCCGGGCCGTCGAGCCCGACGATCCCAGTGAGCAAGTTCGCGTGCATCAGCCGACCCTCGTAGGGATGCCCGAACAGATCGGGGAAATCGTAAGCGACGGCCCCCGGCCCGGGCGGCGGCTCGGGCGGGGTGGTGTCGACCACCGGGAAGCCCACCGGAGGCGCCGCGCTCGGGGTCGGAGCCACCGCGGGTGGGGCCGGCGGCGGGGGCTGGCTCGGCGGTCCTGGCGAAGCAGGCGCGTCGATCGCCGCCACGCACTGGCCCGCGTCGTCGCGGGCGCAGCGACCGTGGGGCAGGCACGCCGGCTGGTTGTGCGCGTGCGGCGTGCAGGGGGTGACGCCCGGCTCCCCGGGCCTGGCGCAGTACGCGTAGCGGCAGTCCTCGCAGCCCTCGGGTCCCGCCGGCGCGCAGCGGCCGAGGTGCTTGCAGACCCAGCTGCGCTCGCAGGCCGTGGCGTCGTCGAGCGGCACCCGGCACTCCGCCGTCATGCCGAGGTAGCTGAAGTACGCGCAGAGCCCCTCCACCTGGCAGCCCGTCGACGGCGCGCAGTCCGCGTCCGTGCGCGGGACGCAGACGCCGCCGGCGGCGCGGCATCGCCCGCGCGTGCGGCACTCGAACGAGGCGGCGCAGTCCGCGTCCGAGTCGGCCCAGCAGACCCCGCTCCGGCTCCCGCACTGCCCGCGCCGACTGCACGCGACCGAGCTCGCGCACCGATCGGCGGCGACCCCGCCCGCCGCGCGGCAGACGCCCTGCTCGCTCGCGAAGCAGCGCCCCCCCGCGCGACAGACGTCGGACGCCGCGCAGTCGTCGTCGCTCCTCGCGTAGCAGGCGTACGCGCCGTCGCCGGCCCGGAACGTGCGCACCCCGCATCGCCCCTCCGACTCGCAGCTCTCGTCGCAGAGCGCGCTCCCGCACCCCACGAGCGCGAAGGCGAACAAGGCGACGGTGCGGAATGGGGCGGCGGCGAGCATCGGGCAGACGCCTCAGGGTACGCGCCCACGCGGCCTTCATCCCCATGTCTCGCCTGTCCGCGGGGCGCGACCTTGCGCGGCGAGGCGCGGGGCTGCTAGCTCCAGCCATCATGCGCAGCTCGTCACTCCGTGCTCGGACGCGAGCCTGCGTCGTGGTCGCCGCGCTGGCGCTCGCGGCCTGCGGCTCGGCGCCGTCGGTGGGGGTCGGCACCCTGGAGTCGGTCCGGCTCGCCAGCGTCGAGGAGGAGCTCCGCTCCGGGACCTGGCGCTCGGGGTACTCCGGCTCGACCGTCTGGCACTGGGAGTGCCCTACGCTTCGTCGCCCCCGATCGCGTCGAGCTGCGCCGGGGGCACGACCCGCACGGCGCGCCGGCCGAGGAGCGCGCGAGCGAGGCGCCGCCGACGCTGGGTCGCTATCGCGTGACCCCGAGCGGCGCCCTGGAGATGGAGCTGGCCGGGCGCACAGAGATCGCAACCTTCGTGGCGGCCCACGCGGCCGGCGGCGCGCGCGTCTGGGCGGGCTGGGGCTTCGTCGCGTCGAGCCGCTCTCCGCGCAGCTACTGGCACGAGCACGCGTCCCGCGGCGGCCCGGGCGAGCCCGGCAGCGACGTGCGCGCGGAGCTGACGTTCGACTCCCCCCTCGAGGCGCTCGCGCCAGGCGCCCCGTGTCGCGCGCGGCTGCGCGTCGAGGCGCGCGTGCTCGAGGGCGCGACAGAGACCGAGCGCGCCTCCCTCGCGCTCTCGCTCGCGTGTCGCCTCGAGGTCGTCGACGGCCGGAGGCTCCTCGTGTTCGCCGACCTGCCCACGCCCGCCAGAGACATCGACGCGGGGAGCGACTGGTCCAACTGGCTCGCGCGCGAGGGGCACCGCACCTGGAGCGGAGGCGCGATGAGCGACGCGATGGCCGCCGCCTTCGTGTCCACCTTCGTCGTCGACCCCGCCCGCCCCGGCGTCCTGCACGGCGTCTACGTCGCCGGCCGGCAGCTCGACCCAGAGGTCCCGCCAGGCACGGAATGACCGGCGCCGAGTGACGGGCGAGCCGGCGCCGTCCCCGACGCGTCGACCTCCCCCGCACGCCCTTCCGGGAGACTTTCGTGGCTGGTAGCGTCGCGCGAATGGACATCGGCGCATTCGTTCTGACCACCCTGGACTCGGACATTCACACCACGGTCGCGAGAGTCACGCGCAGCTATCTGGCGGAGACCGGCGGCGATCCAGCCAAGGCTTCGCTTCTCTATGCGGTGGACCCACTCGTCCCCGCCATCGCGCTGTGTGTGCTCGACCGCGAGGACGCGGATGTCTACGTCTGGCACCTGGAGAACGGCGCGCTGGGCGCCCGCCTCGCCCGTGAGCTCGGCGTGGAGGTGTGGTCCATCATCTCGGAGCGACGGACCGGCTACACCGAGGGACGGCGCTTCGACGCGCGGGGGCGGTGCAAGTACGAGGCGGGCGAAGAGTCGGACCGCGTCATCCGGGCCTGCGCGAGGCGCATCAAGGGCGACCGC
>SHBB01000574.1 GCA_004213565.1 Sandaracinaceae bacterium
CCAAGCCGCTTCGCACGGCTTCCCCGGGCGGGGAGGCGCCCGAGAGGGCCTCGAACGCCGATTCCCCGGCGGGGGAAGCCCTCAAACGCCCTCGCGGAGCCTCTCCCCGCTCGGGGAAGACGTCGTGGCGCCGATCGAACGGGTCCCCGGCGCGTGAGACGCGCTCGGAGCGGCTGCGCACGCGTCCGGGGCGCGCCAGAGCCGTCTGCAGCCCGTTTCGGGGCGTCTCCCGGGCGGGGAGCCCCTCGAAAGCCGCTCTGGAGCGGTTCCCCGTTCGGGAAGAGGCCATATTCGGGCTTCGCAGGCGTCCCCCGAGACGCGAAGAGCCCGCTCCCCGGAGGAGAGCGGGCTCGGAGTGCCTGGACGCCTGTGAGACCGCGACGGTTGGCTCGCGGGCAGGGGCAAGGGCACGGGCAGGGGCACGGGGCAGGAAGGCTGAAGAACTTGCGTTCTTCAGCTGCCTGCTAGCGCAGCGCCTTCAGCAGCGCGCGGCCCTGGGCGCCGGCGCGGCGGGCGGTGGCGTCCTGGACCGGGCGGCCGACCTTGGCGAAGGCGGCGCGCTCGGAGGCGCTCGGGCGGTGCACGGTGATGCCGTAGCGCTCGAGGTTCCGGACGAGGATGGGATCCATGCGGCGCACCTGGGTGCGGCCGTCGGTGGTGATCTCCGCGGGGATGCTGGTGAGCACCGCCTGGAGGTCGGCCGGGAGATCGTCGAACCAGCTCTTCGAGTAGACGACGATGCCGGGCTGGTAGCTGTGCTCGCTCAGGTTGAGGTGGCGCGCCGCCTGGTACCAGCTCGTCGCGAAGGCGAAGAGCGGGGTGTTGTCGAAGCCGTCGACCACGCCGGTCTGGAGGCTCGTCAGCACGTTGGTGACGTCGATCGCCTGGGGGCTCGCGCCGAAGGCGCGGTAGGTCGCGAGGTGGACCTCGGACTCCTGGGAGCGCATGCGGAGGCCCTGGAGGTCGCCGGGGCTCCGGATCGGTCGCTCCTTGGTGAACCACGAGCGGAAGCCGTTCTCCGCCCAGAGACCGAACACGAAGCCGCGGCGCTGGAGCGCGCCGGCCACGATCTCTCTCGCGTCCCCGTCGAGGGCGCGGTCCGCCTGCTGCGCGTTGTCGAAGAGGTAGGGCGCCTCGATGACGTTCAGCTCGCGGACGAGCGTGCCGAGCGCGGCCGTGGAGCCGGCGAACGCCTGGACGCTCCCCTGCGCCGTGCGGCGGACGAGGGCCTTCTCACCGCCGAGCGAGCCGCCCATGAACGACTGGACGCGGATGCGCCCGCCGCTCTCGGACTCGATGTGCCGCTTGAGGCTTCGCAGCTGCTTCTCCCACGGCGTGCCCTCGGGGGCGACCGTGGCGAGGCGCATGCGGATCTGTTCCTGCGCCGCCGCCGGCTCACCCGAGGGGAGGGTGAGCACCAGCGCGCAGAGGAGCCCGGACACGAAGGTCAGGGAGAGTAGAAGTCGGCTTCTCGTCATGGATCCTCGGAGATGAGCTCGGGGGTTACGGGGGTGCACGAGCGACGTGCGGGCGCGCTCGCTATTCAAAGAACTCATCGATGCGATCCATGAGCGCCTGCGCCTTGCGCTGCTCGATGCGGTTCTCCGGCGCGGCGCCCTCGAGCGAGTCGGGGTCGCCGTCGAGGACGTACTGCAGCTGGGTCTGGAACATCTCCCGATCCTGCAGCTTCACGGCCAGGTTCTCCGCCATCAGCACCCGCGTGCCGAAGTAGTTCGGCTGCTGCGAGATCGAGTACTCGAAGTGCTGCCGGGAGCGGTCGAGGTCGCCGCCCGCGTACGCCGGGGCGATCGCGAAGAACGCGCCGAAGTAGCGGTCGGGGCCGCTGAAGAAGAAGTCGCGGCCGTTCTCCAGGCAGTGCGACATGACCGCCCGGATCTCGTCCTTGAACGACAGCACGGTCGCGAACCCGTCCGCGCGGGCCCACTTGCCGAGGTTCGAGGCGCGCCAGTACAGCGCCGGGACCGCGTCGGCCCCGAGCACCGACACCGCGTCCTCGACCCGGTCGCCCGCCTGCATGCGCTGCGCGAACTCGGGGCTGACGATGCTGAGCGCGCGCTCGGCCGCGCGGATGCCCTGCTGCCAGTGCTCGCCCGCCGCCGCCATGTCGTCGAACGACAGGTGACCGTCGGCGAGGAAGTAGTGGCCACGGGAGACCTTCACCCAGAGGTCGGCGTCGCTGCCGTCCATCTCGAGCGCCTGCTCCCACGCCGCGATCGCGGCGCGGACCTGCTCGACGTCACCCCGGTTCTCCCAGGCCGCGTCTCCCTGGGAGATCAGCTCGGCCCGAGCGGCGCCGCCGCCTTCGGCCTGCTCGCCGCCGCCGGTGCCGGTCGTCGTCTCCCCTTCGTCCCAAGCGGACTCGTAGCTGCCGCCGCAGCCCACTAGAGCCAGCGCGGCCGCCAGCGCGATCGATCGCTTCATCGTCAGTCCCTCCTGCCCCACACGGGCCGATTGCAGCGAAGTAGCAGAGCCGTTTCCAGGGTGTCAACGGGGCCCGGCCCCGCCCTTGAGGCGGGCCGCCGCCGCGAGTACCTTGCGAGCGTGAGCGTTCGCCTCCTCCTCAGCGTGGCCTTCTTGTCGTCCTGGGCCTCCCTGGCCGAGGCCCAGGGCCACACCCACGGCCACACATACCGCGGCCCGCACCCGATCGACCTCGAGGGGCACTGGCACCTCGAAGAGGTGGACCACGTGCACGGTGAGTTGACTTCGGTCGCGGCCGCCTTCGGCGAGGTGGGCGGAGTGCACGTGTTCCTCGGGGACCCGACGGCCTTCGGCTGGGCCGGCGACGTGTGGGTCTACGGCGGCGTGCACCCGCTCCCGGGCGCGCTCCCGGGCTACTGCGGCATCACGCGCGAGCACCGTCACCCGTTCGCTCCGGAGGGCGCCTTCCGGGTCGACGACGGCGTGCACGTCTATCAGGGAGGGCTGCGCGGCGGGCTGCCCATGGTGCGCCCGCGCCGGATCGCGCCGCGCCGCCCCGTGGCCGCGGTCGAGCGCCCGCCAGCGGGTGTCCCGACCACGCCGGGGATCGCCCCCTACTGGTTCGCGGGGTGCCTGCACCGGCTCGTGATGGGTCCCGACGGGCTCGTGCCGGTCCCGCTCGCGGGGTGCGTGCCTCGCGCGGGGCGCCGGGCCGCGCCCGCCCAGCCAGCTCCGCCCGCGGCGGTTCCACGCCTCGAGGACCGGTACACGCGCGTGCAGTCTCGACCGCAGCGGGCGCCGGCGCGCACGCGGGCGACGCCCCGACAGCGCTGAGCAGATTCACGCCGACGATTCAGGACCCGGCGGGCGTCCGTTTTCGGTTAGGATGGCCGCTCCGTGGGCAGCAAGATTCAGCTCGATGGTCAGTCGCTCCGCACTCTGCTCGAGCAGGGAGGCTGGCCCTGCGATCAGATCAGCGACGACACGTGGCGCAGCCACTTCCGGGGGCGGCAGGCGTCGTTCCCCTTCTTCGTGCGGCTCGATCCGGCGGGGTACGTGTGCTTCGCGATCGTGCCCTTCATCAAGAGCCCCGAGGCGCAGGACAAGTCCGGCAAGCTCTACCAGCGCCTCCTGGAGCTCAACCAGACCCTCCTGATGGCGAAGTTCTCGATCGACGACGACCTCGACGTCGTGCTCTCCGTCGAATACCCGTCGGAGGAGCTGGACCGGAGCGAGTTCGACGACGCCCTCGACGTGCTGTCGTACTACGCGGACCGGCACTACGACGAGCTGCGGGCCCTGATCGCCTGAGCGTGCGAGCGCGCTTGCCCGATGGCAGGGCGCATGGTACACCGCGCCTCGCGAGCTGACTGGGCGTTGCCTGGGTGGGCCTCCGCTACGGGGTCCGCCTTTTTTCGTCCCTGGGACCTCCGTCGAGGAGCCAGGGCTGCAGGCCGGCCAGGACGCTCGTGGTCCGAGAGGACCGGACGTCACCGAGCGCGAAATCTCCGAGCGAATGCCCAAGACCGTAGACCCCCAGCTAGAAGCCATCGTGGAGCCCGTATGTCGGGCCCATGGCGTCGAGCTCGTGTTGATCCAGAGGGTCACCGAGCACGGCCAGGCCGTGCTGCGCGTCACGATCGACCGGCCTGGTAGCGAGGAGGGGCCCGGGCTCGGGGTGTCGCTGGCGGACTGCCAGGCGGTGAGCCGCGATCTGGGCCCCGCGTTCGACGCGGAGGACTCCGCCCTGGAGCGCGCCATCGGCGGCAGCTTCCGGTTGGAGGTCAGCTCGCCGGGCGTGGATCGCCCGCTGGTGAAGCTGACGGATTTCGAGCGGTTCGCGGGCCGCACGGTGAAGGTTCAGCTGGAGACGCCCCTCGACGAGGGGCGCCGAAAGCTGGAGGGAACTCTGATGGGGGTCGACGGCGAGATGGTTCGACTCGAGGTCGACGGGAGCGAGCTCCAGCTCCCGCACGCGGAAATCGCAAGGGCCAACGTCGTCTACGAATTCGATTGAGCGTTCCAACGGGTCAGGAGCGGCCCAGAGGAAGCGGAGAGGTGTCGATCATGCAGCAGGGCATGTCGCTGCAGAACATCATCGAGCAGGTCAGCAAGGAAAAGGGCATCGACCCTCAGGTGCTGATCGAGACGATGGAACAGGCCATCTTGACGGCCGCGAAGCGGACGTTCGGGGTGAACCGTGAGCTCGAGGCGCGTTTCAACGAAGAGACGGGCAACGTCGACCTCTATCAGTTCATGACGGTGGTCGAAGAGGTCGAGGACGACGAGAGAGAGATCTCGCTCGTCGACGCGCGCCGCTACGAGTTCGAGGACGCGGAGGTCGGCGAAGATCTCGGCTTCCAGATCTTCTACCTCCAGGAAGACGCCGAAGCGGCGAAGCAGCAGGACCGCCAGTACGGCGATCTGCTCGGGCTTCAGCAGCATCGGCGCGGCTTCGGCCGGATCGCCGCGCAGACGGCCAAGCAGGTCATCATCCAGCGCGTCCGTGACGCCGAGCGCGAGCTCATCTTCAACGAGTACAAGGACCGCAAGGGCGAGCTGATCACCGGCATCGTCCGACGCTTCGAGCGCGGCTCCAACATCATCGTCGACCTCGGCCACACCGAGGCGATCCTCCCGACGCGCGAGCAGACGCCGCGCGAGAGCTACCGCCCGGGCGATCGCATCGTCGCGTTCCTCAAGGACATCGATCGCGAGGCCCGTGGGCCGCAGATCATCTTGAGCCGCACCGACGTGGGCCTCCTGGTGAAGCTCTTCGAGATGGAGGTCCCGGAGATCTACGAGGGCATCGTCCGCATCGTGGCCGCGGCCCGTGAGCCGGGCGCGCGGAGCAAGATCGCGGTCACCAGCCGCGACAGCGACGTCGATCCCGTGGGCGCGTGCGTGGGCATGAAGGGCTCGCGCGTGCAGGCGGTCGTCCAGGAGCTCCGCGGCGAGAAGATCGACATCGTCCCGTGGGACCGCGATCCGGCGCGCTTCGTGTGCAACGCGATCGCCCCGGCCGAGGTCAGCCGCGTCATCATCGACGAGGCGCACGGCGGCATGGAGCTGGTCGTCCCGGACGCGAAGCTCTCGCTCGCCATCGGGCGCCGCGGCCAGAACGTCCGCCTCGCCTCTCAGCTCAGCGGCTGGAAGCTCGACATCGTCAGCGAGTCGCGCTTCCGCCAGATGGAAGAGCAGGCGCTCTCCGAGATCGGCCGCATCAGCGGGACCGACGAGGAGATGGTCAAGAGCTTCTACCGGATGGGCTTCCGGACCCTCGACGAGATCGCCGAGGCGCCGGACGCGGAGCTGCAGACCATCGACGGCATCGCCACCCCCGAGGACGCGGCGAGCATCCGTCAGCGCGCCGCGAAGGCGATGGAGGCGCACCGCCTGGAGCGCGTCTCCGACGCGAAGCAGAGCGTCGAGAACCTCTCGGACCGGGACCACCTGCTGCTCGCGCCGAACATGACGGAGCGCATCGTGGACGCGCTCGAGTCCTCGGGCTATCGGAGTGCGCAGGACGTGCTGAACGAGACGGACGTCGATCGGCTGGCGATCCGGACCGGACTGGGTATTCAGAAGGCCCAGGAGGTCAAGGAAGGCGTCTCGCGCTACGTGGACAACGAGATGGATGGCGTGGTGGAGACCCAGCGCGCCGTCCGCGAGAAGCACCTCGCCCTCGAAAAGCAGGCCCTCGAGAAGCAGCAGGCCGAGGCGGCCGCGGCTGCGGAGGCGGAAGCCGCCGAGGCCGAAGCCGCGGGGGCCGACGCCGCGCCCGAGACCGAGACCCCCACCGAAGACCCCTCCACCGACGAGACCTCCACCGACGAGAGCGCGGCGCAAGAGCGCCAGGAGGCCTGACCGGAGATCCCCATGCTCGCCCCCCGAGAAACAGAACCGGAGACGACGCCGGAGCGCACGTGCGCCGGGTGCCGACGGCAGGACGCGCAGAGCGCCCTGCTGCGGTTCGCGGTGCGTGACGTCGCGCCGCGCCTCGTCCCCGATCCGCGCCGGCGGCTGCCGGGGCGGGGGGTGAGCGTGCATCCGACCCGGGCCTGCGTGCAGCGGGCGGTCGAGAAGGGCGGCTTCGCGCGCGCCCTCAAATCCAAGCCTGACGTCGACACGGACACCCTGTGTGCGATGGCGATCGGGCAATACGAGCGCCGCGTGCAGGGGCTCTTGATGGCCGCGTCGCGGACGCGCGCCGTGGCGGTGGGAA
>SHBB01000575.1 GCA_004213565.1 Sandaracinaceae bacterium
GCGGCGCGGCGCTCCTCGAGCAGGCCGAGCAGGGTGTTCCAGGCGAGCGCCGCGGCGAGCGCGTCCCGATCGGGGTCGTGCTGCTCCCAGCTGACCGCCCGTCGGATCAGGAGCGCGACGCTGCTGCTCTGCTCGTGGAGGGGGCGATCCTCGACGTCGGCGAGCACCGAGATCACCTGGGCCACGTCACGATCCACCTGCGTGAACGTGGGCGGGGTGCTCGGCAGTCGGCCGCGGGCGGCGAGGATCTGTCGCATCGGCACCGCGATCGCGAGCCCCTCGACGCCGCGATCCATGCGACCGCGCGCCGAGAGGATGCCCACCAGGTGTCCCTCCGCGTCGATCACCGGGCCGCCCGAGTGGCCGGGGTTCACGGTCATCGTCAGGTGCAGGTCCCCGTTGCGCGTCACGCGGCTGACCTCGCCGCTCGCCGCGGCGGGGATCGTCTCTCGCAGATCGAGCGGATAGCCGCTGACGCTCACGCGCTCGGACAGCGTCAGGCGCCGCTCCTCGAGCCCGGTCACGACCTCCTCGAGCGGCGAGTCCAGCGTGAGGAAGGCGATGTCCCGATCGGGGTCGACGTAGAGCGGCCGCGCGGCGATGGGCTCGTTGCTGTTGGGCGCGAAGACCACCCACGCGTTGGCGGACCACACGACGTGTCGCGCGGTGAGCACGAGCCGCGGGCCGATCACGACGCCCGAGCCGTGGCTGCTCAGCGGGTTGGCGGCCACGCGCGTGACGTGCGTCGTGCGCCCTTCGCCCCGCGAGACGTCGAGGCCGCGGAGCGAGAGGATGCGGACCGTCGCGCGGTCGATGGGGCGGAGGTTGACCGCGGGCTCGGCGTCTTGCGCGAGGGCTGGCCCCGCGGGGAAGGCCGCCACGATCGCGAGAGAGAGAGCCGGGAGGGACAGGGTAGATAGCCAGCGCATCAGTGAATCCGGAAAGAGTCGAAGAACTGTCCTGCGCGCGAGGCGTGCTCGCTCGCGCCGCGCCGATGAGCCTCGTCGACGATGTAGACGCGCCCGGCCGTGACGTAGATGCGGGCCTCACCCTCACCCGTCTCGCTTCGCCGCTCGTAGATGTGGCCCGGGAAGCCCGACGCGCTGGTCGGCCCGGCGCTGTCCCCCAGCGACAGCTGGGCGCGGAGGGTCTGCACGACGCCCTCCGGGGGTGGGCCGTCGAAGGCGATCACCCGGATGCGGTAGCGGGCGTCCCCGCCCCGGCTCTCGTAGGTCCAGCTGTCGCGGTCGCGCCCGTCGACCTCCACCTCCGCCGACGAGCGGTGGGTGAGCGCGGGCATGCGGACCGAGAAGTCGGCCTCCGGCATGTAGATCGCCTCGAGCTCGCCCGGCTGGCCGAAGGGCAAGAGCGCATCCGAGCGCTGGAGCTCGACCGAGGCCATGAAGCGCTCGGCGATCTGCAGGGCGTGCTGCTGGTTGGGGACCACCGCGAGCGCGACGTAGACGCGGTGCGTCCCGACGAACTGGCGCAGCGCCACGAACGCCCCGTTCGAGGACACGCCGAGATCCTCGCGTCCGTAGAAGCCGGGGATGTCGAGGCGGGTGGAGCGCCGCCGACCGAGCTCCTGCGTCTCGAACAGCTCGTCCGCGACCTCCTCGGCCGAGATGAGCGGGTCTCCGACGAGCCCTCCCTCCCACTCGGTCACGATCAGCGCGAAGCTGCCCATGCGGGTCTGGCTGCGCAGCATGGTCGAGTGGAACCGCGCGCCGTCGTCGTCGCGCCCGGTGCGGGTCGACGTCGCCGCGCCCCCGGGCATCTGCAGCGTCACGCCGGTCCGCGGCGGCCGGACCACCACCCAGCCGGCCATCGCGGCACCACCGGGCGCCGCGCCGTACTGGGGCTGCGCATAGCCGGTGTTCGGGTAGTTGCGCCTCACGCGTCGGGCGCACGCGGGCAGCAGCAGGAGGATGAGGCTCGAGACGACGATCCAGCGCACGGCGATAGTCTTGCGCGCTCGATGCGCGCTGTCGACGTGCGATCGGAGCCGCGCTCAGCGGAAGAGGAGCCCGGTGTCGCTGCGAACCGTTCGGCCAGCGGCCGTGGTGATGGTGAACCCCTCGGCGTTCGCCGACAGTCGACCGCGGGGCGTGGGGCTGGGGGCGCTCCACGCGTCGCGGGATCCGTGGCCGACCCGCGCGACGGTCAGACCGCTCTCGGGGTCTCGGCCCGTGGCCACGACGGCTCCGTCGTGCACGGCGATCTGCAGATCGCCGCCCATCGTCAGCGGCGGCAGCGCGGCGCAACCCGCCCGGTCACAGCGGGCGAGCGTGAAGCGGTCTTCGTCGGGCCACGCGAGCACGACCGCGGTCGCGTCGCAGGCCACCCGCACGCCCGCGCGCGGCGGGGTCGGCCGGATGGGCCGCGCGGGCGCGAGGTACACGCCGTGCTCGGCGCCGACGATCCAGTGCGCGTCCCCGCAGACGGCGAGCTGCGTGGCGCCCTCGACCTCGTGGGGCACGGTGACGTCGTCGAGGTGGATGACGCCGTCGTCGATCCAGGCGATGCGTGGCTCCAGGACCCGTGGTTGCGCCGGCCGGGCGTCGACGAAGCGCGGGTGACGCGCAGTCGGCGTGGGCGGCGTCAGCGCGGTCGGCGGACCGTCCGGGGTCTCGAGCGCGAACGGTCCGCCGGTCGCGCCCGTGATCCGTCGGTCCCCGAGCTCGTCGAAGAGGACCGCGTCGCCCGCTCTGGCCTCGAGGAACGGCCGGCGCGGTGGCTCGAACGGGACGTCGAGGCTCTCCACGATCAGCGCGATCGGGAGCGGCTCGGGCGGCGGCACGTCATAGCGGGCCCCCGGCGGCATGGTCTCGTCGAGCACGGCGATCGGCGCGGCCAGCGCGCGCAGCGCCTCGGCCGCGGCGGAGGGGGCCATCTCGGGCGTCACGCGCGGCGCGAGGACCTCGAGCGTGGCGAGGGCGTCCGCGTCGCCGCGCCCGCGCACGCTCGCGAGCAGGCCGACGCAGCGCTCTGGCCAAGGCGTCCCCTCCGGCGGTCGCAGGCGGCTCTCGAGGAGCTGCGCCCAGAGCTTCACGACCAGCTCGCTCTCCGGCTCGCCTCGACCGACCGGCGTCCCCACGAAGCAGCTGCGGGCCACGTCCCACTGCTCGCCCGCCCAGCGGTGGGCGCTCTCTTCGCCCTCGCGATCGCTGCGCCAGGTCGACCAGACGACGAGGCCCAGGACCCCGGCGACGGTGACGACCGCGGCGAGCCCGCGCTGCCGCGCTTTCATCGGCGCGCTCTCATCGTGCGTGCGCTCTTCATCCGACGGCGGCGCGGAAGGCCCGCGCGAGCGCGATCGCGCTGCCGAAGCGCCGCGTCGGCTGCCGGCTCATCGCCTGCGAGACGACCAGCGGCACGTCGGGCGGGAGCGCGGGGGCCAGCTCCGCGAGGGGCGGGTGGTCGCCCATCACGATGTCCATCATCAGCTTGCCGGGGACCTTGCCCTCGAACGGCACGCGGCCCGAGAGGCACTGGTAGAGGATCACGCCGAGCGCGTAGGTGTCGATCCGCGCGTCCGGCTCGCCTTTGCCCGTCAGCAGCTCTGGCGCCATGTAGGCCGGCGTCCCGATGAGCTCGCCCGTGCGCGTCAGCCGCTCGAGGCCGAGCACCTTGCTGAGCCCGAAGTCGAGGAGCTTGACCGGGGAGGCGGCCTCCGCCGCGTCGCGGAGCAGGAACACGTTGGCCGGCTTGAGGTCTCCGTGGATCACCCCGTGCTCGTGGGCCGCGGCGAGGCCCTCGGCCATGCCGTCGACGATGGGGAGGAGCGCCCGGGCCGACATCGCGCCGCTGGCCTCGAGCCGCTCGTAGAGGGTCTCTCCGTCGAGCAGCTCCATCACGGAGAAGAGCAGCTCGTCGTCGCTCGCCCCGACGTCGAGGAGGCGCACGATGCTCGGGTGGTCGAGCGCGAGCAGGACCGAGGACTCCCGACGGAACCGCCGGCGCACGTCGCGCTCGCTCGTCAGCTCCGGGTGGAGGAGCTTGAGCGCCACCTGCCGCCCCGCCTCTTCGTCTTCGGCCTCGAACACCGCGCCCATGCCGCCCGCCGCGATCAGCCGGGTCAGGCGGTAGCGGCCCCCCATCACCGTGCCGGCGGGCGGCAGGCTCTGGCGCGACGGATCGGCTTCGGCGCCCATGCCAGGCGCATCGTTTCGCGCGCGCAACCACCGCGTCAAGCTGGCTGCGATATCCTCGGCCCCCCATGGTCTACCGCCAGCACGCCCTCGAGATGCCCGACGCGGACTCGGCCGAGCCCGATCGGAGCCTCGCGCGGCTCGTGGTGTCGGGGGCGCACGGCGCAAACGGCGCGCACGGCGCCCCGGGTGGGAGCGGCGTCGGCGCCGGGGCGGATGGGCACCCCGGCGGCGACGCGAGCCAGGCCCGGATCGGGCAGAGCGCGGGTGCGATCCGCGTTCGGCTCGCTCCGGAGGCGCACGAAGGAGATCGCGCGCTCCGGCTCGACGCGTGGCTGCGCGGGCCCGACGGCGCGTCGCACGAGCGGACCGAGGAGATCGCCTTCGACGAAGGGGGCTTCATCGATCTCCGGGCGCGCGGGGGGCGCGGGGGCGACGGCGGTGTGGGCGGGGACGGCGGCGACGGGGCGCGCGGACGCCGCGGCGCCAACGCGACGCGGTACTCGAGCGGCGGGAACGGCGGCCGCGGCGGCGACGGCGGGCGCGGCGGGAACGGGACGAGCGGCGCGAGCGGCGGGAGCGGCGGGAACGTCGAGGTCGCGGTCTCGGGCGACGACACGCACCTGCTCATGCTCGTCCGGCACGACGTGCGCGGTGGCGACGGCGGCGTCGCGGGGCGCAACGGTCGCGGCGGGAGCGGCGGCGCGGGCGGCGCCGGGGGGAGCAGCCACCACTGGACGACGACCGAGTCGTACCGGGACGCCAACGGGAACTCGCGCACGCGAACCCGCCACCACTCCAACCCTGGCGGCTCGAGCGGCCCGAGCGGGAGCGCCGGCTCGCCCGGGCGCGCGCGCCTGCACGACGGCGCCGACGGACCCGACGGCCGCTTCCGCATCTCGGTGCACTACGCCGACCGCGTCGAGGCGTACCCCGATCGCTACCGCCTCCGCCTGGTCTCGTTCCAGCACCTCTGCGCCAACCGGGACGGCGTCTACGAGCCGGACGAGCGCGTCGAGGTGCGGGGGCTGAAGGTGATGAACGTCGGCGCCATGCCGACCCCGCACAACCACGACGTGCAGCTCGCGCTCGAGTCGGAGGGCTGGGTCTGGCCGGACCGGGACGCCCACCTGCTCCTGCCACGCGCGCTCGGGCCCGGGGAGATCGCCGACGTCGAGGGGAGCCTGTTCTTCACCATCGGGGACTGGACGCCCGACGCTCCGGCCGACGCCTTCGCGGCCGCCGACCACATCATGCAAGGCGCCGTGCTGCCCGCGGCGCATCGCGCCTTCGAGGGCTATCACGGCCCCGAGGATCCGCAGGGGCGCTTCGACGTGCGCTTCCCGGTGCAGGCGTCGGTCCTGGAGAGCCTCCATTCGCTCGCGCCGGGCGAGGCGGCGAAGGTGCGCTTCGCGGTCCGGAGCGTGAGCGCGCGGAGCTTCGGGCACGCGGGAGAGCTGGGCCGGGAGCTGCGGTTCCGGCTGCGGCCCGAGGGCTCGGAGCTCGGCCCGGAGCACGTGACGCTGCACGACGACACGGGCGCCGCCCTGCCGTGGGACGAGGGCTGGCTGCTCCGCATCGCGTCGCTGGGCCCGCGGGAGACGCGCTCCTTCGAGGCGACGCTCTCGTTCGCGCCCGACGCGCCCTTCTATCGGAGCGCGCGCTTCCGGCTGAGCCTCGAGCTCGAGCGGCCCCACCGACCCGAGGTGCGCCCGGTCCAGCTCCGCGACTTCGAGTGGCGAGTGGCGCGGCGCTATCGGCGCGTGGAGGGCTGCGACCTGCTGCTCGTGACCAGCCATCGCACCACCCGCGAACAGATCGAGGCCTGGGAGCGGCTCGCGGCGCGGCTGGGGCTGTCGGTGGCGATCTGGGACTGCTCGCTCGAGGGGCACCTCGACCTGCGCGCGGAGCTCGGCGCGCACGTCGGGGGCGGGAGCCTGCTCGCCCACGTCTCGGGAGGCACGGTGGTGATCCTGGACGCAGCGATCGAGTCCGCGGCCGGACCCGCGCGACCCCACCGGTTGCTGGATCGCGACGCGATCGCCCTGATGAAGACGCGCGACGTGTCGGTCGCGGTGATCGGAGGCCAGGAGGGCGACGTCGACATCGTGCGCTGGCTCATGCCGGATGACGCGAGCGAGCCAGACGCGCGTCGCGAGAGCCCCGCCGCCCTGCGCGATTCCCTCGCCGGGCTCGGAGACCTCCACGGTCAGGGAGAGCTCGACGTCCATGAGGTGTGCGAGGTTCATCATGTCGGGTTCTTCTTCGAGCCGCCCTCCGAGGCGCTGCTGCAGCGACGCGCGGAGTCGCTCTCCCGGGATCTCCGGGACGCGTACCCGAACCGGCGCTTCGTGGTCAGCCCGCGCTACGCGCCCGAGGAGGTCTCGAGCGTGGGGCTGGTGAAGCGCTGGAGGCTCGGCGAGATCGAGGTGCGCACCACGCTCGAGTCCGCGCGGGGTCGCGTGGTGCACGTCGCCGATC
>SHBB01000576.1 GCA_004213565.1 Sandaracinaceae bacterium
GCACCTCCCCCGTGGTCGGGGGGATGACGCCGACCCGGGTGAGGTAGGCGGCCAACGAGACGACGTCGCGCGCGACGCCGGCCGCGGTCCAGGGGGCCCTCATGCCGTCCGCGACCTGCCCGTCCACGAGGACCTCGTAGGCGTCGACGCCGTCCCAGCGGAACGGGGGCTTCGCCCGCTCCCCGGGCACGATCCCGTACGCGCGCTGGGCCGGGATGCTCAGGAGGGACCAGGCGCCGTACCTGGACCGATGGAGGTCGTCGTCGAGCTCCGCGTGGATGAGCTCCCGCATCCAGGTGACGGCGTGTGGGCCGTGCTGCGCCCACCAGTCGCGCTCCTCGCGGCCGTAACAATGGGCAGGACCGATCCGCCGGAAGCGCGGGCACTCGAGCAGCATCTCCGACGTGTAGCGCGGTCGGTTCGGCCACTCGTCCAGCCAGGCGCGTCTGCGCGCGGCGCGTTCTCGGTCCCACTCGCAGCGGTAGCAATCGCAGGGGGGCGTCGGCGGATTGTCGTGGGTCACCATCATGCCGCCTCATCGGTGACGGCGGCGCGAGGTTTCCTCGGCTCCGGTTTCTATCTCACGCGGCGCTGGTCCGAGACCTCGGGACCCGCCGCCTCGACGACGTGCTCCTCGCCCGCCTCCACGCCATCGACCCGCACGCGGGTGGGGTCGGAGATGCGAGCTCGCACGGCGCGCTCGAGACCCTCCGGGTCGTTGGAGGTGATGAGCGCGACCCGGCCCGAGCGCAGCGTGAGCGCGACGCCGTCCTTGACGGAGAGCGCCCCCACGAAGGCCTTGCCCTTCATGCCCGTCTTCACCGAGCCGCGTCCCAGGGGGTAGTCGCGGACGCGGTAGGTCGCGGCCTCGACCCGGGTGATGTCGGCGAAGTCGTAGTGGAACTTGCGCATCCCCACGTGCACGTCGATCCCGCCGTCGCTCACGACGACGCGCAGGCCCATCAGCGCCAGGTTTCCGAGGAGCGCGACCGCCCCCATGACGAACGCGATGAGCGCGGCCTGCGTCGGTGGGAAGCTGGCGACGAACGCGAGCATCCCGAAGATCATCAGCGGCGCGAGCAGGAAGAGCGCCAACATGAAGCGTGGGATCGGCACCTTGTCCCGGAAGAGGATCGCCCCTTCGCCCGTCGCAACCTTCTCCTCGAACTCGTCCATCTCAGTCCTTCCGGTCCGACTCGTAGACGTCGACGAAGAGGAGCATCTTCCCCAATTCGCGCTCGGACTCTCCGGGGAAGCCGCACGCGTCCACGAATTCGGTGGTGTCTCGATACGTCCCGAAGAGGCGATCCCAGAGTGTGATGTCGCCGAAATTTCCGTCGTGCAGGTCGAGCTGGTGGTGCACCGAGTGCAGCTCCGGGGTCTGCATGAAGTAGCGCAGCCAGCGCGGGCTCTTCAGGTTGGCGTGATAGAAGTACTCGCCCGTCGCCGCGAACAAGGCGTACCAGGCGCCCGTCTCCGCGGACGCGCCGGCGAGCACGTAGAGGAAGAAGCTCCCCAGGATCGAATTGACCGCGATCTCGATCGGGTGCTTGTAGAACGAGGTCAGGACCTCGATGCGCGACGGGCTGTGGTGGATCTGATGGAAGACCCCCCAGAAGCCGTTCGCGTGGCGTAGCCGGTGCCACCAGTAGAAGACGAAGGTCAGCGCGAACCAGTAGATGAAGCCCTGGAGCGGCGCCGGCGCCCAGTCTCCGAGGGAGAACCAGGTGTACTCCCGAAACCAGAGGTTCCAGGTGAGCCCGGCCACCCCGAGCATGGCCACCTGCACGCCGTTCAAGAAGAGCGCGCGCAGGTGCCACCCCGCGCGGTGCGGCAGCGGCCGGCCGGGCCACACGCGCTCCGCGACGAAGAATGCGGCCGTGACCAGTACGACCAGGAAGCTGGGCAGCAGCTGAGACGTGAGCTCCATCGGACCCCCTCGAAGCGCGCGAGTATGCGGCCCGACCGCCGTCACCGCCAGCCGGCCCGTCGCGCTCGGCCACCCTCGGCGCGGGATTCTCGGGCGTGGCTGGGAGATGTCAGCCGCGTATGCGTTCATACAGATGTCTCGGATGAAGGTCCTCGGGGAGGGCGGAGACGCCTCCGTCGTTGATCTCGACGACGACCCAGCCGCCGTCCAGCAGGAACGCGACGTCGGCGGTGAAGAAAGGCGAGTCGATGCGGCCGCCCAGGATGTGGAAGGGCGCGGTGTTCGTGAGCGGGGCGCCGATGGGGTGGTACGGGGCGTGGGCGATCAGCTCACCCTCCCAGAAGAACAGGCGGTGCTCATCGGGGATGCGCCGCTCCTGCGTGCGCACGCTGCTCGCGGCGAGCTCGAGAAACCCTCGGATGACGAAGCCGCGCTCGAAGCGCTCCCCGCGATACCCGAGCAGCGCCTCGGCCACCTCACCGAACTCCCGACGCGTCGCGCCCGCGGCGACGAAGCACGCCTCCAGCCAGTGCTCCTTCGCGCTCTTGACGTGATCCTTGAGGAGCCACGGCCCGTCCCCCAGCTCCTTCGCCGCCTCCCACGCCTCGTCGATGTCCTCGCCATACGTCCACCGCGTCGGCGCGCTCAGGTCGGCGATGTCCTCGTGGTGTTCGGGCACATAGAGGGCGTGCTCATAGGCGGACGGCTCCGTCACCAGCGTCGCGCCCCGCTCCGCGAGCGCGTCCGAGAGCGCTTCGTATTCCTCCGCGCTCAGGATCGGCCCCCGGTACAGGAGGGCCCCCGCGTCCAGCGGGAGCCGCGCCACCGCGTGCTCCGGCTCCCCGTCCACCACGAAGTCCGCGTCGATCACGTGCGTCTCGAAGTCCAGCGCATCGACCACGTCCGCCTCGAGCGCGAAGTCGTCTTCCATCGTGCTGCCCGGCCCCGGCCGACAGAACAGGATCCCGAAGTCACCCATCGTCACCTCCCTCTGGACGCGAGAGGGTGAGGCTCGAACGCCCGAAAACCAGTCTAGGCAACCACGATTGTTTTTGTCATCCTCGGGTCGAGTCAGCCGAGCCACGGGAGCTCGCACAGGGACTCCATCCGGCTCGCGAACTGAAGGGCGAGCACGTCATCGGGGTGGGGCAGCCCGTGTCCCAGGCGCTCGATCTCCGACCACGGCAGCGTCTCCTCGAGACGGTGGCTCAACTCCCGCGGCTCGTGTGGGCTGCCGCCGGCGAGGGCCCAGGCCGTGTGCGCGCGCCCGAGGACGTCGAGTCTCCCGTGAGACTCGACGTCCTCGGGCCGGGAGATTCGTAGCTTGGCGATCTCTCGAGCGACGAGATGTTGGGCCACGGTGCGCGCGAACGAGGCGTGGTCCGCGGTCGCGCGGTCCTCGAAGAAGACGTAGAGCGTCTCGCCCAGGACCTCGGCGCGGGCCGCCATCGACGGATCTGGCGCGAGCGCCATGGCCCGCTCGCCCAACTCGACGGCCAGCTCGTTCCAGCCGACGTGGTCGCGAGCGCGCAACGGCGGGAGGGACACCTCGCTCGCGACCCATCCGGCTACCTCCATGAGCGCGTCGAGCCATCGCTGAGCCGGCAGGTCTACGATCGACACGACCAGCTGTTGCCACTCTGGACGAGGGCAGTCGCGCCACGCGTCGCGCAGCGCCGCGCGGTCCGGTTCGAACCAGGCTCGCGCTCGGCCGGAGATCTCGGCCACCCATGCGAGCAGCGGCGTGGGGTGCTCGAAGGCTCGCGGCGAGCGTCGGGTCGCGGAGAGGACCTCGTCCGCCCGACCGGCGAACTTTCGCGCCCGCCAGGACGCCCATGCTCGTCGCATCCAACCCGCGCTTTGCGGCGGGGACGCACCTGAGACTCTGGCCAGGAGACGCAGCCACTCGACGAGGATCTGCTCCGACTCCCACTCGAAGCATGCCTGTGTGGCCAGGCGAGTCACGTGCACCGCGGTGCCGTCCCGCCAGCCGTGCACGGCGAATGCCGTTCCCGGCAGTTCGAGCGCCTCCGCGGCGGAGACCACCCCCCATGCGTCTCCCTCCCGCTCGGCCCACCGTGCTGCAGCGTCGAGGACGGATTCCACCTCCGTGCGGCCCGCCCATCTCAGCCGCCGTGTCCACTCGACCAGGCGCGCCACCAGGTCTCGGCGGTCGAGCCCAGCTCGGAGGGCGTCTTCGGCCTGGCTCCCGACTGACTCGCCAGGCGACTCCGCGAATCGCGCGGCGCGACTGCGCGCGGGGCAGCCTCGCGCCCGAACCCGCTCCAGCGCGTCCCGGTGTGCGAGCTCCCATGAGTCGCCCAGCATCCGACAAGCTTCTCTGACGGCCCTGGGCCAGGGAGGAGGCGTCTCGGCCTCTGCGAAGAGGAGCTCCTCCATCGACGAGGGCTCTGAAGCGACCGACCCGAGTGACTCGGCGAGCGGCCCCAGCAGCGCAAACGCGTCGCTACGCAGCCCCCGAGCTCGCGCTGCGGCTTCTGCGGACCGTCCGAGCGCGAGTAGCTCCAGCGCCCTGTCGCTCTGGCTCGTACGCGCGCCCGACACCTCGAGGGCCCCCATGAGCAGTGCGCCGAGATCCTCGAGCAGCTCCAGCTGCGCCGAATCTGGGAGGAGTAGCGCGCGGAGCCACAGCATCCAATCGAGACGGTGGCAGGAGTCCCAGAGCTCTTCCGGCGCACGGGAGTTGGCCCACCGCTCGAAAGCCGGGGAGTGAGTGCTGCCGTGGAGGACGATGTCGCGCATGCGCCAGCGGGAGACGAGGGGTGCGGCCGCCTCGGCGTCGAGCGTACCGCGCGTCGGGGGCGGACCGGGGGGCTTCGTCGACCGGTGCGCTATCCTCGACGCATGCAGCTCTCTCCTCTCGGTCGCGCGGTCCCACTGCACTGGACGCCTCTCGACAAGGAGCGGGCGAAGACGGTGCTCGCGTGTACGGGGCGGGTGCTGTCGGACTCGAATCAGACGCTCGACATCATCACGGTCGAGGAGATCACGGCGCAGGCGCAGCTGCGTCATCTGGTGCGCGAGGGGGTGTTCGACACCGAGGAGGGCAGGGCGCTGCTCGCGGAGCGGCCGCACCTGTCCGACGTGCCGCTCGAGCCGCTGCGCCAGTACGCGGACGGCACGCTCGGGCGGGAGTGGGTGCGCTTCCTCGATGACCACGGGCTCGATCCGAAGCTGACCAAGCAGCCCACGCCGTACACGGAGGACGAGCGCTGCGCGTTCCTCATGCACCGCATCCGGCAGAGCCACGATCTCTGGCACGTGCTGATCGGCGTGGGCACGCGAGGGCACGAGGAGGTGCTGGTGCACGCGTTCTCGCTCGCGCAGACGGGGCTGCCGGCGTCGGTCGCGATCGTGGTGCTCGGCGCGCTGAAGCACATGGTGCTCGAGGGGCGCTGGGACGTGCTCCGACACGACGTGCTGCGCGCTCATCGCTGTGGGGTCGAGGCCGCGCCGCTGCTCGCCGTCCACTGGGAGCGGCACCTCGAGCGTCCGCTAGCCGAGGTGCGCGCGGAGCTCTCGATCCGTCCGCTCGCCTGAGCGCGTGCGTCAGGTGCGCGCGCCCGCGGGCTGGGAGGCGGCGGCGACCTGGGTGCGCGCGTAGTCGAGCGACGCGTGCCGGAGGCCCTCGTCCAGCACGGAGGCGACGCGCACGCGGAGGTGCTGCACGTCGTGCTCGAGGATGCGCCGGAGCCACACGTCTTGCAGATGAGGGGCCTGGGTCAGCTCGAGCAGGCGCGCGCGGACGTCCTCGGAGGCCTCGGCCCAGAGCGGGACGACCACGCGGTTGAGCTCGTCGTGCATGAGGACGAAGAGCCCGGGGCCCGCGGGCGCGCTCGGGATCTGATCGGCGTCGAGCACGAAGGGGTCCGACCAGCTCACCCCGGCCGCGTCCTGGTGGGGGAAGGTGGCCGGGTGCGTCACCGGGAGCTCGAGCAGGGCGCGCACGAGGTCGAGGCTGGACACCACGCCCACCGCTCGGTCCTCGTCGTCCACCACGATGAGGCGGTGCACGTCGCGCTCGGCGAGGGTCCGGCCGGCGTCGCGGATCTCCGCGCTCCGCGCCACGGTGACCGCCGGCGCCGTCATGCGTTCGCCCACCGTGTTGCCGCCCGTCGCGCTCACGAGATCGCGGAGCGAGACGACGCCCGCGGGGCGACGCTGCGGATCGACCACCGGCGCGGCGGTGATGCCCAGGGACAGGATGCCGAGGAGCGCGGTGCCCACGGTGTCCTGCGGGCGCAGGAAGAACAGCTCGGGGTTCATGATCTCGTCGACGTACCGGGCCATGCGCGGCAGGTGCGCACCCCCGGGGGACGGGCAAGTCAGGGGGTGAGGACGGCGGCCCCCTCGAAGCGTCCCTCGCGTAGGTCGTCCAGGGCGCGCGCGGCGTCCTCGAGCGCGTAGGTGTGCGTCCGCGTCCGGATGGGGATCGTCGGCGCGAGCGCGAGGAGCCGCTCGCCGTCCTGGCGCGTGAGGTTCGCGACCGAGCGGAGCACGCGCTCGCCCCAGAGGAGGCGATAGGGGAACGACGGGACGTCGCTCATGTGGATGCCGCCGCAGACGACGGAGCCGCCGGGGCGCACGGCCTCCAGCGCCCGCGGCACGAGCGCGCCGACCGGCGCGAAGATCAGCGCGGCGTCCAGCGGGCTCGGGGGCGCCTCGTCCGACCCGCC
>SHBB01000577.1 GCA_004213565.1 Sandaracinaceae bacterium
CTCCGCGAGGCTTCGACCGGCCGCGAAGCCGCGCGCGAGCGGCGCGGTGCTCCGCCGCGGGAACCCCACGACGACCACCGCGGTGATGTCCGGCTCCACCCCTGCCGGATCGTCGACCCGGCGCACGACCCACTCGTGCGACACGAACGGGCGCAGGCGCTCCGGGAGCGCCGCCGGCCGGAGCGGCAGCTCGCCGTACCAGCTGCCGAGCACCCGGTCGCGCTCGATCAGCTCCAGGAGCGCCGCCTCGCGCGCCGCCTCGAAGGTCCGATGCAGGGCGACGCCGTTCGAGCGCGCGGCGCGGCGCTCCGCGCCGGCATCGGGCGAGACCGGGTGGCGCGCGCTCCCCGTCACCCGCCCACACGCGTCGACGTAAGGCTGGGCGCGGTCGCTCGCCCGCACGATGGCCGCCCGCTCGAGCAGCTCGTACCAGGCGCGGGGCAGCGGGTCCCCGCCCACCTCGGCCGCGCTCCCGGTGACCTCGACCCCGCCGGGCCCCCGGGCCTGCAGGCCCGCGCGGTGCACCTCGACCCCGTCGATCGAGACGACGTCCGAGAAGCGCTCCGGCGCCGCGAAGCCCGCCGGCAGCGGGAGGTCTCGGCTCAGGCGAAGGAGGCGCGGGTCCACGACGACGGCTCCTCGGGTCGGAGGGATTGGGAGAGCACTCCATGGGCGAGCACCTCACCCGACCAGCGCTCGAAGAGCGCGATCGCCCGCGCGACCGTCTCGCGCATGGGCCCGATCTGTCGCGGCTCGCGCACGAGGGCGTCGATGGCGTCGAGCCCCTCGTCGGTGTGGTCCTTGTCGAGCTCGGCGTGGTTCCCGATGACGGAGAGCATCTGCCGCGGGATGCCGCAGCGCGCCTCGACCATCGAGAGCCAAGACGGCCCCATGAGCACGATGAGGTACTCCGCGAAGAGGATGTACGCGAGGTAGAGCGCCGGATCGCGGTCGATGAGGGCCTCGATCCAGCGGAGCTGCGTCAGGAGCGCGGGCGCGAGCGAGCCATCGGCGTCGCTGCCGAACCGCTCGCGGAACAGGGACAGATCCCCGTCCGCCCAGCGATCGTGCCCGTGCTCCTCGACGAGCTTCTGGGAGAAGTGCTCGGCCAGGTCCGTCCGGCCGAGCGCGAGGGCGCGCCGACGCGCCCGCTCGAGGTGGAGCGGCGTGTGCTGCACGGTGCCGCACGTTGAAGAGGTAGAAGCCGACGATCTCGGGCGTGAGGCGCCCGGTCGCGGCGCCGACGTACAGCGCGTTCGTGCGGTGCATCCCGGCGGCGTAGCGCTCGATGTCGAGCTTCAGCGCGGCCGCGATCACTGCGCGCCCCTCGATGCGCAGGACACCTGCGCTGGCTTCAGAAACTGCCGGTCGCGAACTTCTTCATGACGTTCTCCTCTCGATGTGGATGGGCTGGAAGGGCTGCGAGGCAGACCGACGTCCTTGCTGAAGCGCTCGGCGAACGCCTCCTCCGCCTCTTCGTTCAAGAAGCGCGTCAGGCGCAGCAACGCGCCCCAGCGCTCGCTCGTGACCGTGCTGGTCACCACGTATCCCAGCCGCAGCAGGAGCCGCAGCTGGCGGTAGTTCGTCGGCGCGCACTCCCCCTCGACCCGCACCACGCCATGCGCCCGCATGAGCGCGTCGGTGTGGCGGAGGACCTGCGCGAGGAGCCCCCGGCCCTGGTACGCGGGAAGCAGCGCGACGGTGCGCCAGTAGTAGGTGCTCCAGTCGACCGGGTTGCCGACGAGCAGCCCGACCACGCGGTCTCCGTCGTAGAACGCGATCCGATCCGAGGCCGCGAAGAAGCGCCGCTTGGCGTCCGTCATGGGGTCGGGAAGGAAGCGACGGTCCGCCGCGTCGGCCTGGAAGACCTCCGCGTAGTGCGCGGCCACGAACGCCAGCGCCTCGTCGGCGTCGATCGGACCCGCGCGCAGCCCTCCGCTCAGCTGAAGCGGCCACAGCGACGCCCAGTCGAGGCGCCAGACGGACCAAGAGAGACTCTCATCGAAGCTAGACAGCATTTCTTTCTCACCCGCACTCCACGGCGCCCCAGCGCCCCCAGCGCCGTGTTGTCGGGAGAATGCCCACGCGGATCGAGAACGCAAAAAAGCGGCGCCGTCGTCCCCGGTATCCAGGAACGGGGACCGCTGACTCTCGTGCGGGTCGCGGGCTACGAGCTCGACGGGATCCGCAGGAGCTTCCGGAGCAGCTCCGCTTCCGCGCGCGGCGCGATGGCCATGTGCACGTTGCGGTGCGTCCGGAGCCGCAGCGAGCTCGCGCGCCGGAGCGAGGCGAGACGGATGGCGGGCTCGAACACCAGCTCCACCGCGTAGCCCATGAGCACGTTGCGGTGGTGCTTGGTGTTGCCGCGGACCTCGACCACGCGCACGCCGTCGACCTGCTCGGCGGGGAGGAAGAACGGCAGCCACGGGATGAGCCCCCGGCGCACCTCCACTCCGAGCGCGTCGACCCGCGCGCGCATCGGGAGCCAGAGGAGACAGAACAGCAAGACCACGCACGCGGCCACGCCGACGTAGACGCGCAGGCAGACCTCGGACGTGTAGAGCCCGAGGCCCCAGTGGGTCATCACGTCCGCGAGCGACGTCGGCCGCAACATCACGCCCGCCGCCGCCGCCGCGATCACCGCCCCGGCGACCGCCACCGCCACGCGCCGCCATCCCGTCCACTTCGCGTCGGCCTGACTCCCGAGCTGCGCCAGCAGCCTGGCTTGCACCTCACACTTCGCGCGGAGCGGCAGCACCAGATCTTCGCCCTCGCGCACCCCGACGATCAGGCGCCCGCCCTCGCGCCGGAAGCCGCGCAGCTGGTCGCGCCGGACTCGCTCTCGCCGCCCGTCGAAGCGCTGCACGTAGACGTAGCTCGAGGTGAGCACCGCGCGGCGCGCCACCCGCTCGAGCGGCAGCTCCGGCGTCGAGAACCAGAACAGCGTCACCCGCTCCCAGGCCGAAGGCGCGTCGCGCGAGGCGAGCGCCGGCTCCGCGCCCGAGCGGAAGGCCCCCTCCCCGCCCGCCTCGCCCGGCCATCGCTCCACCGGCTCCCACGACATGGGTTGACGATAAGCAGGGTCGGGCCGCGCGTCACGTCCGGTCGGTCGGCCCCTCGTCCGGGAACGCGCGCGCGAGCGCATGACGCCCCGCCCAGACCTTGCGGACCGCGGCCGCGACCCGCTCGACCGTGCGGGGCGTCTGGGCGATCAGCGGTCGATTCTCGTCGAAGAGCACCAGCGACGCGTCGAGCAGCGCCCGGGCGCGTGGGAAGCGCTCCGCGCGATACTCCGCGCGCAGCGCGTCTGGCTCCGGGTGGAGCGCGTAGGGCCAGCGACGCTCGAAGCCCCCGTGCGGCGCGAACGCCGGGTGCTCCGGGAGCAGGTGATCTTGCCACAGCGTCACGCCGACCCCCTCCGCGGCCAGGGCGCGCATCAGCAAGCTCCGCAGCGCGCGCGGCGCCAGCGCGAGGTCGGCGACGCGCGCGTCGAAGTGGAGGCGCAGCTTGTACCAGACGGCCGTTCGATCCGCCTCGACCGTCTGGAGCGAGAGGCCCTCGAGATCAGCGAACGCGTCGCGCAGCAGCGTCTCGTTCCATCGCATGGTGGCCATCCGCTCCGGCAACCGCTCGAGTTGCGCGAGGGCGACGGCGGCCATCATCTCGTTGCCCCGCCCCACCCCTCCGAGCGTGTGCGCCACGAGGCCGCCCGCCTCTCGCTGCGCCCTCACGTCCCGCCCGAAGCCCCGGGCGCTCCGCGCGCGCTCCGCCGCCGCGTCGTCGTCGGTGACGAACACCCCGCCCTCCCCGGCCGGCACGTGCTTGGTGGACTGGAACGAGAACGCGGCCGACGCGCCGAGCCCGCCGACCGGACGCCCGCGGTGGGTCGCGCCCAGCGCCTGCGCCGCGTCCTCGATCAACGCCAGCCCGTGGCGCGCCGCGAGCGCGCTGAGCTGATCCATGTCGGCGGGGCAGCCATGAATGTGCATCGGCACGATCGCGCGCGCGCGCGTCGTCAGCGCCTTTTCCACCAGCACCTTCTCCACCGCGCGCGGATCCAGGTTGCCGCTCTCTCGGTCGACGTCGACGAAGCGCGGGATACCTCCCCGCGCGAGCACGCAGAGCGGGGCGGCCACGTAGCCGTAGGCAGGCAGGATGACCTCCTCACCGGGCGCGATCTCCGCGGCCGCGAGGGCGAGCTGGAGCGCGCTCGTCCCGGCGTGCGTCAGCAGCGCGTGCCGGACCCCGACGAGCTCCGCGAAGCGCGCCTCGAGCGCACGCGACGCGGGCCCGTCCTCGCCGCCGAGGACCCCGCGCTCGAGCACGCGTGACACCGCCTCGCGCTCGCGCGCTCCGAGCTGCGGCCAGGGCCGATGGTCTCCCTGCGTCAGCGTCGGCGCGCCACCGAGGATCGCGAGCTGGCTCATACCGCGTCCCTCCGCGCGCGGACCGGCTGCGCGAGCACCGCCGCGACGCGATAGCGCGAGCGAGGCCGCCCCGGCACCGCCCACTCGATGATCTGTCCAGCCCGCAACCCGATCAGCGCCGAGCCGAGTGGCGACAGCACCGAGATGCGGCCCGCGTCCGCGTCGGCGTCGCCCGGATAGACCAGCGTCACCACGCGTCGCGTGTCCGTGACCAGCTCCTCCACCCGCACCGTCGCCCCCATCGTGACCACGTCCGCCGCCACGCTCTCGGTCGGCACGATCCGGGCGCGGGCGATCTCCAGGTCGAGCCGGTCGACGGCCAACTGCGACGCGGCCGGCGCGCCTTCGAGCAACGCACACAAGTCTCGGTAGTCGTCTTCCGTGACGACGATCTCGGGCAATCCCATGCAAACCTCCTCGACCCACCGCGACGACGCGGCGGGCGAACGCAGAACCGCTGCGGGCGACGCCCGCGCGTTCGAGACCGACTCCGCCGCGACCGCTCAGGAGGCGATCGCGGCACGCTCCGGCGCGGCGGCGACCTCGACGTGGAGGTCCGCGGTCTGGCTCGGGAGGTGACGGGTCATGGGGAGCACGGGCTCCATGGACAGTGGGGCCGCCGATCGGGAAGTCAAGCCACCCTCCTCTCCGCGACGCGCGCGAAGACCACCGACTACGCCGTAACGCGGGGTGGCCCCGACGGCTCGGAATGACGCGCGGCCACGAACGAAGGGAGCGCCGACATGCGCCTTCATCACCACGCACTCCAGATCGAAGCCACCGGCGCGAGCCATGCGCGAGCACGCGCGCTCGCGGCCGAGATCGAGCGACACCAGCCCGCCGCCGAGGTGGTGCCGCTGCTGCGTCGCTCGCTCCGCGCCAGCACCGCGCGCGCTCCCTGCCTCGCCGCGGGCGCGTCACGCTTCGGCTTCGCCATGGGCCGACAGCTCGCGCTGCTGCACGAACAGCGCCTCCTGCTGTCCCGGCTCGACGAGCTGCGGGTCTGGGAGTGGGACCACCCCGAGCTGGAGCGCGAGAACTGCTACCGCGCGCGGAGCGCCCTGAAGCGGTGGCGCGCGAACCGGGCTCTCCTGAGCGACCTGCTCGCTGGCGATCCGCGCGCGGTCGAGCACGCCCTCCACGCCGTCTCGTTCGTCAGCCGCTGGGGCCTTCCCGGCTGCTTCGCGCTCGCCACCGCCGCGGCGCTCTTCCTCTTCGGCGCTTCGAGCGACCCGAGGCTCGCGCTCCTCGCCGCGGTCGCGGCCGCCCTGAGCGCGCTGGCCGCCCGCTGGTGCGCCTCGGACTACGTCCCTCGCCCGAGCGGCCCCGATCCAACCTGGAGCGCGGCGCTCGACGACGCCTTCCTCTCGGGCGTCCGAAGTCGAGCCGGGGCCACGCCCGGGCGAGACGTCGAGGAGTGGCTGGCCCACATCGAGGCCGCGCTCGTCGGAGCCTGACAAGTCCGCGCCGCGCTCTAGAGTGTCCTCATGAACGCAGAACACCCCGACGCCGTGTGGCGCGAAGCGTTCACGCAGCTGCGCGCCACGCTCGGCCAAGAAGGCTGGACCGTCTACCGATCGCGCAACGGCGTGAAGGCGCGTTGGCGCTGGCTCAGCGTGGGCCTGAAGCACAAGCCCACCCGAGACGGCGCTCCCCCCTGGCGGGCGCGCCTCCGAGACGGCTTCCCTCGCTACCTCGTCACCGAGACGCGGGCCGACGAGCCCCTCGCGGCGCTCGGCCCGGTGATCGAAGAGGCCCGCGACGTGGCGCGCTTCTGCGACGGCCGCCTCGGCCTCGTCGCCAACCCCTCCAAGAGCTGGCTGGGCCATCGCGTCTGGCAGGCCGTCCGCCCCGTGAAGCGCCGCAAGTAGGCGCGGTGGTCCCGTCGCGCGCGGAGCGGGCCCTCACTCTGCCGGGGCCCATCGCGGATACGGCGTGCCCGCGATCCGGTGGATCAGCCAGGCCTGGAGCACGAGCAGCACCACCGCCGCGAAGAGCACGCCGAGGTGCGCGGCCGACGTCATCAGCCCGAGCGAGACGATCAGCGTGGTCGCGCCCGCCGGCGGATGACCTCGTCGAGCCAGGATCATCAGCCCTGACGTGAGCCCGAGCGACGCGCCCGCCGCCACCGCGCGGAGCGGCGTCACGCCGACCTCCAGCGCGCTCGGCGCGTCGAGCAGGCCGCACACCGCGAGCGCGG
>SHBB01000578.1 GCA_004213565.1 Sandaracinaceae bacterium
CACGCTGCAGCACCCGGCGCGCGCCGCGGGGGAGGTCCGCGTCGGCAGCGAGCACCGTCGAGAGAGCCGACGGTCGAGCTGTTCGTGTGTTGTTGAGTGTCATCCGCAACCACCTTGTCCTACATCTGAGTACCTTCTACCACTGCGATCTGGGAGTGAGAAAAAAAGCGCGCGAAGTACGTCAGTCGCGCCGTTCACGCTCCGTCTGCGTTGCCGTCGGGGCCGCGTGCTGGTAGACGATGCACCTCCCGAGACCCGGGTGATCTGATGGGCAAAGTCGTCGCGATCGCGAATCAGAAGGGCGGCGTGGGTAAGACCACGACGGCCGTGAATCTCTCGGCGAGCCTCGCCATCGCCGACCAGCGCGTGCTGCTCGTCGACATGGACTCGCAGGGCAACGCCACGAGCGGGCTCGGCGTCTCGCACCGCAAGGTGCAGCGGGGCACGTACGAGATGCTCATCGGGCAGGAGCGGCTCGAGGACATCGTCGTCGGCACGGAGCTGGAGAAGCTCTTCCTCGCCCCCTCCTCGCCCAACCTCGCCGCGGCCGGGCTGGAGCTGGTGGATCTCGGCGACCGCTTCTACCGCCTGCGCGAGGCGCTCGAGCGCGCCCGCTCCACCTACGACTACGTGCTGATCGACTGCCCGCCGTCGCTCGGCATCCTCACCATCAACGCGCTCGTCGCGGCGGACATGGTCATCGTGCCGATGCAGTGCGAGTACTACGCGCTCGAGGGCCTGGGCGACCTGACCAACACCATCGAGCGCATCCGCATGGGGCTCAACGAGAGCCTCGAGCTGGACGGCGTGCTCCTGACCATGTGGGACCCGCGCAGCAACCTCTCCAAGGAGGTCGCGCAGGAGGTCCGCAAGCACTTCCGGGTCTACCAGACGACCATCCCGCGCAACATTCGCCTCGCCGAGGCGCCGTCGCACGGCAAGCCGGTCTACCTCTACGACTCGAGCTCGCGGGGCAGCCACACGTACCTGAACCTCGCGCGAGAGCTGCTCGAGGAAGCGGACGAGGCGGCCTGAGGTGGCGAAGCGGCGACTCGGACGTGGGCTCGACGGCATGCTCCCCACCGCGCCCCCCAAGGCGGCGGGGGGCGAGGCCGCGGCGCCGGCGAAGAAGGCGCAGGGCTTCGAGGCGAACATCGAGGACGTGCACCCCAACCGGGAGCAGCCCCGCACGCGCTTCGACGACGCCAAGCTGGACGAGCTGGCGGCCTCCATTCGCCACCTCGGTGTGCTCGAGCCCATCCTCGTGCGCGAGCGCGCGGGTCAGCCGGGCTACGAGATCATCGCGGGCGAGCGGCGCTGGCGCGCGGCGCAGCGGGCCGGCCTCAAGCGGGTGCCGGTCTTCGTGCGCGAGCTGGGGACCGACGAGGCGTTCGAGGCGGCGCTGGTCGAGAACCTCCAGCGCGAGGACCTCAACCCCATCGAGACCGCGAAGGCGTTCCAGCGCCTGGTCGACGAGCACGGCCACACGCAGGAGTCGGTCGCGCAGCGGGTTGGCAAGGACCGCTCGACCATCGCCAACGCGCTGCGGCTCTTGAAGCTGCCGCCGCAGGTGCTCGATCTGCTCGAGGACGCCCAGCTCAGCGAAGGCCACGGCCGCGCGCTCCTCGGCGCGCCGGACGTCGCGGCGATGAAGCGCCTCGCGGCGGCCGCGGTGAAGAAGGGCTGGAGCGTGCGCGAGACCGAGCGCCGCGTCCGGGCCGAGGCGCGCGGAGAGAAGCCGGCCGAGGAGAAGGCCGCCTCGAGCAAGAGCGCCAACGTCAAAGACCTCGAGCAGCGCCTGAGCCGCAGCCTCGGCGCCCCGGTGGCCGTCGAGGACAAGAAGGGCAAGGGCAAGCTCGTCGTCAACTACTCGAGCTACGACGAGCTCGACCGGATCCTGGCCCAGATCCTGGATTGATCAGCGCAGCACGAACGGCCAGCTGATCACCACGGGGCCGTCGCACAGCCGCGCGGGCGACGGCACGCGGGACAGCCGCCCTCCCCCGCTCCGAGCTCCCCTCGACGCCGGCCGCTCGGTCGCCGGATACCCGGGGAGCGTGAACGCCATCTCGAGGCAGCTCTCGGCCGCGGCGTCGAGCTCTCCCGGCGCCTCCGAGACCGCCACCTCGGTGGCCTTGCCCGACGGGTCGACGGCCACCCGCATCACGTAGCGCCCGGCAGGCAGCCCGAAGCGCGCCTCGCAGGCCGCCACCACGGGGTGCGCGGTCCGGAGCGCCCGCCCGTACGGCTCCCGCGAGATCGAGCAGGCCCGCGCCGGCGCCGCCAGCGAGAGGCCGAGCCCCAGGATCACCATCGACGTCAGCCGCCAGCGCACCCAGGGCCGACACTCTCACCGGGCGCGGGTTCCCTTCGTGGTCAGCCCCCAGCGCGCGCCCAGGCCGCGTCGACGGTGTTCTGGAGCAGCATCGCGATGGTCATCGGGCCGACGCCGCCGGGCACCGGGGTGATCCACGCGGCGCGCTCGAGGGCGCCGTCGTAGTCCACGTCGCCGCAGAGCGAGCCGTCCTCGAGGCGGTTGATGCCGACGTCGATGACGATGGCGCCCTCCTTCAGCCAGTCGCCCTGGACCATCTTCGGCCGACCGACCGCGGCGATCACGATGTCGCTCTCGCGGACGCGCTCGGCCAGGTCCTGGGTGCGCGAGTGCGCCATGGTGACCGTGCAGTGCTCGGCGAGGAGCATCTGGGCGATGGGCTTGCCGACGAGGTTGCTGCGCCCGAGCACCAGCGCGCGCTTGCCGCTGAGCGAGACGCCCGTCTCCGCGAGGAGGCGCATGCACCCGCGGGGCGTGCACGGTCGCAGGCCGTCCCGACCCACCATGAGGAAGCCCGCGTTGATCGCGTGCAGGCCATCGACGTCCTTCGACGGCAGGATGCGGTCCGTGGTGCGCAGCTCGTCGAGCTGCTCCGGGAGCGGGAGCTGCACGAGGATGCCGTCCACCGCGTCGTCCGCGTTCAGCTTCGCGAGCAGCGCGAAGAGCGCGTCCTCGCTCGCGTCGGCAGGCAAGCGATGCACCTCGCCGCGGATGCCGGCCTTGCCCGCCGCGCGCTCCTTGTTGCGCACGTAGACCTGGGACGCGGCGTCCTCGCCGACGAGCACCACCTCGAGGCCGGGCTGGCGTCCGTGCGTGGCCAGGAAGCGCGCCGCGCTCTCGGCGACCTCCTCCCGGACCTGCTTGGCGATGGCTTTGCCGTCGAGCTTCTGTGCGGTCATCGGATCCTCCTCAGACGGGGTGGATGTGCAGGGTCAGCGGGTGGCCCTCGACCTCCGCGTCGACGCGCTCCCCCTGACCCTCGCCGCTGCGGTCGAAGGAGACGGCCAGGACCTGGTCGCGCACGTAGGCCGCGTGCTCGCCGAGGGCCGTCGCCAGCTCCTCGTCCGCCGTCTCCCAGCGCAGCTCGATCCGCGCCTCGAACGGGAGATCCATGTCCTTGCGCGCGCGCTGCACGCGGTTGACGACCTCGCGCGCCAGGCCGGTGCGCTTGAGCGCGTCGGTCACGCGCGTGTCGAGCACGACGACGCGCCCCTTGAAGCTCGCGGCCGCGAAGTCCTCCTTCGCCTCGAGCCGGATCTCGATCTCGTCGGGGCCCAGCTCGATGGGGCCGTCCGAGAGCTCGAGGCCGATCTTGCCGTCCTGCTCCATCTGCTCGTAGAGCGCGCCGCCGTCCGCGCCCTGCAGCGCCTTCTTGATGAGCGGGACGCGCTTGCCGTGCTTGGGACCGCAGACCCGGAAGTTCGGCAGGAGCGAGAACTCGACGTACTTCTGGGGCTCGTCCGTGAAGCTGAGCTCCTGGATGTTGAGCTCGTCGGTGATCGCGTCGGCGAAGCGCTCGAGGGTGTCCCGCTCGTCGTCGTCCGCGACCACCACGATGGCCTCCGCGAGCGGCTGGCGGACCTTGAGCTTGTGCGCCGCGCGGACCCGCTGGCCGAGGGTCACGACGTTGCGCGCCGCCTCCATCTGCGCGCGGAGCGCGTCGTCCTGACGCGCGTCGTCCGGCTCGGGGAAGGCGTCGAGGTGCACGGACTCGGGGCAGCCGTCGATGCCCTTGCGCGCGAGGTTCTGGTAGAGCGCCTCGGCCAGGTACGGCGTGAAGGGCGCGAGCACCCTCGAGAGCTCGACCAGCACCTCGTAGAGGGTGGCGAAGGCGGCGTCCTTGTCCTGCGACTCGCCCTTGGCCCAGAAGCGCGCCCGGCTGCGGCGCACGTACCAGTTGCTCAGGCTGTCGACGAACTCGCCCAGCCGCCGCGCGGACGGGTGGGTGCGGTAGGCGTCCATCTCGGCCCGCACCTCGCGGACCGTCGCGTCGAGCTCCGCCAGGATCCAGCGGTCCATGTCGGTCCGCGCCGCGAGCGGCGGGCGCGACGAGCGCGGGTTCCACTCGTCGATGTTCGCGTAGGTGACGAAGAACGAGTAGCAGTTCCAGATCTTGAGCAGGAAGTCCTTGATGGCGTCGTTCGCGCCGCCGTCGAACCACTTGGCGCTCTGGCCCGGGAGCGACTGCGCGTAGAGCGACCAGCGCACGGCGTCGGCGCCGAACTTCTGGAACATCTCGTCCGGGGGCGAGTAGTTCTTCAGCTGCTTGCTCAGCTTCAGCCCGTCCGCGGCCGTCAACAACCCCAGCACCGTGCAGTTGCGATACGGGTGCGGCAGCCCCTCGTCCTCGAAGAGCAGCGTGCTGATCATGATCAGCGAGTAGAACCAGCCGCGCGTCTGATCGAGCGCCTCGGTGATGAAGTCCGCCGGGAACTCCGCCTCGAAGCGCTCCTTGTTCTGATGCGGGTAGCCGTGCTGGGCGAAGGGCATGCAGCCCGAGTCGAACCAGCAGTCGATGACGTCGCCGACCCGGCGGTAGACGCCCGGCTCGCCCTCGAGCTGGTAGGTCACCTCGTCGATCCACGGCTTGTGGACGCGGAGATCCTCCCGCAGCGACGGGTCCTCCTCCTTGGCCGCGTCGAAGTGCGCGAAGGCGTCGGGGTTGCGCGCGAGCAGCTCGTCGACCGAGCCGATCGCCTCCATCTTTCCGGTCTCGTCGTTGATCCAGATGGGCAGCGGCGTGCCCCAGAAGCGCTCGCGCGAGAGCGCCCAGTCGACGTTCGTGCGCAGGAACTCGCCGAAGCGGCCGTCCTTGATGTGCGCCGGCTCCCAGTGGACCTGCTGGTTGTTCTCGATGACGCGCTCGATCTCGGCCGTGGTCTTGATGAACCACGAGCGGCGCGCGTACTGGATGAGCGGGTCGCTCATCTTTCGCCAGCAGAAGGGGTAGTCGTGCTTGTAGACCTCCTCGTGGAAGAGGTCGCCGCGCTTCTTCAGCAGCCGGATGATGTCGCGGTCCGCCTCCTTGCAGAAGCGCCCGGCGAAGTCCGTGACGGACGGGGAGAAGGTCCCGTCCGGCTCGACCAGCTGCAGGAAGCCCAGCCCCTGCGCCTTGGCGACCTGGAAGTCCTCCTCACCGAAGGCGGGCGCGATGTGCACGAGGCCCGAGCCGCTGTCGAGGGTGACGAAGTCCGCGGCCACGACCTGGTAGGCCTTGCCGCCCTCGGGCGTGGCGTAATCGAAGACCGGCTCGTACTCGGTCCCGACCAGGTCCTTGCCGAGCTGGGTCTCGACGACCTCGTGCTCGCGCTCGCCGATGACCTTGCCGACCAGGGCCTCGGCCAGGATCAGCTCCTCGCCGTCCTCGAGCCGGACCGTCACGTACGTCTGGTCGGCCGCCACCGCGAGCGCGACGTTCGACGGGAGCGTCCAGGGGGTCGTCGTCCAGGCGAGGAAGCTCTTCTTCTCCCGGCCCTTCAGCCGGAAGCGCACGATGACCGACGGGTCGTCGACCTCCTTGTAGCCCTGGCCGACCTCCCCGCTCGAGAGCGCGGTGCCGCCCTGGGGCCACCACCAGACCACCTTGTAGTCCTGGTAGAGCAGGCCCTTGTCGAAGAGGGTCTTGAGCGCCCACCACACGCTCTGCACGTAGCGGGAGTGGAAGGTCACGTAGGCGTCGTCGAAGTCGACCCAGAAGGCGATGCGCCGGGTCATGACGCGCCACTCCTCGATGTACTTGAAGACGCTCTCGATGCAGCGCTTGCTGAACGCCTCGACGCCGTACGCCTCGATGCCGTCGTGGCCGTGGATGCCGAGGTCCTTCTCGACCTCCACCTCGACCGGGAGCCCATGCGTGTCCCAGCCCGCGCGGCGCGGCACGTGGAAGCCGGTCATCGTGCGGTAGCGCAAGACGACGTCCTTCATCACGCGCGTCAGCACGTGGCCGGGGTGCGGCAGGCCGTTCGCGGTGGGCGGGCCCTCGTAGAAGACGAAGCGGGGCCGGTCCTTCGCCGCCTCCACCGACTTCTCGAAGATGCCCTCCTTCTCCCAGAAGTCGAGGAGCTCTTCTTCCAGCTTCGGAAAGCTGACGCGCTGCGAGACGGGGTCGAACATGGCCGGCGCGTTCTACCACGCGGCCCGGCCCACGGCAGCCGGTGTCAGGCGGCGGGCAGCGGCTCGGCGAGCTTGGCCTTCGCGCGCTTCTGGAACCGGGCGTAGACGACCCCCATGCCGGCCACCACGGCCAGGCCGATCCACTGCGAGGTGGAGATG
>SHBB01000579.1 GCA_004213565.1 Sandaracinaceae bacterium
CCACGCGAAGGTGAGCAGCGCGACGGCCGCGGCGGCGGCGGCGGCGAGCCCGGTCCGCGCCCAGCCCGGCGTGCCCGAGGTTCGCGCGCGACGCCGCGGCGCCCCGGCGTCCTCGCGCCGTGTCCCGCGCGGCGCGGCGCGCTCCTCGGGGATCCCCTCCGTCACGATGCCCTCGAGGGCCTGACGCAGCGCGGTGGCGGAGCTCGGGCGCCCGTCGGGCTCCTTCTCGAGGGTCTTCAGGATCAGCGCGTCGAGCGCGGGAGAGACGTCGCTCCGCTCGTCGCGGAGGCTGCGCACCGGCTCGCGCGTGACGGCGAGCGCGACCACGTGCGGGCTCGTGCCGGGGCGCTCGAAGGGCGAGTAGCCGATGAGCATCTCGTGCAGCACGGTGCCGATCGCGAAGACGTCCGAGCGCGGATCGAGGGGAAGCCCCCGCGCCTGCTCGGGCGACATGTGCTCCGGCGTGCCGACCGTCTGCCCGTCCAGGGTCAGCCGCGGGTTCTGCTCGCGCTCGCGCGGCGTGCACACACCGAAGTCGCAGAGCTTGAGCACCCGCCGCCCGTCGCTCTCCTCGTGCAGCACGAGGTTGCAGGGCTTGACGTCGCGGTGCACCCAGCCTGCCTCGTGTGTGGCCTCGAGCGCCGCGGCGAGCTGTGCGCCGAGGTCGAGCGTCTCCTCGACCGAGAGCCGGCCGCGGCCCTGGATGTGCTCGGCGAGCGTCTCGCCGCGCAGCCGCTCCATCACCACGTAGGGCGTCCCGTCCTCGAGCGTGCCCACGTCGTGCACCTGCGGGACGTGTCGCGAGTGGATGGAGGCCAGCGCGCGGGTCTCCCGATCGAAGCGCCCCTGGATCTTCGCCACCATCACGCGGCGCAGGACCTTGATGGCGACGACGTGCCCGAGCGCCTCGTGCTGGGCCTCGTAGACGTGCGCGGTGGCGCCATTTCCGATGCGCTCTCGCAGGACGTATTTGCCGATGCGGGCACCGGGCTCGAGGGACGCGTGGGAGCTCATGCCCTCCACGAACCGCAACCATCGTGCCGGCTTCCTTCAGGCCGCCGAACCGTGCACCCCGAGGCGCAGCGATTGCGCGCCGTGGCGCATCGCCACGCGCACTCCGGGCCGCGCACGCCTCAGAAGTGCCAGGGGAACTTGGTGAAGTCCTTGTCGCGCTTCTCCAGGAAGGCGTCGCGCCCCTCCTGGGCCTCGTCGGTGGCGTAGCCGAGGCGCGTGGCCTCGCCGGCGAAGATCTGCTGCCCGACCAGCCCGTCGTCGATCATGTTCATCGCGAACTTGAGCATCCGGATGGCGGTCGGGCTCTTGGTCACGATCTCGTTCGCCCAGTCGAGGGCGAACGACTCCAGCTCGGCGTGGGGCACGACGGCGTTGACCATGCCCATGTCAGCCGCCTGCTGCGCCGTGTAGTTCCCGCCGACGAAGAAGATCTCTCGCGCCTTCTTCTGGCCCACCATGCGCGCGAGGTAGGCGCTGCCGTAGCCGGCGTCGTAGCTCGCGACGTCGGCGTCGGTCTGCTTGAACACCGCGTGCTCCTCGCTCGCGATCGTCAGGTCGCAGACCACGTGCAGGCTGTGCCCGCCGCCGACCGCCCAGCCCGGCGCCACGCACATGACGACCTTGGGCATGAAGCGGATGAGGCGCTGGACCTCGAGGATGTGCAGCCGGCCGAGCCGCGCGGGATCGACGCCGCCCGCGCCCTCGTACTTGTAGCCGTCCTTGCCGCGGATGCGCTGGTCGCCGCCCGAGCAGAACGCCCAGCCGCCGTCCTTCGGCGACGGGCCGTTGCCCGTGAGGATCACGCAGCCGACGTCGCTCCACATGCGCGCGTGATCGAGTGCGCGGTACAGCTCGTCCACCGTGTGCGGGCGGAACGCGTTGCGCACCTCGGGCCGATCGAAGGCGATGCGGACGCAGCCGAGGTCCTTCGCGCGGTGGTAGGTGATGTCGGTGAAGTCGAGGCCCTCGACCTCGGTCCAGCGCGCGGGGTCGAAGATGTCCGAGACCTTGCGAGTGTCGCCCATGGCGCGGTCATAGATCGGTTCGCGGCGCCGTGCAGCCTGGGGTAGACCTTGGCCCATGAGCGAAGACCGCGTCCTGGTGAAGCGCGACGGCCCCGTCGCCCACGTCTCCCTCAACCGCCCCGAGAAGCGCAACGGGCTCGACCTCGCGATGTTCGAGGGCATCATCGAGGCGGGCAAGGCGCTGAAGGCCGACCCCAGCGTCCGCGCGGTGGTGCTCTCGGGCGAGGGCCCGGCCTTCTGCGCGGGGCTCGACTTCCAGGCGTTCATGGCGTCGGGCGACGTGGGCAAGAAGCTCCTCGAGCGGCCCGACGACAGCCCGGCCAACCTCGCGCAGCGGGTCGGCTGGATCTGGCAGGAGGTGCCCGTCCCGGTCATCGCGGCGCTGCACGGCTTCGTCTTCGGCGGCGGCCTGCAGATCGCGCTCGGGGCGGACGTGCGCTACGTGCACCCCGAGACACAGCTCAGCGTGATGGAGATCCGCTGGGGCCTCATCCCGGACATGGGCATCACCAAGACCCTGCCCGGGCTCGTGCGCCCCGACGTGGCGCGCGAGCTGACGTTCACGGGCCGCCGTGTCTCCGGGGAAGAGGCGGTGCAGCTCGGCCTCGCCACGCGGCTGAGCGCCGAGCCGCTGAAGGACGCGCTCGAGACGGCCCACGCCATCGCGGCGAACAGCCCGCACGCCATCCGCAACGGCAAGCGGCTCTGGCAGGAGGCGCCCTCGATGTCCGTGGCGGACGCGTTCCTGCGCGAGACCGAGCTGCAGCTCGAGCTGCTCGGCAGCAAGAACCAGATGGAGGCGGTCACGGCCGGCTTCGCCAAGCGCCCGCCGTCGTTCGAGGACCCCGACTGAGCTACTCGTGGGCCAGGAGATCGAGCTGCGACTGCACGCCGGCGCGGATCAGCTCGTCGAACGCCGCGACCTGCGCCGCTGACACGGGGCCCTCGCCCGTCACGCCGACCTGGGCCGGGTACACGGGCGGGGCGAAGCGATAGCGCAGCTTGGCGGGCGTCGGGATGTGGGGCAGCGGGCCGAAGGCGAGCCCCCAGGGCAGCGACAGGTGCACGGGCCAGATGTGCGCGCGGGCGATCTGCGGCAGCCGCAGCGCCTCGGCGAAGCGGCGCCCGTCGGAGAGCACCATCAGCGTCTCGTGCGCGCCCGCGTTGGCCACCGGGATCACGGGCACGTTCGCCTCGAGCGCGAGCCGGGCGTAGCCCGTGCGCCCCGCGAACTGCACGTGATAGCGGTCCTTGTACGGCCGCCAGACGTCGAGGTCCCCGCCCGGCATGACGAGCAGGTCCTGCTTCCACTGGGTCAGCACCCGGCTCGCCACCTTGCGGTCGCCGCGGACCACGCCTCGCGACGAGAAGAACTCGCCGGTGACGGAGTTGCTGAAGAGCATCTCGTGGGCCGCGGGGTGGATGGGGCGCACGGTGCCGAAGTGCGTGTACCAGGCCCAGAGGAGGCCCCAGCTGTCGAGGAAGAGGGTGCCGCCGCTGTGGTTGCTGACCACCATGGCGGGGGCCTCGGGCACGTGGTGCCAGCCGGCCACCTCGACCCGGAAGTAGCGGCGGCGAGGGCCGAAGACCGCGCCGAGCCAGCGACGCAGGCCCTCGACCCGGACCGGGTCGTAGTCCGAGACGTGCGCGCCCCACTCGTGTCCGTCGGGCTGCAGCCAGCGGAGCAGCCAGGCCTTCTGGCGCTTGCCGCGCCGAGGCGGATCGGGGGCCTGGACCCGGCTGCGAGGAGGCGCGGCTCGGTTGGAATCCGTCTCTTCCGCCACGGCGCTGCTTCCCTCCCGCATGTGTATGCGATCTAAGACCAGACCCCAGGGAAGCAACGTGAGTTTGGTGGTGAGGCACCCGATGGTGCTTAATGGTGGGGACGTGAGTAACGAGGTGGAGACGTTCGACGCGTTCGTGGCGCGCCAGCGCAGCGAGCGCGCGGCGTCCCGACCGGACGGCGACGGCACGCGGCGCACGCCGGTCCTGCATCACCTGCCTCGGCTCGCCGACCGGCTGATCCTCGGCGGCCTGCGCTTCCGCGGGTACACGAGCCGTCGGCTGCCCACGTCGGTCGGCATGCTCCACGCGCTCGAGGCGAAGGGCGGCGGCGATCTGCCCCCCGTGCTCGTCCTGCACGGCCTCAGCGCGGCCGGGCAGTACTACGAGAGCGTGCTCCGTCGGGTCCGCCCGCACGTGCGCAGGGTGATCGCGCCCGACATGCCGGGGCACGGCTACAGCGAGCTGCCGCCCTCGGGGCTGAACCACGACACGCTCGGGATCGGCCTCCGCGAGGGGCTCGACCAGATCCTCGACGAGCCCGTGGTCGTCTTCGGCAACTCCCTCGGGGGCGCGGCCGCGGTGCGCTACGCGGTCGAGCGGCCCGAGCGCGTGCTGGGCCTGTTCCTGGCCGCGCCGGGCGGGGCGCCGATGGGCGCGGAGGACCTGGTCGACTTCGTCGACGACTTCATGCTCTCCAACCACGGCAAGGCGCTCGACTTCGTCGACCGGCTCTTCCACCGCCCGCACCCCATGCGGCACGTGCTCGCGTGGGGCGTGCGGCAGCAGTTCGGGCGCACGGGCATCGAAGATCTCCTCCGCAGCCTCTCGCCCGAGACGCTGCTCAAGCCGGAGGAGCTCGAGCAGCTGAAGATGCCGGTGTTCGTGGTGTGGGGGGAGGCGGACCGCATCCTGCGGCCGGAGCACCGCAAGTTCTTCGAGGACCACCTGCCCCCCCACGCCGAGGTGCACCGCATCGAGGAGTACGGGCACGCGCCGCACATGAGCCACCCCGACTGCCTGACGCAGCGCCTGCTCGAGTTCACCCGCGCCGTCGCCGATCAGCGGTAGCACATGAGGTAGCGGCTCCCGGGCCGACAGGTGTAGCCGGAGGGGCAGAAGAGGAACTCGGGGGTGCCACCCGGGCGGCAGCGCACGAAGCTCGTGTGGGTGCGGCGGCAGGTGTAGTCCGTGAAGCCCTCATAGATGCCGCACGAGTCGTAGCGGCACTGCGGCGTGTCGAGGGCCACGTCCCCGGCGCAGCTCGCGGCGCGACCGTGACCGTCCACCGAGACGCAGGTGTCGGTGGCGCCACACCAGCCGCAGCCGCTCGTGGCCGCGCACGGGGCGCAGCTCGGCTGGGCGGCGCAGGGGTCCTCCGGCAGGGGCTCGGGCTCGGGCTCGGGCTCGGGCTCGGGCTCCGGCTCGGGCTCGGGATCAGGCGTCGGGGGCGGATCGGTGCGGTCGAAGGCGCTCCACTCGCGGACCTGCGCCTCGAGGCGGCCGAAGTTCGGCGGCACCATGCCGTAGATGTCGGTGCCGTAGCGGTCGAGGTAGTAGCCGCTGTTGATGCGGAGCACGCGCCCGTCCTCGGTCATCACGGGCCCGCCCGAGTCGCCGGGGCAGAGGTTGCTCGTGCGCTCGCCTTGCCGGAAGTCGAAGGCGCGCTTGCGCCAGTCGCTGCGGCGGCCGCGCGTGGTGCAGCCGAAGCCGTAGATGGTCAGGCCCGCCCCGCTCGGGGGCTCGGCGTCGGCGAGCCCGGCGGGGGTCGCGAGCGCGTCGGGCACGGGCTCTCCGAGCTGCATCAGGGCCACGTCGTCCCGGCCGAGCTGCCGGCTGTAGCTCCGGTAGCGCACGATCGGGAACGAGCGCTGCCCGCCGCTCGCGGGCAAGATCGTGAACCGCCCGTAGCTCCCGCGCCGGGTCGCGCTGCGGTAGCCGAGGCAGTGCGCGGCCGTGATGATCACGTCGGGCGCCACCAGCGTGGCCGTGCAGCCCGAGATGTAGCCCACCTCCGGTCGGGCTGACGTGATCGTGCCGCCGACGATCTCGTCGCTGCGCTCGCCCAGGAGGGGCTCGGGCGCCTCGGGTGGGAGCGCGTCCATCGTCGTGTCCGCCGCGCAGCCGAGCGCGAGCAGGCCGCCCATCAACCAGACTCGTCGCATCCATGTTCGTCGCATGCATGTTCGTCGCATCGTCTTCTCCTCCACCCCTGTGTCTTCGGGCACCCCTGTGTTTTCAGGGCTCGGAGGGCCTGCGACCATCGATGTTTTCTCAACGACTGTTGCGTGCTGCGAAATGTGACCGCGCAGGTGACGGAGGAGCGCGCGGCGCTCCCGCTCCCGCGGGCGAGGCCGGGAGAGTGTCGCCCCTCAGGTGACGGAATCGGCGACGGCGCGCGCTTCGATTTCGTAGGGGATCGCGAGGTAGGCGCGCTCGTCGCTCCAGCCGCGGGCGCGCGCGGCGAGGTACGAGGCCGCGTAGCGGGCGTAGAAGGTGGCCGTGCCCTCGCGGAGGATCTGGGTCACGTGCGTCACCTCGTGCGCGATCAACCGCAGGGGCACCCGGCCGTCGGGCCCCACCCGGCGCACGAAGCAGCGGCGGCCCAGCGCGATGCCGTCGGCCCGGGAGGCGAGCGCGACGTGGGCCACGAGCGAGGTCGGCCCGCGGACCTCGCTCCAGCGGGGCTGACGCACGACGAGCCGCGCCTCCTCGACCGCGCGGCGACACACGTCTGGCCCCGCGACGCGGCAGCGCAGCAGCGCGTCGAG
>SHBB01000058.1 GCA_004213565.1 Sandaracinaceae bacterium
TTCGGCCGCAAGTAGCGGTCGTCAGATCGCGTCGAAGCAGATCTCGACGCGGTTGACGATGAGCGCGTTCGACGGTGGGCCGGCCTCGATGCGCAGCAGGGTGCCCCCGTCTCCGGCGGGCAGGGCGGTCGTCGCGTTGGCCGGGTACCACTGGTAGGGCGCCGAGTTGGCGACCCCGCCGCGCGGAGACGCGCCCGAGCCGGAGAAGCTCGTCCACTCGAAGCTGCCGCTCGAGCCCGTCGAGTAGCTCCGGCCGTAGATGGACAGGGTCGCGTTGCGGACCCGCGAGAGCATCGCGGTGCTCAGCTCCACGTCGATGAAGACCGTGCCCGACAGCTCGAGCCCGCCTTCGCCGAGGAACGGGTCGCGGAAGACGGGCGTGTATCCGATGGAGCGCGAGTAGGCGCCCACGCGCCAGCGTGAGGTGTCGGGCAGGGTGTTCGTCTCGTACACGACGTAGGCGCGCGAGCCGGAGCCCGAGCCGGCCCAGCGGAAGCGCAGCGCGTGGGTCCCGGTGGCGCCGGAGATGCACCCGCCGCTGACGCCCGAGTCGATGCCGGAGTCCGTCCCCGAGTCGATGCCCGAGTCGGTTCCCGAGTCGATGCCGGAGTCGATGCCCGAGTCCGTCCCCGAGTCGACGCCCGAGTCCGTCCCCGAGTCGACGCCCGAGGCCGTCCCCGAGTCGGTGCCCGCGTCCGCGCCGCCGCCATCGCCCACCGTGGCGTCGAGGCCGACCTGCGCGTCCATCGCGGTGGCCGCGTCGGAGCCGCCCCCGTCGGGGAGAGCGCCGTCAGGAGCCGCGCCGTCGAGCGCGCCCGCGTCGAAGCCCCCGCCCGCGTCGGCCGGGTCCGCGGTGCCGCAGGCGGAGAGGATCAGCGAAGCGCAGAAGAACCACCTCATGATGCGGGAGCATACGCCGAACCCGCGCGTCGCTTCCTCCGCGCCAACGGTGGGCGCGTCGCCTCGAGCTCGAAGGATGAACAGCATCGTCCCCGACGCGCGGTTCGAGTTTGACGAATGAATAGGATCGTCCCCGCTCACTCCATGGAGCAGGGAGCGCTGGTCTGGGTGTTGCCGCTCGTGCGGAGGCGGCGCGCGGAGGCGGAGGGGGGCGCGCAGCCGGTGGTGGAGTCGTCCTGGAAGTAGTGGAAGGTGGCGAGCGGCGCGCAGGCCCAGTCGCCGTCGAGCACGTTGTCCCGGAACTGGTTGTTCCACGACGGGCACTCGGGGTCGGGCTTGGTGCAGTCGGTCCGCGCGTCGTGGTCGCAGTACCAGTCGCTGTAGCCGGCGCTGGTGCCGACGCGGATGAAGCGGTTGTCGGTGATGACGTTGTCGTTCGAGTAGTCGCGCACGCGAACCGGGTCGCCCGTGCTGCGCAGGAAGCGGTTGGCGCGGATCTCGTTCCGGTCGCTCATGTGGGCGACGTAGATGGCGTGGATGAGCCCGCCGCTCCGCGTGTTGATCACGTCGACGAAGTGGTTGTTGGCGATCTCGTTGTCGTCGCTGTTGACCAGGCGCACGCACGCGGTCGAGGGCTCCACCGACGCGTCGAACACGTTGCCGATCCGCTCGAAATAGCAGCCGAAGATGCGGTTGCCGCCGTTGCTCGTCGCCTCCGCGTTGCGGCCACCTTCGAGGCTGATCGCGGTCTGGTAGTTGCGCACGTGCAGGTACCAGAAGTGCAGGTTCGTCTCCCCGCCGTCGGCGTGTCGCAGGCGGAAGAACGTGCCGCCAGGGCAGTCTCCGGCCGCGGAGCAGCCGTCGAACACCGGGCGGTCCATCCGGTCGGCCGCGCGGAAGGTGATGCGGTGATCGGGCAGGGTGAAGCGCCACGTCGTCTGCTGCTGCCGGTAGACGCCCGGCGCGATGTGCACCTCCACGTCGCAGCTCGGGGGATCGGCCTCGAGCAGCGCCTCCACACGCGCGAGGGTCGCGAGCGCCTCGGCTTGGGTGGCGCCGGAGCGGCCATCGTCCCCGCCGGGCGCGAGGTGATAGAGGCGCGGACACGGCTCGGGCGGCGGGCCGGAGTCGTCTGCGCCCGCGTCCTGCGCGGCGTCCCGAGGGACCGCGGCGTCGGGCGGGGCCGCGGCGTCCGGAGCCGGCGTCGCGTCCACGCGGCGTCCGGCGTCGAGGTCCGAGGCGCGGCCGGCGTCGGGTTGGGGCTGGGCGGTCCCGCTGCAGGCGGCGAAGGAGAGGCACGCGAGGGTGAGGGCGACGGAGCGCATCGGGGAGAGTGTACGCGAGACGTCACCGACGGGTCGCGCGGCGCCTCGGGCCTATGTGCTCGAGCGCGGCCGACTTGGCCGCGGCACGAGAGGCAGGAATCGTTCGAGGTCGGACACGTCTGATGGGTTGGATGAACAGCGTCGCGCTCGGCGCAATGGCCTCCGTGTCGATCGCGGCGCTGGCGAGCCCCGGACTCGCCGCCGCGCAGACCTCCTCCGCGCCCGAGGCGGCCCCGGCGCCGCGCGTGACGTTCGATCGCGGCCAGGGCATGGAGATCGAGAGCGCGGACGGGCAGCACGCCGTGCGAATGTCGCTCCGAGGCCAGGGGCGCGCGACGGTGGAGGCCCCACACGCGCGCGAGCCCGCGGTCGGGTTCACGATCCCGCGCGCGCGCTTGAACCTCTCCGGGCGGGTCTTCGGATACGAGAACCACTTCAAGGTCCAGCTCGCCTTCTCGCCCACCGATCTCGGCGTGCGCGACGGGCTGGTCACCCGCACGCCCCTGCTCGACTACGTGTTCGAGCTCCGCCACCTGCGGGACCTCATCCTCCGCGTGGGGCAATACAAGCTCCCGCTCAACCGCGAGCGGATCATGTCCTCGGGAGCGCTGTCCTTCGTCGACCGCTCCCTCGTCGACGCGGAGCTGGGGATGGACCGAGACCTGGCGGTCGAGGTGCGCTCGTCGGATCTCTTCGGCCTCGGCCGGCTGCGCTACCACCTCGGGATCGGGAGCGGCGAGGGCCGCGATGGCGGCGTGGGGACGAACGCGGGGCTGACCTACTTCGGCCGCGTCGAGGTGCTCCCGCTCGGCTCGTTCCGCGACCACCAGGAGCCGGACCTCGCTCGCCACGCGGAGCCTCGGCTCAGCCTCGGCTTCGCGTTCGCGTTCGTCGACGACGCCGCGCGGAGCCAGGGGCTGCGAGGTGATCCCTTCTCCGACGGCGGCACCACCGACCAGCAGCTCTACTGCGCCGACCTGCTCTTCTTCGCGCGGGGCCTCAGCGCGCAGCTCGAGGTCCTCTACACCGACGGGCACCGGAGCCCGGGAGGCGCGCTGGACGAGGCGGGCGCGCCGCTCCCCGTCTCCCCGCCGCGCCGTGGCCTCGGCGCCCTCGCGCGGTTGGGCTGGCTGCTCCCGGACGTGCCGATCGAGCTCGGCGCCCGCTTCGCGATCACCCAGACCTTCGTCGCGCCCGAGGAGACAGCCCTCCCCGAGCGCCGGGAGGTGACCGGCGCGCTGAGCTGGTACGCGTCCGGACACGCGCTGAAGCTGCAGCTCGACGTCGGGCACCTCTGGACCGGCGACGGTCCGCTCGACGAGGGCACGACTCGCGTCCGACTGCAGCTCGACGCCACCCTCTGAGCCGCGCCTCAGCGGCGGCGGTCGGCGAGCTTCTTCACGAGCGTCGTGTACTTCACGGGCATGGTGCGCTGGACCACGTCGATCAGCCGCGCGTCGGCGCCGATCAGGATGCGGGGCGCCTTGGCCGCCATGCCGTCCGCGATCACCTTGCCTGCTTCCTCGGCCGTGGTGCGCGCGAGGGCGTTCTCGAAGTGATCCGCCGCGTCATCCGCCGTCTCGAAGCCCTCGGTGGAGCGCCGGAAGCGGCCGCCGCGCGCGATGTTCGTCTTGATGCCGCCCGGGTGCACGCAGCTGACGCTCACGCCGCTCCCGTCGAGCTCCTGGCGGAGGCACTCGGTGAACCCGCGCACCGCGAACTTGGTCGCGTTGTAGGCGGCCTGGCTCGGCACCGCGATGATGCCGAACACGCTCGAGACGTTGACGATCCAGCCGTCGCCGCGCTCGAGCAGATGCGGGAGGAAGGCCTTGGTCCCGTAGACCACGCCCCAGAAGTTGATGCCGACGATCCACTCGAAGTCGTCGTAGTCGAGGTGCTCGATGGTGTCGGTGAGGCTCACGCCCGCGTTGTTGACGATGCCGTCGACCCGGCCGTGATCGGCCACGACCTTCTCGGCCCACGCGTAGACCGCCGCGCGATCGGACACGTCGACCCGGTCGGTCGTGACCTGCCGCCCGGTCCGCTCCACCGCGGCCGCCGTCTCCGCGAGCCCGTCCTCGCTCACGTCGCACAGCGCGAGGTCCGCGCCCCGCTGCGCCAGATCGATCGCCAGCGCCCGGCCGATCCCAGACGCCGCCCCGGTGATGGCCACCACCCGCCCACGAAAGCTCATCGTCTTCGTTGATACCACGCGCGGCGCCGCGGCCCGGCTCGCATTCGAGGGCGGGGAGCGAGCCTTCGACGCGGGGCGGAGCCGCGCCGACGGCGCTCACCTGCTCGCGTTGCGATCGGCCCACCTTCGCCCCACAAAGCACGCATGAGCTGGATGCCCGCCGACGATCCGAAGTGTCGCGAGGAGCGGTCCGACGTGGTGGCGCAGGTGGTCGAGCCCCGCGAGCGCGATCTCGGGGACGGCTTCGTCGTCCGCCGCGTGCTGCCCGCGCCTCGCCGCCGCATGGTCGGGCCCTTCATCTTCTGGGACGAGATGGGGCCCGTCACCCTCGCGCCCGGGAGAGGCCTCGACGTGCGCCCGCACCCGCACATCGGCCTCGCCACGATCACCTATCTCTTCGAGGGCGAGATCTTCCACCGCGACAGCCTGGGCAGCGCGATCGCCATCCGTCCGGGCGAGGTGAACTGGATGACCGCCGGGCGCGGCGTCACCCACTCGGAGCGCACCCGGGACGAGGTCCGCGCGGTCGAGAGCCGCGTGCACGGCATCCAGTCGTGGATCGCGCTGCCGGAGGCGCACGAGGACGACGCGCCCTGGTTCGCGCACCACGGGGCGGACGAGATCCCCGAGGTGGAGCAGGACGGCGCGACCCTCCGCGTGATCGCGGGCGAGGTCTACGGCGTCGCCTCCCCGGTCCGCACGCTCTCGCCGATGTTCTTCGTGGACGCGACGATCCCCGCTGGCGCGCGCGTGCCGCTGCCGGACGGGCACGAGGAGCGCGCGGCGTACGTCGTCTCGGGCGCCCTGCGCGCCAACGGCGATCGCTTCGGCGCGGGCCGCATGCTCGTGTTCGAGGCGGGCGACGCGTCCATCGTGGCGGACGAGGACAGCCGCGTGATGCTGATCGGCGGCGCCCCGCTGGGCCAGCGCTTCATCGAGTGGAACTTCGTGGGCAGCACCCGCGAGCGCGTCGAGGCCGCGAAGCGCGACTGGCGCGAGGAGCGCACGGAGCGCTTCCCGCTGGTCCCGGGCGACGAGGCGGAGCGGATCCCCCTGCCGTGAGGATCGAAGCAGCCACCTTCGACAGTGCCATTTTCGATATGGACGGCCTGCTCATCGACTCCGAGCCGCTCTGGCGCCGGGCCGAGGTGGAGGTCTTCGCCAGCGTCGGGCTCACCCTGACCGAGGCGATGTGCGAGGCCACGACCGGCCTGCGCATCGACGAGGTCGTCGCCCACTGGCACGCGCGCGCGCCGTGGGAGGGCGAGCCCATCGACGCGGTGGCGGCGCGAATCGTCGAACGCATGATCGGCCTGGTGACCGCGGAGGGCGTGGCGCAGCCCGGGGCGCACGCCGCCGTCGACGCCTGCGCCCGCGCCGGTCTGACCCTCGCCCTCGCCTCCAGCTCCCCCGACCGCCTCATCGACGCCACGCTCACGCGCCTCGGCCTGTCCGAGCGCTTCGCCGTGCGTCGCTCCGCCCAGCACGAGAGCCACGGCAAGCCGCACCCCGCCGTCTTCCTCCACACGGCCGAAGACCTCGGCGTCGCCCCCACCCGCTGCCTCGTCTTCGAGGACTCGCTCAACGGCGTGCTCGCGGCCAAGGCGGCGCGCATGACCTGCGTCGCCGTGCCCGAGGTCGATGACCCCCGCTTCTGCATCGCCGACCTCGTCCTGCGCTCCCTCGAAGAAGTCGAGGGGACGCTAGGTTGACTTGTTGACTTGTTTGGCAACAAGTCAACCTAGCGTCCCCGAGCCGTCCGCACGCGGATCGTCTCGTCCGAGAAGGTCGCCTCGCGCTCGAGGCCTCGGTAGTCGTCGTCGGTGGACGCGTCGTCGACGGCGCCGAACAGCTCCACGCGGTCCCCGTCGGAGAGGCGCACCCGCGCGCCGTCGTCCACGCGGAGCGCGTCCACGGGGACGCGGATCCGTGCTCCCCCATCGCATGAGAGGTAGACGCGGCGGCGCCCGCCGTCGTCGTGCACGCGGAGGGTTCCCACGTGCCCACCACGGTTCGCCCGGCGGACGCGGGCCGCGAGGGCGGGGCCGCGCCGGGCGACCAGCGCCGCGAGCACCCCGCCGAGGGTCACCGCGAGCGCGGCGACGACCAGCGCGAGGAGCAGCGGCCAGCTGACGAAGGAGAACCGGTCCGTCATCTCGAAGCGCTGGAGCGCCAGCCAGACGAGCCCGATCGCCACGGGCGTGAGGGCGGCCATCGCGACGAGCGCCGCCTGCACCTCCCCGGCCCCCGAGCGCAGCCCCGCCTCGGCCGGCCGCACCGCCACCGACGAGCGCTCGAGCACGAACGGCAGCCCACACCCATCGCAGGCGCTCGGCGCGGACGACTCGTCGCCGCAGCCCGGGCACACGTACGGCGCCGCTGCGCGACTCTCGCCCTCGGACGCGCGGCGCCGCGGTCCGTTGGCCTTCGACATGCGCGCCCGGTGACGCGACCCGGCGTCCGCGATCTGCGTGTAGCTCCCCATGGAGAGAGAACCCGCCGCCGGCCCGCCCATTCACGCGATCGAACGGCGTTCAGGCGCCCCGCGCTTCGCTACTGAACTCGGTTCGGTGGTAGATTGCGCGCGTGGTGCGCGATGTGAAGCTCCCTGTCCCGGCGACCGCCTTCATCGGGAGGCGCCGGCCGCTCCGGACCCTGCTCGATCTGTTCGAGCGGGGGGAGAGCCTCGTGACCGTCGTGGGCGCGGGCGGGATCGGCAAGACCCGTCTCTCCATCGAGGCAGGGCGGCGGCGAGCGGAGCGCGGCGACACGGTGCGCTTCTGCGATCTGACCGAGGCGCACGACGAGGAGGGCTTCGTCACCGCGGTCGCCCACTGCATCGGGGCGCGCGACGCGAGCGAGGACGAGGTGGTGACCACCCTCCGCCGGCTGCGGCGCGGGCTGCTCGTGCTCGACAACTTCGAGCAGCTGATGGAGCAGGCGAGCATGGTCGGCCGCTGGCGCGTGGAGTGCCCGGAGCTCCGGCTGCTCGTGACCTCGCGCGAGCTGCTGCGGCTCGAGGGCGAGGTGGTCCTGGAGCTCGGCCCGCTCGAGCTGACGGTGCCCGAAGACGAGGACCGCCCGAGCGAGGCGCTCCAGCTCTGGTCGGCCGCGCGGCAGCGCATGGATCCGAGCTACAGCGTGTCGACCGACGACGAGAGCGCGCTGGTGGAGATCGTCTCGCGCCTCGACGGCATCCCGCTCGCGATCGAGCTGGCCGCGGCCCGGGCGAACCTGATGAGCACGCAGCAGCTCCGCGACCGGCTGAACCGCCGCTTCGATGTCCTGCGCGGTCGGGCCCGCGATCGCTCCGCGCGCCGCGCCACGATGGAGGGCGCGCTCGACTGGAGCTGGGAGCTGCTCGAGCCCTGGGAGCAGACCGCGCTCTCGCAGTGCTCGGTCTTCCGCGGCGGCTTCTCGCTCGACGGCGCCGAGGCCACGGTCTCGCTCGGCGACGACGCGCCGCCCGTGCTCGACGTGCTCCAGGCCCTGCGGGACAAGAGCCTGCTCCGCCGCGTCGACGACGCCCCCGGCCGGCTCACCACCTACGCGACCATTCGCGACTACGGGGCGCGGCAGCTGCGGCAGGACGAGGACGACGCCCAGGCGACCGAGCGCCGTCACGGCCAGTTCTACGCCGCCCTCGGGCGCGCTCTGGTGGAGGCGAGCCTGGGCCTGCAGGGGGCCGACGCGCTCCTGGATCTCTCGGCCGACCTCGACAACTTCCTCGCCGTGGCCGAGCGCGCCGTCACCCGCGCCGAGCTGGACCCGCGCGAGCTGGACGACGCGCTCGACGCGATGGCCGCCACCGACGCGGTCTTCACCACCCGCGGCCCGACGGGCGGGAACGCGGAGCTGCTCGACGCGGTGATCGGCGCCTGCGACGGGCTCGACGTCTCCCCGTCGAAGCTCGCCCGCGCGCTGCGCGCCCGGGGCCTGGTCACCGCCGGCCGGGGGGAGATCGCGCGGAGCCGCGCCGACCTCGAGCGCGCGGTGGCCCTGACCCAAGACAGCCCCGGCGAGCACGGGCGCGCCCTGCTCGATCTCTCGTGGACGTATCTGCGCGAGCGCGATCTCCCCCAGGTCGAGGCGCTCTGCGGGGCCGCGCTCGAGGCGGCGCGCTCGGTGAAGGACCGGCAGCTCGAGGGCATGGCGCTCGGCGCGCTCGGCGCCCCGCCCAAGGAGCGCGGGGACGACGCCAAGGCGGCCAAGCTCTACCGCGAGGCGCTCTCGATCCACCGCGAGACCGGCAACCGCTGGTACGAGGGGCTCGCCCACACGCGGCTCGCCATCCTGCACCTGGAGCATGGTCTCATCCGTGAGGCGCGCGAGCACGCCCAGGAGGCGCTGACCGTGCACCGCGAGTTCGGGATCCGGGTGGCGGAGGCGCTGATGCTCCAGTGCCTGGGCGGCACCGCGCACGTGGAGGGCGACCTCGAGGAGGCGCGCGACTGCTACGCGGAGAGCGCGGAGCTCTCGGCCCAGCTCGGTGACCAGCGCCTGCTCGGCACGGGCCTCGGCTACCGCGCGGTGGCGGAGCTGGAGCTGGGCGACCTCGAGGCGGCGCGCGAGCACCTCGAGGAGGCGTGCCGGACCAGCCGCCTGATCGGCGAGCACCGCCACGGCGCGCTCTTCCGGGCCTACGCCGGGGCCGTCGAGGCGCTCGCGGGGAGCCCCGAGGAGGCGCTCGAGCACCTGGACCGGGCGCGCGCGACCCTGGCCGAGCACGCCGATCTCAAGCTCGAGGCCAGCGTGGCCGTGCTCGGCGCGCTCGTGCCCGTGACCCGGGCCGCCCGGGGGGACGCCGACGCGCGCGAGGAGGCGGAGCGGCAGCTGAAGGACGCGCTCGCGGCCCGCGGCACGCTCACCTCCCCCGAGAAGAGCTCGGCCGACGTGCGCATCGCGCTCCGGATCGTGCGCCACGCCCTCGACGCGCTCGAGCAGGCCAGCGACAGCGAGAACGCGCTGCGGGTCGACCCGAGCGGCGCGTGGTTCGAGCCGCCGTCGGGTGAGCGCGTCGACTGCCGCCGCCGTCAGGCCCTGCGCCGCATCCTCGTCCGGCTCGCGCGCCAGCGCGTCCAGCAGCCGAGCGTGCCCATCGCGCCCGAGGCGCTGATCGGCGCGGGCTGGCCCGACGAGAAGATGAGCGCGGCGAGCGCCCAGAACCGCCTCTACGTGACCATCAACCGGCTCCGCCAGCTCGGGCTCGCCGAGACCCTGCAGCTCGTCGAAGGCGGCTACCGCCTCGACCCCGACGTGCCGCTCGCGCTCGTCCCCGAGTGACGGCTGCTCCGGGCTCCGGACGGGGCTCGCGCAAAGGCGCAAGACGCGAAGGAGACGGGGCCTCACTCCCTCCCTTTGCCTCTGCGCCTTTGCGTCTTTGCGCGAAAACCTTCGGAGCTCCGGTAGATGGCGCCCGAGCGCCGGCCGGCGAGCCTTTGCGTCCTTGCGCGAAAACCTCCGGTGAGTGACCAGACTCTGAACAGTCCGGGCGGGAGCTGGTGGACGGCCTGCGTGCCTCGTTTCGGGGGTCGCAGGGGTCATGCGTGCGGATCCGCCCGTCGTCGCGAAGCCGAGTCCGCATCTCGAGGGGGTCGTGGTGCGGCTTTCGGGCGGCACGATGATTGCGCAACGAGGGGACGTGAACCGACTGCGCACCCTCCTCGTCCTCTCGCTCCTCACCGCCTGCGCCGCGCCCTCGGGGGCGGGAGAAGAAGGCGGACACGGCGACCTCGAGATCATCTCCGAGGGGCTGACCGTCGGCGGCGCGGCCGGCGCGCGCTGCAGCACCACCAGCGTGGCGCCGCTCTCGGAGCAGCTCATCCAGGAGGTGCAGTGCCTCGAGCCCGGGCGCATGCGGCGCATCGACGAGATCTCGGGGGTCTCGCTCTCGGACGCGACCTTCCCGTTCCTGCAGACGCCCGCCGCCGACGCGCTCGAGCGCGCCGTGCAGCGACGCGGCGGGCGGCGCATCTACCTGAACTCGGGCCTCCGCACCCTGCCCGCGCAGTACCTGCTCTACCAGTGGTACCGCCGCGGACGTTGCGGAATCAGCCTCGCGGCGCGACCCGGCCGTAGCAACCATGAGTCGGGCCTCGCGATCGACATCGACGACAACGGCTCGTGGCGGAGCGCGCTCGGAGCCGAGGGCTTCAACTGGCTCGGCTCGCGCGACCCGGTGCACTTCGACTTCGTGCGCGGCGGCACCGACCTGCGCCGCCTCTCGGTCCTCGCCTTCCAGCGCCTGTGGAACCGCAACCACCCCGAGGACCGCATCGCCGAGGACGGCGACTATGGCCCGCAGACCGAGTCGCGCCTCTCCCGCGCCCCGGCCGAGGGCTTCCGGGTCGGCGCGAGCTGCGGGGGCGAGCCGGAGGCGCCGACCGAGCCGATGGCCGTCGACTGGGAGCGGCGCTCGGACGGCACGTACGACTTCCGCGCCGAGGCGCCGGCCAGCATCTCCCGCGTGGTCTACGCCATCGACGGTTACGTGATCGGCCGCGCCAGCCGGGACGAGGGCGACGACTTCCACATCCACTACGAGTTCAACTTCCACACCGACGAGCGGCTCGTGGAGGTCACCGGCTACGACGCCGCGGACCGCCCGGTCGGGCTCGGGCTCGGCCTCATCGACGTGACCGAGGACACCGCGGTCTTCATCAAGCAGATGGGCCCCGGGCTCTACGAGATCGGCCTCGAGCGCCCCCCGGAGGCGGTGGCCGCGATCGAGGTCCGCGCCGACGGGTTCCTGCTCCGTGATGGAGTGAGCGGCTCGAGCTGGAGCACGCGCCACGCGGTCCGCTCGAGCTTCGAGAGCCTGGGCGAGCGCCGCTTCGAGATCGCCACCTACAACGCCGATGGAAGTCACCGCGGCACCCTCCGCCGCACCTTCGTCCTGCGCTGACGCGCTCCACCGCTTCGCGAACGCGGCGGCGCGGCGGTGCGGGACGGCTTTGTCATTCGGGACTCGGATGGCCTGGGTTCTGACAGCGTATTTGGCGTCAGAACGCAAGCACACTGCGAACGACGTACCTTTGAAGGTACACAATCGCACCGACGCTGCGATCGACGTACCTCCGAAGATACAAAAACGCACTGGCGCTGCGATCGATGTACCTTTGAAGGTACAACATCGCACCAGCGCTGCGATCGACGTACCTTCAAAGGTACAAGACCGCACCAGCGCTGCGATTCCAGAGCTTTGAAGCCACGCGAGCGCAGCGCGGCTGTGTTCTGGGAGGGCGGCACCCGAAAAATCGCACTTTGCGCCTTCGCGTCTTTGCGCGAGTCCCATTTCCAAAGCTCGCGCAAAGACGCAAAGACGCCAAGGGGGTGGAGCCGGTGCTCCGCTGCGTCTTGGCGCGAGTCCCTCCGAGTCGGCGAGCGATTCGTGTGCAAATCGCAGAGCGCTCGTCTCTGCGCCTTCGCGCGAGTCTGTCTTCCGAAGCTTCGTCTTACGCGCGCGGGATTCGGGGCTATCATCTCGCGCATGAAGCTCGAAGAACGGCTCGGCAAGATCGCCACGGGGATGAGCGTCTCGGACGCCATCGACTCCTACATGGACGAGCTGGAGGCGAAGGGCACGCCCGTCTCGGACCCCGCGGCGGAGGCCGACGCGGAGCTGATGGCGATCGTCGAGGTCATGTTCCTCATGGCCGCCGTGGACGGCGAGGTCTCGGAGGAGGAGGTGCGCGAGCTGCGCGCGTCGCTCCAGGCCATCCGCGACATGAACGCGATGGGGGGCGGCTTCGAGCTGGACGCGGTCATGAAGGACCTGAGCGGCAAGCTCGCCGAGGAGGGCTGGAAGCAGCGCCTCGAGAAGGCCGCGGCTCGCATCCGCGCGCCCGAGGCCCGCTCGTTCGCCTTCCAGCTCGCGGCGAGCGTCGCCTTCGTCGACGACTTCGTGGCCCACGCCGAGGCGGCGGCCATCGACTCGCTCGCGCAGGCGTTCGGGTTCGAGAAGGAGGAGAGCCAGGACCTCCTCCGCGAGGTCCACGAGAACCTCTTCGCCGACCCCCGCCGCGCCTGATCAGCCGCCGAAGGCCTCGATGAGCTGGCGGTCGAGGCGGGTCAGCAGGCGCTGGGTCACCTGGCGCACCCGGCCCGCCTCGCGGCGCTCCATCAGGTCGATCAGCCGATCGTAGACGAGCAGGGTCTGGGTCGCGTTGGCCTGGTAGGCGAGCTCGAGCGCGCTCTGGCCGATCGCGCGAGACACGGTGTTGTAGACGAGCTCGAAGGCGATGTTGTGCGTGGCCCGCACCACCAGCCGCGCGAAGGCGAGGTCCATCTCCATCAGCTCGCGCGGGCGGTCGACCACCTCGCGCTGCGCCTCGACGTGGGCGCGGAGGTTCGCGATCTCCTCGTCGGTCCCGCGCTCCGCCGCGAGCCCGAGGGCCTCGATCGCGATGGCGCGGCGCAGCTCGAGCAGCTCGCCGAGCACGCCGACGTCGAGCGCGCGTCCCTGCAGCGACAGCTCCGCCAGATAGCCCAGCAGCTCGATCCCGCCGTGCTCGCGGTAGGGGAGCACGAGGTTGCCCGAGCCATGCACGGCGCGCACGAGGCCTTCCCCCTCGAGGCGCGCGATGGCGGAGCGCAACGTCAGGCGGCTCACCCCGAGCTGGGTCGAGAGCTCGCGCTCCCCGGGCAGCCGCGTCCCCGCCTCGTGACGCCCGGTCAGGATGTCTTCGCGGATCTGATCGGCCGCTTCTTCGACGGCGCGCTTTCGCCCTTGGTCGGCCATGCGTCGCACGGCGGTGATGACAGCCCCGCCCACCGCGCGCAACGCCCCGAGCACCGCTCCGGCCACCACGCGGCAGGACCCGCGCCCGTGTGGGGTCGCCCCTACGAGTGGCGTCGATCCCCCCACAACCCCATCCGTTCGGCGTCGTGGCACGCAGCGTGCGGAGGCTACGGGCTGCGGAGAGTGAAACATGGGGCAGAGGGGACAAGATATTTCTCGTGGTTGGCCGGCCTGGCTGAGGCCGCCGCGCCACGCCGACCCGGAGCGCGCGCGGCGCGTGATGATCGCCTGGATCACCTTCGGGGTGATGTTCGGCGCCACCCTCGCGTACACCGCGATCGTGGCGTTCGTGCGGCCCGCGCAGCTGACCTTGCCTTCGCTCTGGGTGTTCTTCGTCATCACCGGCGGCGGCCTGCTCGCGGTCCGCCTGGGCAAGGACGAGCTCGCCGGGTGGATGCTCCCGCTCGGCCTGCTCGCGGTGGGCGTGTACGAGTGCTCGCTGGGAGGCGACCCGTTCCACAACACGACGGTCTTCGTCTTCCCGATCATGATCCTCGCCGCCGCGCTCCTCATCGGGACGCGCGGCGCGCTGGCGTTCGGGGCCATCGGGGTCCTGGTCGGGGCGGGCTACTACGCCGCGTCCGCGCAGGGATGGCTGACCGGACCGGGGCTCCCCAACAGCGTGGCGTCGTACGGGCTCGGCTTCGTGATCACCCTGGTGCTCCTGACCCTCTACACCGCCTTCGGCGCCCGCGGCGTCGACAGCGCGCGCGAGAGCGAGCGGCTCAAGGGGCGGGCGCTCGAGCAAGCCCACGAGGCGCTCGCGGTCCGGGCGCTGCGCGGCGAGGCGCTGGCCAGCCTGGGGCGAGACGTCGCCGAGGGGATCGGCGCGCAGGCGCTCCGGCAGAACGCGGTGGAGCGCGTGCAGGCGTTGCTCTCCGCGCGTGACGTCTGGTGGGTGGAGAAGACGGATGGGCTGGGCTGGTCGCTCCACGCTTCGGTGCGCCGCGACGCCCCCGAAGAGGTGAGCAGCACCTTGCTCGACGCGTCCCAGCGGCTGGGCGAGGCGGTGCTGGGAGACGGGACGACGCGCGACCAGCACCTCGGGCCCGGCGGATCGATCGCGGTCGCAGTCCCGCTCGAGGCCGGCATGGCCGGCATGCTCGCGCGGTTCGAGCCCGACGACGCGCCGACCGACGACGACACCGAGCTGGTGGAGGCGGTGGCGCACCTGGTCACCACGGCGCTGCGGCACCGGAACGCGGCCGACGCCGCGCTGTCCGGCCAGCGCGAGCTGGTCGAGATGGTCGAGGGCTCGCCCGACGCCATCCTCACCGTCGACCCGTCGAGCCGGGTGGCGATGGCCAACCCCGCAGCGGCGCTGCTCTTCGGGCGCGAGCCGCACGAGATCATCGGCCGGACGCTGGAGGAGCTGGGCCTCGACCTCGAGGGCGACGCGGAGCCGGGCATCGACGACGAGGAGGAGCGGCTGAGCGAGGTCGCGCTGACCACCTTCCGCATCGAGCGCCCCGACGGCCTGACGCGTGAGGCCGAGGTGAACCTGCGGACCACGGATCTGCCGGACCGCGGTCGCTGCCTGCAGCTCGTCGTCCGGGACATCACCGCGCGGCGCAAAGCGCAGCGGGAGCGCCGGGAGCTGACGGCCAAGCTCGCCGCCTCGCAGCGCATGGAGGCCCTCGGCAAGCTGGCCGGCGGGGTCGCGCACGACTTCAACAACCTGCTGACGATCCTGATGAACCTGCGCGAGCTGCTCGCGGAGGAGCCGCTGACCGACTCGGCGCGCGAGCTCGTCGACGACATGGGCGATCTGTCGGACCGCGCCGCGGGGCTGACCCGGCAGCTCCTGACCTTCGCGCGCAAGCGCGGCGGCCGGGCACGGCGGGTGGACGTGGGGCAGGTCGTGCGCGGGCTCGAGCCGCTGCTCAACCGGCTCGTCGGAGACGCGGTCGAGCTCTCGCTGGAGTCCCAGGACGAAGCGTTCGCCCGCGTCGATCCGTCCCAGCTCGAGCAGGTGGTGATGAACCTCGCCGTCAACGCGCGCGACGCCATGCCGAGCGGCGGCACGTTGACGGTGCGGGTCGCCACGGTGCGCCGCCTCGACCCTTCCGTCTCGGTCACGGGCAGCATGGTCGGCGCCGGACCGACGGTGGTCCTCGAGGTGCGAGACAGCGGCGTGGGCATGGACCCCGAGACCGCGGCGCGCATCTTCGAGCCCTTCTTCACCACCAAGGGGCAGGACAAGGGCACCGGCCTCGGCCTCTCGACCGTGCACGGCATCGTGCGGCGCGCGGGCGGCAACGTCGAGGTCGACACGCAGCCCGGCCGCGGCACCACGTTCCGGGTGGTGCTGCCCGTCGACGCGTCCGAGGAGGCCCCGAAGACCCGTCGACGGTCGTCCTCCGACAGCGGCTCGCGCCTGCGGGCGGCCGGCGTGCTGGTCGTCGAGGACGAGCCGCTGGTGCGTCGCACCTTCTGTCGCGCCCTCCGACACGCGAAGATCCGCGTGATCGAGGCCGCCAGCGCGGCCGAGGCGCTGCGCCTGCTCCGGGAGGATCCGACCGTCGCGCTGCTCCTGACCGACGTCTCGCTCCCGGACTCGGACGGCGTGGCGCTCGCGGAGGCGGCGCTGGCCGAGCGGCCCGAGCTCAGCGTCGTCTACACGTCCGGCCACGGCAGCGCGACCCTCCGGGAGCTCGGGATCGACCCCGGCCGCGACCGTGTGATCGCCAAGCCCTTCGTGCCCGAGGAGATGGTCGAGACCGTCCGGCGCGCCATGGGGGGAGGCGCGGTGATCCCGCTGCGGCGCACCGTCGATCGTCGATAGACTCGCGGGCAGGGGCAAAGGCACGCGTTCTTCAGCCGACTGCTAAAGGCCGGCGCCAATCGACCGTTCGTCGGAGCGGTGAGAGAGAGCCTGGAGATGGGGAACACCCTGCCGCCGGAGCGCGACCGCGAGCCGTCGCTCGCGGGGCGCATGCTGGGCTCGTACCGCATCGTGACGGAGCTCGGCGCGGGCGGCATGGGGACCGTCTGGTACGCGGAGCACGTCCGGATCGGGCGCCGCGTCGCGATCAAGATCTTGCACCCCGAGCTGTCGGCCGACCCGGAGCCGGTCGGTCGCTTCGTGCGGGAGGCGCGCGCGGTCAACGCGATCCGGCACCCCAACATCGTCGACATCACCGACATCGGGGACGACGACGACCTCGTCTACCTCGTGATGGAGCTGCTCGAGGGCGAGACCCTGGGCGCCCGCCTCGAGCGGGACGAGCAGCTCCCCCTCGCCACGACGCTCACGATGGTCAAGCAGATCGCGCTCGCGCTGTCGGCCGCGCACGAGCGCGGCGTCGTGCACCGCGACCTCAAGCCCGAGAACATCTTCCTCTGCGCCCACGCCGACTACCCGGACCGCGTGAAGGTGCTCGACTTCGGCATCGCGAAGCTCGCGGGGCCCGGCGTCTTCGGCCGCGGGACCCGCCCCGGCCTGGTGCTTGGCACGCCGACCTACATGTCCCCCGAGCAGTGCATGGGCGACGGCGAGATCGACGCCCGCTCGGATCAGTACGCGCTCGGCGTCGTCACCTACGAGATGCTCACCGGCCTGCCGCCCTTCGAGAGCGACAGCTTCGGGCGGCTCGTGGTCATGCACAGCACCGAGGCGCCCGCGCCGCTCATGAAGCACGTGCCCGAGATGCCCGTCGCGGTCAGCGACGTGGTGCTGCGCGCGCTCTCGAAGCGCCCCGAGGATCGCTACGAGGACGTGCGCGCCTTCACGGACGCGCTCGAGGAGGCGGCGAGCGGGAAGGCCGCGCCCGCGCAGAGCTTCAGCGGCAAGCGCGAGATGGAGCGCCGCCAGAGCGTGGTCGTGGGGCGCGAGCTGACCAAGATCCTGCGCCGTCGGCTCGCCTACGGCCGCGCGCAGCTCCCCGGGATCCCCGCCGTGGTCAGCGTGTGCCTGCAGGAGCTGGACGATCCCGAGGCGGACCTGGGCAAGGTCGCGGCCCTGATCGAGCGCGACCCGCTGGTCTCGTCCAAGGTCCTGCGCGTGGTCAACAGCCCCGCCTTCGGCGGGCGCGGCCGCATCTCGTCGATCCGTCAGGCGGTCAGCCGCATCGGCATCAAGCGCACGCGCTCCATCCTGCTCGAGCTCAGCGTCCGGCAGGTCTTCACCTCACGCGACCCGCGCATCCGGTCCATCTTCCGCAAGCTCTGGGAGCACTGCCTCGCGGTGGGCACCCTCGCGCGCGGCATCGCCCAGCACGTCGAGGGCGGGCCGGAGCCGGACGTCGCCTATCTCGGCGGGCTGCTGCACGACGTGGGCAAGCCGATCGTCGCCGCCTATCTCCTCGACGCGGAGCGGAACCTGATGGAGGCCCTCGGCGAGAGCTGGATGGCGGACACCGTCTGGCTCGGCATCGTCGAGCAGTTCCACCGCGAGGCGGGCAAGGCGCTCGCCAAGGAGTGGGACCTGCCGCCGCCCGTGGCCAGGTCGATCGAGCAGTCGGAGCGCTTCGATCACTCCGAGCCGCGCTGCCTCGCGAACCTGGTCTGCTACGCGAACGCGCTGGTGCGGATCGAAGGTATCGACGTCGGCAACATCGACTACCCCGAGGCGCACGCGCTCGCCCTCGAGGGCCGCGGCTGCTTCGACGTGCCCGAAGAGCTGGAAGCGGACTTGCTGTCCGACCTCGGAGAGCACGTCCGCGCGCTCACCTCCGACGAGCCGTCTTCCGCGGCCGACAAGCGGCCTGGCCCGTCGGAGAAGACCACCAAACCGAGCCATCCTCCGCCGCGGTAGTACCTCGCCACAGGGGAGATGACCGATTCGCCGCGAGGCATCGGCGTGCGAATCGAGGAGCGACGACGAGGAGTACTCGAAGTACTCCGAGGAGAAGCGACGCTGAGTCGCGCGCCGAGGGCCGCGGCGAACGGTCAGAAACGCTGTGGCGAGGTACTGGTTGTAACCGCCCGGCGCGCGACTCACCATTGATGTGGGGAGGCCAGGGGGGTCATGGCCGCGGTGAATCGAGCCGATGCGCTCGAAGGGATCGTGCACACGATCTCGACACGCTTCGTCGGGACGAGCGACCTCGATCGCGCCATCGACGATACGCTCGCCGAGATCGGCCACGCGACGGGAGCCGACCGGGCGTATCTCTTCCTGCTGCGGCTCGACGACTCGACCCTGCTCGACAACACACACGAGTGGTGTCGCGAGGGCGTCGAGGCGCAGATGGAGCAGCTCCAGCGGCTGCCGCGCGACCTCTTCCCCTGGTGGATGGGCGAGATGGAGCGCGGCGCGTCCATTCACATCGCGTCGCTCGACGACCTGCCCCCCGAAGCCGCGGCGGAGAAGGAGCTCTTCGAGGCGCAAGACATCCGATCGCTCGCCGCCTTCCCGGTCCAGATTCAAGACGGGCTGGGCGGCTTCATCGGGCTCGACGACGTCTCCGAGGCGGACCCCTGGACGGGGCGCGACATCGAGCTGCTCTACGTGGTGGCGCAGATCTTGGGCCGCGCCCTCTCGCTCGAGCGGCTGCGCCGGGAGCGCGATCGCATGGCGGGCGTGGCGCTGGCCGAGGCCAAGCGCATGGAGGCGATCGCCCTGCTCGCGAGCGGCGCCGCGCACGACCTGAACAACCTGCTGACGGTGGTGGAGAACTACGCCGATCTCCTCCAGAGCCAGCTCGTCGATCCCGCCCAGCGGCGCGACATCGGCGAGATCCTCGACGCGAGCCAGCACGCGTCGGACCTGACCCGGCTCCTGCTCGGCTTCGGCCGGCGCGCGGGAGGCCGGCCGGTGGCGGACACGCGGGACGCGCTCGACGCGGTGACGCGGCTCTTGCGTCGGGTGCTGCCCCCCGAGATCCAGCTGGAGGTGGACTGCGCCGACGACCTGCCCAGCGTCGCGCTCGATCGAGGCTCGCTCGACCAGATCATCCTCAACCTCACGCTCAACGCGCGCGAGGCCATCGAGGGCCCGGGCGTGATCCGCTGTAGCTGCGCCGTCGTCTCGAGCGCGCCGGGCACGCAGCGCGCGGGGCCCTGGATCCGGGTCGCCATCGACGACGACGGGGAGGGAATGTCCGAGGAGACGCTCGCGCGCGTCTTCGAGCCGCTCTTCACCACCAAGACGTCGGGGACGGGGCTCGGGCTGGCGATGGTGCGCGACATCGTCGATCGCAATCGGGGGCGCATGGAGGTGTCGAGCACGCTCGGCGCGGGGTCGACCTTCGCGGTGTACCTGCCGACGACCGTGGCCCGGCCCGGACCCGAGCGGGCGGAGGCGAGCACGCCGCGCGCGCAGGGAGAGCGCGTGCTGCTCGTCGAAGACGACCGCTCGGTGAGGGTCGTGATCAGCCGCGTGCTCGAGGCGCACGGCTGGTCGGTGAGCGCGGTCGCGACCTTGCGCGAGGGGCTCGCGGCCCTCGCCACGGACGGCTTCGACCTCGTGATGACGGACCTCGAGCTGCCCGACGGCGACGGGCTGCAGATGGCGGAGCGGGCGGGCGCCCGGAGCGTGCCCGTGGTGGTCGTGAGCGGGCACCGCTCGGACGGCTCGCTGCAGCGCCTCTCCGTGCATCGCGGCTACCGCGTGGTGCGCAAGCCGTTCCATCGCCGCGAGCTGCTCGCCGCCGCCCACGACGCGCTGCGTTGAACATCGCCGCGCCGGGGTGTCGTGCCACGACGCTCGGGGACGCAGGGTCGGGCCGTACGGGCTGGCGCGCGGCGTGCTCCGATCTGCTGTCATGACGCGATCGCAGCCCGAGCCGCCGCTCCCGCCGCAGCCCATCGAGCCTCCGGGGGTCGAGAAGAAGATGCGCCCACGCCCCCGCTACCGAGCGGAGGGCTACCGCGGCGCGGACAAGCTCCTCGACCGCGTGGCCCTCGTGACCGGCGGCGACTCCGGGATCGGGCGCGCGGTCTGCGTGCTCTTCGCGCGAGAGGGGGCGGACGTCGCCTTCACCTACCTGCCGGTCGAGCAGGCGGACGCGGAGGAGACCGCGCGAGCCATCGAGGCAGAGGGCCGGCGCGCGCTCGCCATCCCCACCGACGTCCGCGACAGGGCGCAGTGCGCGGCCGCGGTGGAGCGCACGGTCGACTTGCTCGGGCAGCTCGACGTCCTGGTGAACAACGCCGCCTACCAGAACCACCTGGACTCGTTCGAGGAGCTCGACGAGGCGCAGTGGCAGCGGACCTTCGAGACGAACATCTACGGCTACTTCCGCATGACGAAGGCGGCCTTGCCGCACCTGAAGGAGGGCAGCGCGATCCTCAACACGGGCTCGATCACGGGCCTCGAGGGCAGCCCCGGGCTCATCGACTACTCGGCGACGAAGGGCGCCATCCACGCCTTCACCAAGGCGCTGGCGCAGCATCTGGTGGAGCGAGGGATCCGCGTCAACTGCGTCGCGCCCGGCCCGGTCTGGACGCCGCTGAACCCCGCCGAGCGCGACGACGACGAGGTGCGCGAGTTCGGAGGCGACACGCCGATGGGCCGGCCAGCCCAGCCGGAGGAGATCGCGCCCGCGTACGTCTACTTCGCCAGCGACGTCGACTCCCGCTACGTGACGGGCGAGGTCCTCACCCTGCTCGGCGGCGACACGCGCGCGGGCTGAGAGACCGTCAGAAGCTCACGCCGCCCCAGATCTGGAGCCGCAGGGTCAGGCCGTCGCCCTCGCCGGGGCGTCGCGCGTCGAAGCCGCCGTCGGTGCACCCGGTGGCACAGCCCTCGACCGGCTGCCGCCAGAGATGCGTCCAGCCGCCGGAGAGCTCGGCGCCGATGATGAAGGGCCCGCCGAGGCGGAGCGCGGCGCCGATCCCGAGCTCCGCGTAGATCCCGTCGAGGCGCGCCTCGGACTGCGCGGGCAGCGGATCGGAGAGGCCGAAGAAGAAGGCGTAGCCGACGCCGAGCCGCACGGTCGGGATCACGGGGCCGAGCTGGGGCAGCGCGACCTGTGCGTCGAGGCCGAGGGTGCCCATGGTGAATCCGCCGTCGACGGTGAGGGTGTGGCGGAGGCCGACGCTCACGGGGCCGATGCGCGGGCCGACCGAGAAGCCGAGGTTGAAGCCCGCGCCGCCGCGCTGTCCGCCGCGCACGAGGTCCCGGGCTCCGAAGGCGTCGAGGCCCGTGTAGCCGCCGCCGAGCCAGAGGCTCGCGTGCACACCGAAGAGCCGCCCGCCCGGGGCGTAGTCGGCGGCCTCCATCCCCGCGGAGGTGAGCTGGACCTCTCGATCCGCTTCGGGGCTGTCGTGCTCACCGCGTTGATCGGGCTCGTAGCCTTCTTCGCCACCGCCGCTGCCTCCGTCCACGCCGCGCTGGTCCGGCTCGTACTGCGGATCCGGCTCGGGCTGCGGGTCGGCCCCGCGCTGATCGGGCTCGTAGTCCTCGTCTCCCGTGGTCTCGGTCTCGACGCCGTCGGCCGGCTCGCCCTGCGCCCAGGCCGCGGCGGGCGTGCAGCACACGAGCAGCAGGGCCAGCAGGAGGAGGCGGCGCACGAGCCAGAGAGTATCCGAACGCGAGGAAGCCGCGCCCCCGGGGAGGGCGCGCGCTTCACGATGGGCTTCCTCGCGGGGCCGCATGGGTCAGCGCCGCCGGAGCGCGAGCCCGAGGAGGAGCGAGGCGAGGAGCAGCGCGCCCCGGGATAGCAGGGGCAGCTCGCGCCGCGCGCCGACCGTGCACGAGGCGCAGCCGGCCGCGCCGCCTTCGAGCGCCGCCGGGCGGACGTCCATGCCCGGCTCCTCCATGTCGGCCTCGGCTCGCATCACGCTCTCCCCTCCCCCGGGTCCGCCTCCCGAGGTGCGCAGCGCCACCGCGTCCGTGTGCCGCGCCGCCGCCTGTCCCCGCTGCGCGCGCGCCGCGTCGAGCGTGCCCCGCGCCGCCGCCGTCACCTCGCGCTCCGGGATGGCCAGGAACGCCGTGTAGGGCGTGACGAAGTCGTAGGCCAGGGCGAGCGAGACCACCTCGTCGCGGAGCTCCGGCCGCTCGCCCTCGAGCTGGATCTCCTCGAGCAGGTGGTCGACGCGCCACACCGCCCAGCGGCGCCCGACCCACGCGCGGCGCCCGCTGACCTCGGGCTGCGCGCTGGTGTGCATCTGCACCGGCTGGCCGCCCACCGTGCCGCGCACGGCGAAGCGGAGCGCGCCCTCGCCGCCCCGGAACCGGCCCGCGATCACCAGCTCGTCGTCCACGAAGAGATCGGGCAGCGTGCGCGGGTAGATCCGGCTCGCCGTCGCGCCCTCCACGTCGAGCGAGACGTCCACCAGCAGCGGGTGCGCGATCTGCGCGTAGAGGTGCCCCACCTGCGCCTCGATCTCGGTGGCGCGCGCGATGTGCGTGAAGGTGCCGCGCTTGACCGCGGCGAGCCGCGAGAGCAGCGCGCGGTTGACGCCGTCGCCGACGCCGACGGTGAAGACGCGCACGTCGCGCCGATCGCGCTGCGCGACCTCGAGCGCGGTCCGCGCGTCGGACTGGCCGTCGGTCAGGAAGATCACGACCTGTGGCCGCCCGCGCGAGTCGCCCTGCGCGTCGATGGCGCGCCGGAGCGCGAAGCCGATGTCCGTGCCGCCCCCGGGCGAGAGCCGCGCGACGAACTGGAGCGCGTCGGCGCGCACCGCCGCGTCCGCCGCGCGCGGCTGGTGGAAGAGCGGGTCGACGTCGTCGTCGAAGGCGATCACGTTGAGCCGGTCGGACGCGCCGAGGCGACGGATCACGTCGGACGCCGCCTGGCGCGCGTTGACGATGGCCTGGCCCGCCATGCTGCCCGAGCGATCGAGCACGAGGGTCACGTCCTTGGGCGCGACGCGGTCCGCGTAGCCCTCGGGCGCGGCGAGCGAGAGCACGAAGTAGCCGCTGTGGCCTTCGTCTCGGTGCACCCACACGCTCGGCGTCCAGGGCGTCTCCTCGATCGTGTATCGCAACACGAGCTGCCCTCGATGTGCGCCCGTCGCGCGGGCCCGGATGCGCAGGCCGCCCTCGATCTGCTCCACGGCGAGCTCGTGGGTGGGAGAGCGCACCTCGCGCGCCCGCGGATCGCGCAGCAAGATCTCCACGCTGGCCGACGGCGAGGCGAGCGGGACGCGGTAGGTCACGTCTTCGCCCTGCCGCCGCAGCCACTCGCCGAACGTGGTCTCGACCCGCTTGTCCTCGCCCGGCTCGATGGGGAAGACGCGGAAGGTCAGCTCGCCGTCGGCCGTCTGCTCGAGGATGGCCGGGTCGCGCCGCACCGTCGTCACCGCGTCGTACACCTGCCGCGCCGCCTGGCGCTCGAGGACCTCGCCTTCGATGCGCTCCTCGCCGATGTAGTAGGCGAAGCCCTGGACCCGCGCGTCGAGCGAGGGCCGGAGCAGGTAGCGCCCCTCGAGCCGCGCCGCGGTCTGGTTGCGGAAGACCTGCACCAGCTCCGTCGTGGCGTGCTGCCCGTCGATCACCGTGCGCATCCGCTCCTCGACCAGCGGCAGCGCCTCGAGCGCCTGGGCCGGCCGCTCGGGGTCGCGCACCTCGAGCTCCGCGCGGAGCCGGATCGTGAACGTCGCCGTCTGCGCCGACGCGCTCGGCGCGAACGCCGCCGCGCTCACCAGCGCCAGAAAGCCCCCCAGAGTCGCTGCAGTTCTCATCCCCGCCTCCATGGGGAGAGACTGAAACCCCGCGATTGCACGGCCCAATTACAAAAGGTCACAATGGCCGGCGTGGGCGCCGAGCACACCTCGTTCGTGGGCCGCGAGGCGGAGCTCGCGGCGCTCGACGACGCGGGCGAGGTCGTCGTCGTCACCGGTCCGGCCGGGGTCGGGAAGAGCCGGCTCGTCGGTCGCTGGGTCGAGTCGATGGGACGCGCGACGGCGCGCGCCGATCTGGGCGCGGCCCGAGATCTGGAGGACGCGCTCCGGCGCGTGGCCCGCGCGCTGAGCCTGCGCTTCGGCCCGGGCGACGGCGATCGGGTGGAGCGCGTGGTCGAGCGGGTGGGCGAGGTCCTGGCCTCGCGCGCGCCGATCGTGCTCTGGCTCGACGACGCGGACGCGGTCGTGCAGAGCCTCGGCGACGCCGTCACCGCCTGGCGCGAGCGCGGCGTGACCATCGCGCTCACCTCGCGCCGCGCGAAGCTCGAGGCGCCCCACCGCGCGGTGTCGCTCGCGCCTCTCGGCCGGCCGGAGGCGCTGGCGCTGTTGATCGATCGCGCGCGGCGCGTGCGGCCCGACTTCCAGCCCAGCGAGGCCCAGCGACGGAGCCTGGAGGCGCTCGTCGAGCGGGTCGACGCGATCCCTCTCGCGGTGGAGCTGATCGCGCCGCGGCTGAGGCTGCTCTCCCCCGCCCGGCTGCTCGCGCGCCTCGAGGCGGGGCGCACGGGGCCCGGGGACGCGCTCCGGGACGCGCTCGACCGCTCCTTCGAGCTGCTCTCACCCTGGGAGCGCGACGCGCTCGCGCAGTGCACGGTCTTCCGGGACGGCTTCGACGTGGAGGCGGCGGAGGCGGTGCTCGACCTCGGAGAGGGCGCGCCGGACGCGCTGACCCTGCTCGAGTCGCTGGTCGACCAGTCCCTGCTGCGCACCGAGAGCGTGCCGGAGCTCCCGGACGAGGTCCGCGTGCGCTTCTTCGGGGCGGTGCGCGAGCGCGCGGCGGAGACGCTCTGTGACCCCGCGCCGGTCGAGCGACGACACGTGGGCTACTTCGTCGAGGCGGCGGAGCGCTGGGACGCGGGCATCGAGA
>SHBB01000580.1 GCA_004213565.1 Sandaracinaceae bacterium
GACCGGCGTTTCAGGGCAAGGCGCGACGACGAGTCGATGCACCGCATCGGCGAGGAGGAGCAACGCCGCCCTGGAGCGTCGGGACAAGCCAGGTCCCCTTCTACCGGGATGGATCTCGCACTAACAGAAGCCGCGCGCCGGGCGTGAGCCGCTACTCGCCGAGGTAGTCTTTGAGCCGCGCGATGTCCTGGATGGCCGAGAGCTTCGCGAGCCCGGCCGTCTCGACCTGCCGCACGCGCTCGCGGGTCAGGTTCATGATCTCGCCGACCTCCTCGAGGGTGATGCCGCCGCGGTCCGCCACGTCGAGGGCGCACGTCTCGGTCATCTCCCAGACCTCGAGGTCGGGGAAGTTCACCTTGATCGACCCACGCACGGGGTGGACGTCGATGTAGAGGTGGTACTTGCACGACACGTACGGGCAAGGCCGCTCCATGTCGACGCAGTCCGCGCGCGTGCGCGGCTTCCAGTAGTCCGTCTCCGGGTAGAGCATCTTGCCCCGGTTCAGCTCGGTCTTGCTGAGCCGCCGGATCGAGATCGTCCGCGCGCGCGCACGACTGCGCCGCTTGCGGCGACCGCGCTTGCGGCGCGGCTGCTCGTCACCTTCGCTCGGCGCCACCGTCTCCGGCTCTGCCAACGCCAGGGCCAGAGAGCCTTCGGTACGCGGCTCGCCCACCGCCTCCGTCTGCTCGCTCGCCATCTCCATCGCCCCTCGTTCGTCCGCCATCGTTCCTCCCATCGAGCGCGTCCTCCCTGAACGCACCCATGGACATCAGAAGTCTCGTTGACCGTCGCCCGGACCCACCCGGGCGGCTCCCTACACCACCGCCCGCGCCATCCGAGCGCGCAGCGACATTCGTTTCTCGATCCCCTCGAGCCGGCCCATCAGCTCCACACCGAGCTGCTTCGCCTCGTCGAGGTGCTTCTTGGCGAGCGCGTCGACCGCGTCGCCCTCCCGCTCGCGCTGCGCGAGCACGCCCTCGACCGCGGTGAAGATCTTGTCCAGCCGCCGAGTGAGCTCCTCGAGATCCCCGCGCACGAAGAGAAACTCGCGCTGGATCTCGTCCATCGTGTAGCCCTGGCCCATGAGCCGCCGGATCTCGTCGATCTGGCGGACCACGGTGGCCGGGTAGAGCCCCTGCGAGCCGCGCCGCTTGCCCTTGCGGGCCACGCGAACGCTCCGGGGCAGCAAGCCGAGCTGCACGTACTTCCGAAAGGTCGCCTCGGTGAGCTTGCCGCCGCGCGCCGTGAAGGCCTCGACGATCTGCTGGACCGTCATGCCCTGCGGATGCGCGCGCTCGATCGCCACGAGCTCTTGCTCGCTCCAGCCGTCTCGCGTGTTTCCGGGGTGGGTCATGGCAGCTCGCTTCAGCGTGGGTGGGATCGGCTCGTTGGATCCAACCTTTCGAACGCCAGCGAATGTATTCCCTTGAATGGAATCGTGTCAAACAAAATGCGCAAGACGGGAACACTTAGACGTAAACACAGAGAAATCAGGCACTTGCCAGCCCAGTCCAGCGGGGTCCGAAGGGTCTCGAGGCCCGCATTTCGCGATCGCCTCGTACCGAAGACGATCGGCCAGCCGCGGGTCGTCGAAGCCGATCTCTTCAAGCGAACGCCGATCGAGTTGCCGCGGGTGAGCGCGAGCGGCAGGCTGCGGGCCATGCGATCTCTCGCCCTGGGTCTGGTCTGGGTGGCCCTCTGCTTCGGCTGCAGCGACGGCAGCCGCGGAGACGGCCGCACCGGCGAGTCCTGTCAGGAGGCGGACGACTGCCGTCACGGCCTCTGCGTGGCCGGCGTCGCCGGCGACGCGCCCGTCTGCACCATCAGCTGCGCCTCGACCGACGAGTGCCCGCGCGGGTGGGCCTGCTCCGGGCTCACCTCGGACAACGTGCTCATTTGCACCCAGGGCGCGCCGACGCCCTTCGGGGTGGGCGCGCGCGAGGAGTGACGTCACCGGGGGCACGGTCACCCGCGGGACGCGTCTCCAACCGTCCCGAAGAATCCCGTGGAGCGGGTGGCGGGCGCCTTGCTAAGGTCCGCCGCGTGAGCACACGCGAGACGGAGGCCCGGTGCGTCGGACTGGCTTAGGCGTCGCCCTGCTCGGGCTGGCGGCCATGGTCTTGCCCGCGTTCGAGGTCGCGCTCGAGGCGTCGCCCAACGCCCTCCCCATCGCGGGCGCGGCGCTCTTCGTGCTCGGCGCCGCGCTCTTCGGGGTCGGGTTGGTCCGGGATCCGGCCGGCATCGGCGACCCACGGGCCTGGCGACGCTTCCGCAACAACCGCGGCGCGCTCGCGGGGGCCGTGCTGGTGCTCTTCGTCGGCTTCACCGCCTTCGTCGGCCCCATCCTCGCGCCGATGGACCCGAACGAGATCCACGAGAACGGCCTCTCGGACCGCGGCGAGCCCATCGAGCCCGACGAACAGTTCGTGCTCGGGACCGACGCCATCGGCCGCGACGAGCTGAGCCGCCTCCTCTTCGGGGGCCGCATCTCGCTCGCCGTCGCGTTCGGCGCGGTGGCCATCGCGGGGAGCTTCGGGTTCTGCGCGGGGCTCCTGAGCGGCTACTTCCGCGGCATCGCCGACGCCACGATCATCCAGCTGATCAACTTCGTGCTGTCGCTGCCCTTCCTGCTCGTGGCCATCGCCCTGAACCGCGTCATCGACGACCCGTCGCTCTGGGTCCTCTGCGTGCTGCTCGGCGGGCTCAGCTGGACGCGCCTCGCGCGGGTCACGCGGGCCAAGACGCTGCAGGCGCGGGAGCTGGAGTACGTGCAGGCGGCCCGGGCGCTGGGCATGAGCCACATGCGCATCCTCTTCCGGCACGTGGTGCCGAACGTGCTCGGGCCGGCCATCGTGCTCGGGACGACGCTGATCGCGGCGATGATCATCATCGAGAGCGCGATGAGCTTCCTCGGCCTGGGCGTGAAGCCGCCCACCGCGAGCTGGGGCAGCATGCTGCGCGACGGTCAGGAGTACATGGTCCACTCCCCGCGGCTGCTCGCGTGGCCCGCGGTGCTGATCGTGATGACCGTGTTCGGGTTCAACCTCCTCGGCGAAGGGCTGCGCGATGCGCTCGACCCGAAGGAGTGAGGCCTACGCCGGCCTGGTGGCCATCGGGCTGTTCGCGCTCACGGTCGTCACCATCGGCTGGTTCATGCCGGACGCGCCGACGGGGCCCCGCTACATGGGCGCGGGCGCCGAGACGCCCCAGCGCGGCGGCACCTTCGTCTTCCACCACGAGAGCGACGTGCGCGGGTTCGACCCGCACAAGTCCTTCGACGAGCTGAGCAACATGGGCATCAAGCTCCTGTTCGAGGGCCTGCTCGACTACGACCGCGACACGATGGACCTCGTGCCCCGGCTGGCGCTCGAGGTCCCGGAGGCGAGCGAGGACGGTCGGACCTACCGCTTCCGTCTCCGCGAGGGGGTCCGCTTCGCCGATGATCCGTGCTTCGAGGGCGGGCGCGGGCGCGAGGTCACGGCCCACGACGTGCGCTGGTCGATGGAGCACATGCTCGCGACCGGGACCGCGTCTCCCGGGGCGACCTTCTACACGCTCATCGAGGGCTACGACGCCTTCCGCGCGGGCGAGGCGAGCCACGTCTCGGGCATCCGGGTCATCGACCGCCACACCATCGACTTCTCGCTGAGCCGTCCGGATCAGACCTTCCTCTACACGATGGCGATGAGCTTCGCGTACCCCGTCGCGCGCGAGGCGTACGCGCGGTACGGCGAGGAGATCCGCCGCCACCCCGTCGGCACCGGCGCCTACGTGCTCGAGGACTGGGAGCCGGGGGTCGAGCTGACCTTCGTGCGCAACCCCAACTACTTCGAGGAGGGGCGGCCCTGGGTCGACCGACAGGTGTTCGAGCTCAACCTCGACCGCGGCCCCGCGGTGATGCGCTTCCGCAACGGCGACCTCGACCACATCCATCGGCAGACCCCGAGCGACTACCTCGAGCTGCGCGACATGGAGGCCTGGGCGCCCTACCGGGTGGAGGCGCCGCAGCCGAACATCTGGGGCGTGATCATGAATTGCGATCTCGCGCCCTTCGACGACCGCCACGTGCGGCGCGCGGTGGCCTTCGCGATCAACCGCGCGCAGTGGCGCCGGGCCCGCGCGAACCGCCTCGCGCTCCAGGGCCAGCCCATCCCCCGCGTGCTGCCGGGCTTCGACCCGGAGCTGCCGGGGCGACACGAGTACGATCTCGAGCGCGCCCGCGAGGAGATGCGGCTCGCCGGTCACCCCGACGGCATCGAGCAGGAGATCGAGGTCTGGCTCGGCGAAGGCGACACCGGCCGCCGCTACGGGGAGCTGATCCAGTCGGATCTGCGCGAGATCGGGCTGAACATCCGCATCAAGCAGGTGGCCTTCCCGATCTTCCTGCAGGAGACCGGCAAGCCGCGCACGGCACAGATGCTCCTCTCCGGCTGGTCGATGGACTTCCCCGACCCGGCGAACTTCCTCGACATCCTCTTCCACTCGCGGTCCATCCACGAGGAGGACTCGGAGAACAAGGCGTTCTACTCGAACCCGGAGCTCGACCGGATCCTCGACGAGGCGCGGGTCGAGCGGGACCGGCCGCGCCGCCTGGCGATGTACCGCGAGGCGTCGCGCATCCTCGTGGACGACGCGCCGTGGGCGTTCGTGTGGAGCGACGTCTCCATGGAGATGTGGCAACCCTACGTGCGAAACTACAGGCCCCACGCCGTCTGGGACAACTTCTACCGTGACGTCTGGCTGGATCTCCCGCGTCGCCGCGTCGCCATGCGCCCCACGAGCCCACTCAACCGCTTCGCGGCCGCGCTCTCGCCCTTCGGGAGGCTCCGTTGACCGAGCTGATCCTCAAGCGGAGCCTCATCGGCGTCGTCATCGTGCTGCTCGCGCTGACCAGCCTCTTCTTCGTCGCCAACGGCATCGGGGACCCGGCGGTGGCCACCCTCGGCGCGCGCGCCCACCCCGACCAGCTCGAGGCGTTCCGGCAGGAGCACGGGCTGAACGACCCGCTGCCGACCCAGTTCATGCGCTACCTCGGCGTGGTCCCCTTCGCCCCGCCGGTGGGCTCCGACGCGGAGCCGGAGTATCGGGGGCTCTTTCAGGGCGACCTCGGCCGCTCGTTCCGGGACGACCAGCCCGTGACCCGCGTGATCCTGCAGCGGCTCCCGCGCACCCTGCTCCTGAGCGGCATGGCGCTGAGCTTCGAGATCTTCCTCGGCCTGCTCATCGGCACGCTCGCCGCGCTGCGCCGCGGCACGCTGCTCGACACCGGCTTCATGGGCCTCGCCTACCTCGGGATCAGCATCCCGAGCTTCGTCTCGGGCCCCATCCTGCTGCTCGTGATGGCGTTCCGCCTCGGCTGGTTCCCCATCGGCGGCTACGGCGTCGGCTTCGCCGACCACGTCTATCACGCGCTGTTGCCCGCCTTCACGATGGCCATCCTCGGCGCCGCCACCTACGCGCGCATCATGCGCTCCGAGATGATCGAGACCATGCAGGCCGACTACATCCGGACCGCGCGCGCCAAGGGCCTCGCTCCCGCGCAGGTGGTGATCGGCCACGGGGTGCGCAACGCGATGCTCCCCATCGTGACCCTGATGGGCCTGAGCCTGCCGTTCCTCGTCAACGGCGCGATCATCACCGAGGCCATCTTCAACTGGCCGGGCATGGGGCGGCTCGCCATCGAGTCCATTCACTCGCTCGACGTCCCGATGATCATGGGCGTGGTGCTCTTCGCGGCCGTGGCCGTGCAGATCGGCAACCTGCTCGCGGACATCGCGGTCGGCGCCCTCGACCCCCGCGTCCGCATGGGCGAGCGCTGATCAGCGACGCCGGGGGCGGATCGGGAAGACGCGGCGGGTGCCCTCCATGCGGGGCTGTCCGACCTCCATGTAGTCGAGCTTGATGGTCTTCCGCACGCCGGAGGGGAGCTTGATGACGATGCCGCCCTCCCCGTCCTCCTTCTCGACCTTGCAGAGCCCGAACTGGCGGTGCTGGATGAAGTCGCCCTTCTCCGGGATGGGCTCGTCCATGAACTCCGCCTCGCTCGTCTTGCGCTTCTCGGGGAGCGGCGGGGGCTTGAACCCGACGGGGGCCTCGCGCTTCTTCTTCTTCCGCTTCCTCGGCGCCGGCTCGGGCTCGCGCGCGACCGGCCGCGCGACCTCGGGCGCCGCGCTCACCGCGGCCACGTCGGCCCAGCTCACCCCGCCCGACGACGGCGCGGCGCTCCGTTCTTCTTCCTCGTCGTCGCCATCCTCGTAGTCGTCGTCCTCGTCGGGCTCCTGCGTCCAGGTCTGCGTGGCCGGCTCCGGTCTCGCAGGGGCCGCGCTCGAGGGGCCCGCGCTCGAGGGCGCCGACCTCGAGGGGGCCGCCGCGCCGCTGCGGGCCTCGCCCTGCCAGAGCCACAGGCCCGTCGCGCGGTCCTTCTCCCGGGTGAGCGAGACGTCGTCGAAGCACTCCAGGTGGAGCTCCACCGAGAACACACGCGCCGCCGTGAGCCGGCCGCCGAGCACCTCGACCCCGTTGTCGGTGCGTCGCGACAAGGTCGCGTGCAGCATCGGATCCCCGCCGGAGAGGCTGCCCTC
>SHBB01000581.1 GCA_004213565.1 Sandaracinaceae bacterium
GCTGTTCCTGGTCCCGGTGTCGGACGCCACGCGCGCCGCCGAGCGCCTCTCGAAGGCCGGCTTCGCGTGTGACCTCGACCTCAGCCCGGCGCCTGCGAGCGGCGGCGCCAAGAGCGACGCGCGCTGGGCCAACGCGGCGAACGAGCCAGGCGCCCCGTACCCGGCGTTCCCCCGCCCATCGCCTGACGAGGCGCTCCGCGCGCGCGTCGAGGCCGACCGCGCGGCCGGGTGGGCGGAGAGCTGGCAGGAGCCGCCGCCCGACGAAGACCACGACATCTGGGCTCGACTCGAGGCGCTCGGCCAGAGCCTGTCAGGACCGGCCAGGAAGGCGCTCGCGATCTTGCAGGCGGAGCACGAACGGCACATGCCCGCCATCGAGGCCTGGCTCCGTGAGCACTCCAGCCCAGAAGACGCCGCGGGGGTGCTGCGTCAGCCCTCCTTCGTCCTGACGATGCTCCTGATCGCGCCGCACCACCGCGGGCGCCTCCTGCGTCCGGGCGTCGCGCTGGAGACGGTGTGGGGAGAGGCCGTGGAGCTCGCGGCGACGGGCAAGCTGAGCCCGGCAGGCCGCAAGATCCGCAAGGCCCTCGACAGCTCCGGTCTCGCCGGGGCGCTCGCGCTCGCCTTCACCGACGACGTGGGTGACGCGCCGCAGACGAGGCTCGAGATCGCCAGCTGCTTGTCGGAGCACGCGGGCTGCGATCACACGGTGACCGTCGCCTGGATGCAGCGCGGCGTCCTCGAGCTCGACGAGGTCTGGATCGACGAGCTGCGCACGCGGCCCGATGGGAAAGACATCGTGCTGTGGACGCAGGCGGGCGACGAGGTCTCTCGCGTCGTCCCGCTCGACGCGATTCGCGCGGTCAGCTGAGCGTCGCCGCCACGCTGCCGAGCGGGCGAGGGCGAGCGCTCGGCTGAACGCAGCCCCTCCCTCCATGAGGCCCCTCCGACCTACGGCGGGTCGCGCGCTCCGCGCCCTTTGCCGCCGACCCCAGCGACGGGCTTCGCGAGAGCTGGCCGCCTGTCCTCACGAGCAGCGGCCCGACATGCAGCTCTCTCCGGGCGCGCAGGCCCGGTCGCAGGCGCCGCAGTGGTCGCGGCTGCGGACGAGGTCCACGCAGGAGGTCCCGCACTGGGTCTGCCACCAGTGCACGGTGCTGCAGCGGCACCCGCCGTACTGGCAGACGAGCATCCCGGTGCAGGTGTTGCCGCACGCGCCGCAGTTGGCGCGGTCGTTGTCCAGGTCGACGCAGCGCCCGCCGCACACCGCGCCGCCGCCCGGGCAGCCGCAGGTCCCGGAGAGGCAGCTCTCGCCGGTGGCGCACGCGTTGCCGCACGCGCCGCAGTGTCCGACGTCGGCGTCGAGATCACGGCAGACCCCGCCGCACGAGGTCTGTCCGGCGGGGCAGACGCCGCAGGTGCCGGACCAGCAGCGCTCGCCGGCCGCGCACGTGTCGTCGCACGCGCCGCAGTGGTCGGGGCTCCGGCTCAGGTCCACGCACACGCCTCCGCAGAGGGTCTGCCCCGTGGGGCAGTCGCTGCAGACGCCCGCGTCGCAGGTGTGGCCGGACGGGCAGGCCGCGCCGCACGCGCCGCAGTGGAGGGGGTGCGTGGCCACCGACACGCACGCGCCGTCGCACACCTCCAAGCCCGCCGGGCACGCGCAGGCCCCCGCAGCGCAGGAGGCGCCCAGCGGGCAGGCGGCGTCGCACGCGCCGCAGTGGAGCCGATCGGACGAGACGTCGCGGCAGCGGCCGCCGCAGTGGAGCTCCTCGCCCGGGCAGCCGCACGCGCCGTCGACGCAGGAGCGTCCGCCGGCGCAGGCCGTCCCGCAGCCGCCGCATCGTCGCGGGTCGCTCGACAGGTCGAAGCACCCGGTGCCGCACGCCGTCTCTCCTTCGACCGGGCAGCGGCAGGCGCCTCCGTCGCAGATCTGCCCGGACTCGCAGGCGACCCCGCACGCGCCGCAGTGATCGGCGGACGCGCTGACGTCGACGCACGCGCCGTCGCACAGCACGCCGCCGTCGGGGCACGCGCACTCGCCGCCCACGCACGGCACACCGAACGGGCAGGCCAGGCCGCACCCGCCGCAGTGCGCGGGGTCATCGTCCAGGTCGACGCAGCGGCCGTGGCAGCGCGCGCCGCCGCCGGGGCAAGTGCACGCGCCGCGATCGCAGAGCTGAGATCCGTCGCAGGCCTCTCCACACGCGCCGCAGTTCCGGGGGTCGCTCTCGAGGTCGACGCACCGGCCGCCACACATCGCGCCCCCGTCGGGGCAGCCGCAGACGCCGCGCTCGCAGACCTCGCCCCGCGCGCACGCGTTGCCGCAGGCGCCGCAGTGCGCGGTCGAGGTCTCGAGGTCGGCGCACGCCCCGTCGCAGACCTCACGCTCGAGGCACGCGCAGACCGAGTCGACGCAGCGATAGCCCTCACCACACGCGGTGGCGCAGCCGCCGCACGCGGCCTCGTCCGAGGTGGTGTCCACGCAGCGCCCGTCGCAGCGCGTGGCTCCGGCCGCGCACTCGCCCGCCCCGTCGAGGCCCGCGGCGCCCGCGTCGAGGTCCTCGTGCGAGGCGTTGCACGCGACGGCGAGGAGACCCGTCAGGAGCAGGCCCAGGACGCGGACAGCGCGTGGAGCGTGCGACATCGGGAACAGCCTACGCCAGCCGCCCGGGTCCGTGTACACGCGGCCGAGGCGGGGACCGAACGGTGTTCAACGGCGTCGGGTGGGGGCATCGCCCGCCGGCGACGCGTGCGCTAAGCCACTCTCATGGGTCGACGGCAGGTCACGGATGCGCTCGAGCGGCTGGCGTTCGCGGCGGAGCTGCTCGAGGACGAGCGGGCGCGCACCTGGGCCCGGGCCGCGTGGGCGATCCGGAACCTCGAGGGCGACGTCGAGGAGATGCGCGAGAGCGGGGCGCTCGCCAAGACCCGCGGGGTCGGCAAGGGCGTGCTCGGCGTCATCGACGAGGTGCTCGAGGGGAAGAAGCCAGGCGCGCTGATGGAGATGGAGGCGAAGCTGCCCGAGGGGCTCTTCGCGGTGCGGCGGGTGAAGGGGCTCGGGCCGAAGAAGGTCAAGCAGCTCTGGAGCGAGCTGACGATCACCTCGCTCGGCGAGCTCGAGTACGCGTGCCGCGAGAACCGGCTCGTCGATCTCAAGGGCTTCGGGCGCAAGACGCAACAGAAGGTGCTCGAGCAGATCGAGCGCATCCGCGAGACGGAGGGGCTGCTGCGCCGCGACCAGGCAGAGGCGGTGCTCGGCCCCGTACTCGACGCGCTCGAGGAGGTCTACCCGCAGGTGGAGCCGGCGGGCGAGGTGCGCCGCGGGCTCGAGCTGGTGCGGGAGCTCGTCGTGCTGGTCGAGGGCGAGGCGCTGGTGGAGGGCGAGGCGCTGGTCGAGGGCGAGGCGCTGGTGGAGGGCGAGGCGCTCGCCGAGGCGCAGGCGATCGTGGACGCGGCGCGGCCGCCGGAGCTGAAGGTCCAGGTGGCGCTCGCCGACGCGGAGACCTTCGGCGCGCGGCTGGTCTGGCTGAGCAGCGCCGACGCGCACCGCGCCGCGCTCTCGCTCCGGGCCGAGGCGCGCGGCATGCGCTTCGACGCGGGCGGGCTGTGGATGGCCAGCCCCGACGAGCTGGCGCCGCTCGGCACGCCCGAGGAGGACGACGTCTACCGCGCGCTCGGGCTGGTGCCGACCGCGCCGGAGCGACGGGAGGAGGGCGTGCCGCTGGTCGAGGCGGGCCGGGCCGTCACGCCGCTCGTCACGATCGACGACCTGCGCGGCGCGCTCCACAACCACACGGTCGCCTCCGACGGCAGCCACAGCCTCGAGGAGATGCGCGACGCGGCGGCCGCGCGCGGGCTCGAGTACCTGCACATCAGCGAGCACAGCCACTCGGCGTTCTACGCGCGCGGGCTCGACGCCGAGCGGCTCGCGGAGCAGCTGCGCGCCATCGAGGCGCTCAACGCGGGCGCGCCCGAGTGCGTGCTGCTCAGCGGGGTCGAGAGCGACATCCTGGCCGAAGGGGAGCTCGACTACGACGAGGACGTGCTCGCGCGGCTCGACGTGGTGATCGCGTCGGTGCACCGGCGGCACGGGCAGGACGCGGCGCAGATGACGGCGCGCATGGTCGCCGCGGCGAAGAACCGCATGACGGACGTGGTGGGGCACCCGACGGGGCGGCTGCTGCTGGGGCGCGCGCCGAGCGCCTTCGACGTGGACGCGTTCTTCGACGCGTGCGCCGAGAGCGGCTGCGCGGTCGAGCTGAACGCGAACCCGCATCGGCTGGATCTGAACGAGACCCACCTCGCGATGGCGAAGGAGCGCGGGTTGCTCGTGTCCATCGCGGCCGACGCGCACGCGACGCGCGAGCTGGACAACCTCGCGCACGGGGTGTCGATCGCGCGCCGCGCGGGGCTGACGGCCGAGGACGTGCTCAACGCGCGCTCGCTGCCGGAGCTCCGCCGCTGGGTCAGCGCGCGCCGATCGGCGAAATAGCGGGCGCCGTCCCCCCGTAGAGAGCTTGCGCGCGTCGTCGAGGCGCGGCACTCACAGCGGGAAGGGGAGCGAACGAATTGAACCAGAACACGCCGCCACAGGGAGGCTGGGGACAGCAGAACCAGCCGCCGCCCTCGGGGTTCGGGCCGACGCAGCCGGTGCAGGCCACGTCGTTGACGCCGACGGACTCGACCGGTGAGCCCTCTCAGGATGACAGGGTCATGGCCGCCGTCGCGCACGGCGCGACCTTCGTGGAGGGTGGCCTCATCGGGCCGCTCATCATCTACCTCCTGAAGAAGGACGAGAGCGAGTTCGTCGCCTTCCACGCCCTGCAGTCGCTCTACTTCGGGCTCGCGTTCCTGGCCGCCACCGTCCTGACGTGCGGCTTCGGCGCCATCATCCTCGTCTGGCCGTACCTGATCTTCGAGGTCATCGCGACCATCCGCGCCTACGAGGGCCAGTGGTACGAGCTGCCCCTGGTCGGCAAGTACGCCCGGGACAAGCACCCGGGGCCGATGCCCGCGCAGTTCTGAGCGACGGAAAGAAGAACGCCGGCCGGGGATCCCCCAGCCGGCGTTCTCTCGTGTGGGCTCGTTCAGCGGCCGAGGCAGGCGCGCAGATCCGCGTCCATCGTCCAGCCGCACGCGCCGTCCATCTGCCGCTCGCAGGTCGCGCCGCGGTAGCAGGCGTACTCCTCGCGCCAGATGCAGGTGCTGAAGCCGGGGTCGTCCGGCCCGACGCAGCGCTCGCCCGAGCAGCCGGCCACGCGGCAGCCCGCGTCGCACTCGCCCTCGCTCGCCACCGAGGTGCCGGCCGCGTGCGCCTGACACGCGTTGGAGTAGGTGCGCCCGTCGCAGCCGCAGACCGGCATGTAGTCCGCGGTGCAGACCTCGGGGGTCGGCGCGCAGGTGCCGGTCGCGTCCGCTGCGCCGCAGAGATCGCCCGGCGCGTAGTTGCAGAACTGCCCCTCGCCGCAGGTCAGGCCGGCGAGGCCGCCGCAGGCCTGGGGCGCCGGGCACTCGATGATCTCCCAGCCGCAGGCGCCTTCTTCGTCGCGCACGCAGTCGCCGGGGCCGGCCACCGTCACGCCGTCGTCGCAGAGCATGTTCGGCCGACCCGGGCGCGGGCCGCACTCGGCGTCCGTGCACGGGCCGGTCGGGGCGCAGGCGCCCTCGTAGTCGACCGACACGCCGGCCGCGTGGGCGCCGCAGCGGTTGCTGTAGGTGTTGCCGTCGCAGCCGCAGACCGGCGCGTACTCGCGGGTGCAGATCGTGGGCTGCGCTTCACAGCTGCCGGGCCGGTCGCTCCGGCCGCAGTCCGCGTCGGGCGCCCAGTCGCAGAACTGACCCTCGCCGCAGGTGGGCAGGCCGCGGCTGCCGCAGGCGGTCTCGACGGGCTCGGGCGCGCAGAAGCTCGGGCAGGGCGCGCGGATGCAGTAGATGCGCTCGCAGATGGCGCCGGTCGGGCACACGTCGCCGCGACACTCGGGCCGGCACTCGCCGCCCTCGCACGCGAGGCTCAGCGTGAACGCGCCGCCGTCGCTCCAGTACTCGCGCGCGAGCACGAGGTAGGTGCCGTCGCTCGGGAGCCGCACGTCGAGGTGCGAGTCGAAGCCGCCGCCCCAGTCGTCGTTGCGGGCCACGCGCCGCGCGCGCGCCCAGTCGGCGCCGACCTGCGGGCCGTAGAGGTAGAGCACGGGGTCGTTCCCGTCGCCCACGAGGTCGAGGACCACACGCGCCCCGGCCGCGCCGGTGAAGGTGTAGCCGCTGAAGCCGCGCGCGGCGTAGGTGCCGCTGACCGAGGTGCCGTAGTCGAGCGTGTCCACCACCTCGACGCGGCGCGAGAAGAAGTCGGCCTTGCCCGCCTCGGTCTCGTCGACCGGATCGCCGAGGTCTTCCTTGGCGTCGGCGGCCACGCAGCCGGCCAGCCCGAACGCACACACACAAGCCATGAGAAGTCGCTGTCGCATGTTCTGATCTCCCCCGAGAAGGTCGGTGCGGGAGCCCAGAGCAATTGCGGCGCCAACCTCCGGGATGACGCATCGCGTCGGCGCGCGACGGCCGCAGCGTCCGGCGTCC
>SHBB01000582.1 GCA_004213565.1 Sandaracinaceae bacterium
GCGGCGGCGCTGGGGTACGTGAGCGACGAGGCGGTCGGAGGGCCTGCCGACTGGGCAGACAAGGCGCGCGCGACGATGTGGAAGTTGATGCATCGCGGGTAGGGGAGGGCGGGTGGCTCCGGCTTCGGTCGGAGTCACCCGCGTTCCAGTTCGGGCCCCGGCTGTGGGAACGCCGTCGCGGGCCCGCAGTCAGGCTTGCGTGGCCACCTCGGAAGCGGGTCCCGGCCTCGAGCCACTGCGCCTGCGAGTACAGGGCGTCCGCAAGCCCGCTTCCGAGTCCGCTCCCGAGTCCGCATCCGCTCCCGAGCCCGCTCCCGAGTCCACTCCCGCTCCTAGGTTGCGCCCGAGCCCGCATGCGCTCCCGCTCTCCACGGAGCGTGATCCCGTCGTGATCGGAAGCGGCTGGGAGCACGACGTCTTTCGCAACGAGGTCGACGGCCAGGGTGGAGGCGCTCGACGGCGCGGGAAACACCGAGTGGGAGAGGGCCGCAGCCCCCTCCCGGGAATTTCATCCGACTCGGTAGAGCCTGCGATGCGTCATCTGGGCCACCCGGGTCAGCCCGGTGATGATGAAGTCGGCCTTCTGGCCGTCGCAGAAGCCGAAGGCGCGCGCCATGCGCACCGCGGTGATCGCCTCGGCGCATGAGCCGGCGGCGGTGCCGATCCTCTCCTTCCGGTGTCCCTTCCGGACTCCGTCGGCCTCCGAGTGATTGAGCGCGACCGACTTGGCGGCGCGGAACAGCTCATCGGCGAGGTTCTTGTCGTGCACCCGGACCTGGACCACCAGCGCGTGGACGTGCGGCAGGAGGTTCATCATGAGGTCGAGTGCGGTGCTTGCGTAGGGGATGGTCATGTCACCCCCCTCCCGGCATCTCCGTGTGTGATGCAAACCGTCGTTCCGTTTGCATCGCACGCGGAGGTGCCATTGTGGGGGGGCGGGGCCATCCCCGGAGCAAGCACCGCGCGCCACCGAGCGACCTCGGGACCCGTGTGCGCGCACCGTCCCGTCTTCTGAGGCAGTGTCCCGGGGGACAGTTTGCCGGGCCCGCTCCGGTCGACGCCGAGCCCGATCCCGCTCCCGGGCCCGATCCCGACCCCGATCCGCATTCCCGACACCCGAGAACGCCAAGCGACCCGAGCTTCCGCGGACTCGTTTTCGCGACAGAACGGCGACGCTCCAACCGCGAGACCCACGCGGCATATCGAGAGGTCGCCGGACGACATTCGCGCCGACCCGTCACTCGAATCTCGACTGAAAAAGCGGGTGAGCTCACCCCCCAGTCGCGCCGATCAACCTCGCCGGACTCTTCCCCACACAGGCCCCGAGACAGCCACAAAGACCCCGAAAACAGTCTCATCCGCGAAAATCATGCGCGGGAAGTCAATTCTTTGACATTTTGTCGCTGATCGAGGCCACGAACCGAGAATTCAGACCTCGTTCTCCAGAACGACGGTCGGAAGTGAGATCTCGGACTTCGAGTGGGCGGACTACGGCGCGCAGGTCCACGTGCTCGCGCTGCACGTCCCGGAGCAGCACTCGAGGTCGCTGCGGCACTCGTCGACGCGGCACTCCGCGGCCGCGAACGATGGCGCCATGAGCTGCCCGCTGCCGCCGGGGAGGCGGAAGGGAGGGCTCGAGGGATCTTCGCCCGCGTCGAGGCGCGCGAGGTCGAGGGCGCTCAGCCAGAGGGCGCGCACCCCGCGGGCGTCGCGCGCGTAGTAGACGACCCAGGCCATCGCTTCGCCGTCGATCAACGCCGGCCACGCGCTTCGGGTCTCGGACTCGGGCGGCACGCCGGCCGCGAGCCGGATCGGCGGGTCGCCCACGCGCGCGGCGTAGAGGGCGCTCGTCTCACCGTCAGTCAGGCGCGAGTGGGTGCCGTGGGCGAAGACGACCAGCGCGCCGTCGGCGCTCACGGAGGGGCGCGAGATGGTCTCGCCGCCTTCGGGCATGTCACCGAGCGCCTCGCCGTCCGCCACGAGCGTCGGCGCGTCGAGCGCGGGCGGATCGAGCGAGGTGACCGCGGCGCGCATGAGGCGGGTCGGCGCGTCCGTGCCGCCGGGGTGATCGCTGCCGCCCTCGACGTAGAAGAGCGCGTCTGTCGAGAGCGCGGGGGACGCGGCGGCGCCCTCGGGCAGGCCGGTCGCGTCGAGGGGCGCGCCGTCGAGGCCGAGCCAGCTCAGGAGGCTCGGGGCCGGCGGGAGGCTCCCGGGCCACTCGCGCGTCGAGGCCACGAGCGAGCCGCCGCCGGGCGCGAAGCTCGCGGCGTCGAGGGGGCGTGAAGGGCTGAAGCCGTCTTGCACGTCGCCGGTGGCGAGATCCAGGAGGCGTGAGTCGCTCAGGTCGCGGGAGACGACGAGCCAGCCCTCACCGCTCGCGTGGCAGCCGGTGCACTCGGCCTCGCCGAGCTCGGGGAGGGGCGCGACGGGGCGGTCGTCGATGGCGAGGCGGGTCAGGGTGGAGCGCGCGGGCTCGTCCTGCACCGCCCACGCGATCACGTCGCCGAAGATGGGCTCGGACGCGACGCGCAGTGAGCGGCTGCGGCCGGGGATGACGCCCGTCGCGTCGAGGCGATCGACGCGCGCGGTGAGGTCCGCGCCCGCGGCGTCCTCGAGCAGGCGCGCCCAGCTCTCCGCGTCGGGGCGGATGCGGCGCTCGATGCCGGCGTCGCTCCACTGGAGGAAGAGCTCCACCACCACCCGCTCGCTCTCGAGGCGGAGCCGGAAATGATCGCCGACCTCGCCGCCGTCGAAGGCGAAGTCGAGCGGCGCGACGTTCGCGGGAAGGGTGGCCCCCTCGACGGGGTGAGACAGCTGCGAGCCGTCGCCCTCCACGTCGTCCTCCGAGCGGAAGCGGTCGAGCGCGTCGAAGCGCAGGCGGTTGACGAGCACCTCGCGGCGCACGCGCACGTCGAGCGTCAGGCTGGCCTCGACCGTCTCGCCCGCGTCGTCGTAGCGCGCGGCGAGCTGGACGGTCTGCGCGCGCGCGGGCGCACGCAGCACGCCGCCCTCGAGGGTGACGTCTCGCCCCTCGACCACCTCGAGGGCGGCGTCGACCTCCTCCTCGAGGCCGTCGCGGACGAGGATGGCGGTGACGCGCGTCTCGGCCGGGCCGCCGTTGACGCTGACCAGGCCCCCGGCGCGCAGCTCGAGCGCGCCGGGGGCAGTGTCGCCGCATCCGAGGAGGAGGAGCCCGACCGCCAGGAGGGGGGAGAGGCGGCCGAGTCGAGGGGAGGGCGGATGCGTCATGGCGTGAAGCGGTAGGAGGCGACGCCGAGCGAGACGTGCTCGCCCGCGCCGGTGAAGAGGCCGCCCACCCAGAGGGCGCCGTCGTAGAGCAAGAGGTCTTCCACGAGATCGCTGGGCTCGCCGTCGAGGGCGGACCACGCGGTGCCGTCCCAGCGCGCCATTATCTGGCTGCCGAAGCCGCCGTCGAGGCGGTCGACGAGGCCGGCGACGAAGAGGTGGTCGCCCACCCACTCGATGTCGGTGACGACGATGCCGTCGAGCACGTCCAGCTCGTGGAAGGCGGTGCCGTCCCAGCGGACGACGTTGCGCGCGTCGGCGCCGCTCGCGGTCGCGTCGAACCAGCCGGCGAGGTAGACGTCTCCGTCGCGGAAGGAGAGGTCGTGCACGGTCGCGTTCTCCTCGAGGCCGCCGCCCACGACGTTCCAGCTGGAGCCGTCCCAGGTGGCGAGCGCGCCGGTGAAGTAGCCGCCCGCGTAGAGGGTCCCGTCCGGGGCGAAGGCGACCACGCGGACGTCTCCGTCCAGTCCGTCGCCGAGCGGCGCCCAGCTCGACCCGTCCCATCGGGCGACGTGCGAGGCGCGGCTTCCGTCGCCGAGCGCGGTGAAGTCGCCGCCCGCGTACAGGTTGCCCGCGGCGTCGACCGCGAGGCTGTTGACCGCGGCGTCGAAGCCGCCGCCGACGGACGCCCAGCTGGCGCCGTTCCACACGGCGAGGTGCCCGAGGTCGCCGCTGACGTCCTCGCGCAGGCCGGCGAAGACGAGCGCGCCGCCCGGTCCGCCGAAGTCACCGAGCACGCCCTCGCTCGCGTCGGGGCCGCGCGCGATCGTGACGAGCAGGGTGGTGATGGGGTCGGCGAGGCCGTCGCCGAGCGGCTCCCAGCCGTCGGCGGTGAGCTGCGCGATGTTCCGGGCGCTCACGTTCCCGGCGGAGGCGAACTGGCCGCCCACGTAGAGGCCGCAGTCGCCGTAGGCGCCGAGCGCGTACACGGCGCCGTTCACGCCGCCGATGAAGCTGGGATCCGGCTCCTGGAGCGCGCGCCACATCGTTCCGTCCCAGCGCGCGACGCCGAGCGCGGTGACGCGGCCGGCCCGCGAGAACTGGCCCCCGAAGTAGACCGAGCCGTCCGCCGCGACCGCGTCGGCCACGTTGACGTTCTCGAGCCCGATCCCGAACGTCGTCTTCGGGAGGCCGCCGTCGAGCGCGCTCCAGCTGGTGCCGTCCCAGGCCGCGACGTCGACGGTCTCGACGGCGCCCGCGCGGATGAAGCGCCCGGCCACGAAGAGCTGCCCGGCGACGTTCACGATCGTCTCGACGTAGCCCGCGCCGATGGGCTGGCGGAGGCCGCCGCCCAGCTCGTCCCAGCCCGAGCCGTTCCAGCGCGCGATGCTCCCGGTGCCGTCCTCCTCGAAGTCGAAGTGGCCGCCCGCGATGAGCGCGCCGCCGTCGTCACGCGCGAGCGCCTTGACCATGAAGAACGGGTCGGGGAGCCCGCGGGACTCCCAGACGCCGCCGACGCGGCAGGCCACGGAGTTCGCCGCCACCGCGCCGACCATGGTGAAGTTCCCGCCCACGCAGAGCCCGGTGGCGTCGGCGAGGATCACCTCGATGCTGCCGTCGGGCACCTCGGCCGAGACGGCCTCGAAGGCGGCGCCGTTCCAGCGCGCGAGGTGGGAGGCGCCCGAGCCGCCGACGTCGGTGAAGGCGCCGCCGATCAGCAGCGCGCCCTCGGGATCGACCGCGAGCGTCAGGGCGGACTCGGTGGTGCGGTCGACCTCGGTCCAGGTCGGGTCGTCCCAGCGGTAGATCACGCTGGTCTGGCCCCCGGTGGTGAAATCGAAGATGGGGAAGGACAGCCCCCAGATGGCGCCGCTTCCGTCCACGGCGAGGTCGCGCAGCGCGTGCGCGGTTCCGTCGCCCATCGCCTCGAACGCGGTCCCGGTCCAGCGCACGACGTTCGTCGCGGGGTCGGTGCCGGCCACGGTGAACTCGCCGCCGATGATGACGTGCCCGCCGGCCGTGCGCGCGAGCGCGTTCACGGGCCCGTTGATGCCGGCGAGGTAGTGCTCGGCGCTCCAGCTCCCGGTGGACGGGTCGCTCGGGGGCGGAGCGTCGTCCCCGCACGCGGCCATCGGGCCGGCGTCGGTCTCGATCGGGGGGCCGCTGTCGGTCCCGGAGTCCAGGTCGATCGGCGCGGCGTCGACCCCCGCGTCACCTGCGTCGGGATGCGGGATGGTGCCGGCGTCGTCGTCGACGGAGGGCCCTCCGCAGGCGGAGAGGGCGGCGGCGAGGAGGAGTGCGAGGGGCAAGCTCGATGGCGTGGATGTGAAGCGCATGATGAAGGGGTAGTGGCCGGGGCCGCTCCGATCCATGTCCGCCCTCATCCGACACCTTCCGATGGCGTCGAGGCTCAAGTGACTGAAAATACTGGATACAGGTGCGCGCCGATCTAGCGGATCTGAACGCCGTTCGTGCAGTTCTGCCCGGCGGTTTCTGCGGGGGCCGCCTTGCTGTGGCCGGTCCAGGCAGCAGGTTCGGTCGTATGACGCTTCGCTTCCTGGTGCTCCGGTCGATCCTCTGCCTGGTCTCTCTCTCGGCCTGCACCACCGGCGGCGGGCAGGAGGACGGCGGCTCCCCACCTCCCCAAGACGCGGGCTGGCGCTGTGAGCCGGGGCGCGGACAGTGCGACGGCTTCACCCACTTCGTCTGCGGCGAAGACGGCGAGAGCCGCACCGAGGAGGAGCTCTGCGCGGGCCGCTGCACCGAAGACGGCTGCACCGTGTGCACCCCCGGTCAGTGGCGCTGCGACGGAGAGCTCTCCACCCGCTGCACGGCGCGCGGCGACTGGGAGGTGGTCCGGGACTGCGCGGCCGGCGGCGTGAGCTGCGGCCTGTCGGGGGCGTGCGAGGACGCGTGCGGAGAGGCCGAGCTCGAGGAGCGCAACGTCGGCTGCGAGTTCTTCGCCGCGCCGCTCGCCAACCTCGACGAGCTGTCGTTCCTGGTCTTCGACTTCCGCGTGGTGGTCGCCAACTCGGGCGACGCGCCGGCGCGGGTGCGGGCGTTCTCGGGGACGCGCCAGGTCGCCTCGGTGGAGGTCGGCCCGGGGCGGCTCGAGGTGCTCTCGCTGCCCTGGGTGGACGGGCAGTCGGTCTGGAGCCGGCGCGACGGCCCGTTCGAGAGCTTCGCCACCGCGGGCGGCGCCTACCGCCTCGAGAGCGATGTGCCCGTGACCGTCTTCCAGTTCAACCCGTACGAGTACGAGACGGAGGGCCGCCTGTCCTTCTCCAACGACGCGACGCTGCTGCTGCCGACCCACGTGT
>SHBB01000583.1 GCA_004213565.1 Sandaracinaceae bacterium
GCGTGGCGCGGCGGCGCAGCCCTCGTCGCGACAGGCCAGGGCGACGCCGTCGCGCACGATCGAGACGCCGGAGAGCACGTCGTGCATCCAGGGCTCCACCGGCACCACCTGCTCGGCGGGGGCGAGCACGCCCGCCTGGCGCGCGTCGAGCGCGAGCACGCCGAGCCCCGGGGAGTCCGCGGTGGTCCCCCAGTGCTCTCCGTCGCCGACCGTGAGCCCCACCGGCTCGAGATCCGCGAACCGGAACGGACCCGCGGGCACCGCGATCGCCGCCCCCGAGACCACCGCGCCGGCCCACTCCTCGACCACCGCGCCGCGCTCCATCGGTCGCGACACGCGGGCTCCGACGTCCGCGGACGCAAGGTCCGCCACGACCTCGACCCAGCGGACGTCTCCGTCCGTGCAGCGGCGCAGCACCACCCCGACGGAGGGCGCCTCGTCGGCGGCGCACTGCGCGACGGCGGGGCCCGGCGCCATGCCGGCCGCGCAGATCAGGAGCGGAAACACGAACCTCACGTCGCTTCAATCTCGCGCAAAGCCTCCGAGAAGCCAAGCGCGGCGGCCCGCCCTCACCAGCCCAGCACCTCGTAGCAGAAGAGGCCGGCCGAGAAGCTCACCAGGTTGGCGAAGAGCGACCACGCCAGGGCCTTCGGCAAGCGCACGCCGAAGGCGGACAGCCAGAGGCCCTCCGCGACCACGGCGAAGACCTCGCTGATCGCCACGTGGATCCACCAGTTCGTGGCGTAGTCCCCCGCCGGGCGCAGCTCGAAGACGAGCCCGGGGATCACGAACCACACCATCGGGTGGGTCATGGCGCTCGCGGCGAAGGCGACCGCGAGGCGACGGCGCCACGGCAAGGCGAGCCCGGGCGCCTGCGCGTGGATCGGGATCTCGATCATCTGCGTGAGCAGGAACGCGCGGATCCAGCTGGTGATCACGCGGCGTCTCGCGCGGGCGCGGGCTGGCCTGCGCGCTCGGTGGCGCCGCGAGGGCGGGTCCCCTCGACGAACAGGAGCGCCGCCGCGACCAGCTCGAGGTGACCGTGGAAGAGCACCGCGCGCAGGTAGCCGTGCCGCGCCGCGAAGACGTCCCACGCGGCCCAGCCCGCGAGGCCGACGGCGGCCAGGAAGGCGAGCGCCAGCAGCGGCGCGCCGAAGTCCGCCCGCAGCGCGCGCAGCGTGGCCGCGAAGGTGCGCGGCGTCTCCCGGGGCCGGTCCTCCTCGGGGACGAGGCGCACCCAGACCGCGTAGTGGACGGACTGCGCGAAGCAGAACAGCAGCACCAGGCGGACCGCGAGCATGCCCGGCACGGCGGGGGCGAGCGCGCCGAGGTGGTAGTAGACGTCGAGGCCCGAGGGTCGCGGATCGAGCGCGCCCGCCCAGTAGAGGAGCGGGTCGATCCAGCCGCTGAGGAGCAGCGCGCCGCCGGCCACGAACGCCGCGAGGGGCAGCCAGTGCAGCCGCCCCATGCGCCGCCGCCAGCTCCACCACAGCGCCACGCCGATCAGGTTGTGCGCGTGCGCGAAGACCACCGCGGTCCAGAACGAGTGCCGCCACGCGACCCAGACGAGCCCCACGGCCACCGCGGCGACCAGCGCCTTCTTCCACCACGCCCCGCGTGCCAGGAGCGCGGCCAACCCCGCCGACGCGAACCCCCACGACGGGTGGGCGGTCACCGAGAGGATCAGGAGCGACACGCCCACCGCGGCGGAGAGGGCCAGTCGCCGGTGATGCCCCGGCCGGACCCACAGATAGCGGACGTCGCCCAGCACGTGCGGCACGCCCCACACGATCGGACCGAGCGCGAGCAGCCACATCGGGAGGAAGATCGCGCCGAGCAGCGCGAGCCCGATCAAGCTGGTCCCCGCCACGGCCACCCGGAGCTCGCGGCGGCGGACCAGCGGCTTGGCGAGGGGGCCGAGCGCCTTGAGCCAGAGCCATCGGAGCCGATCGAGCCCCCGCACGGGCGCGGTCAGCGCGCGGGTGACGCGAGGGGGCTGGGGGATGGGGGCGGCGGTCACGAGCGGTGACAGTCAAGACGGGGTGGGCGCGCGCGTCAACGGAGGCGAGTGACAGACCCCGCCGCCGCCTTACGTTTTGGGCACCACCATGTTCTTCATCGATCCCCTCTACATCGCCCTGGCCCTGCCCGGCCTCGCGCTGGGGCTCTGGGCACAGTGGCGCGTCAAGAGCACCTTCCGCCGGCACTCGGAGCACACGACCCGGCGCCGGCTCAGCGGCGCCGAGATCGCGGCGGAGATCCTCCGCACCGAGGGCATCCGCGACGTGCGCATCGAGCCGAGCGACGGCTTCCTGAGCGACCACTACAGCCCGGGTGAGAAGGCCCTGCGGCTCTCGCCCGACGTCTACCACGGCCGCTCCATCAGCGCGGCCGGCGTCGCCGCGCACGAGGTGGGCCACGCCATCCAGCACGCGCGGAGCTATCCCTTCCTCGGGATGCGCTCCACCCTCGTGCCGGCGGTGCAATTCGCCTCGCCCCTCGCCGTCCCGATCATCATCGGCGGCTTCTTCTTGAGCGGCTTCGTCGGCGGCGCGATCGGTCAGCTCGTCACGATCGTGGGCCTGGGGCTGTTCGGGCTGGTGGTCCTCTTCCAGCTCGTGACGCTCCCGGTGGAGTTCGACGCGAGCCGCCGCGCCCTCGCGGCCATCGAGACGGGCCAGCTGCTGACGCCGCAGGAGCACGAGGGCGCGGCCGAGGTGCTGCGGGCCGCCGCGTGGACCTACGTGGCCGCGGCGGTCAGCTCACTGCTCACCCTGCTCTACTTCCTCTTGCGGAGCGGGCTCCTCGGCCGCCGCGAGTAGCCGCTCGCTGACCCGCCGCAGCCGGGTGCCCGAGATCTTGCGGGCGCTCAGCAGCTGGCGCACCCGGGTGTCGAGCGCCAGACGGCCCGACTCCCGCGCGAGTGAGCCGCGCACGACCTCGTCGAAGGCGTCCTCGTCGGGCACGAAGGCGTTCTCGCCCGCGAGCAACAGGAGCCGGGAGCTCTGCGCGCCACCCATCATGCGGAGGACCGAGGCGAAGCGCGCCGCCGCCTCGACCTCGCCAGGTCCCGCGGTCACCACCACCAGCTGAGGGGCGCTGCGCAGCAGGCTGTCGAGGGCGGCGTTGGGGTCCGAGAAGCCCTGCGCCGAGAAGCCGTGCCCCTCCAGGATGTCGAGGAGGAGGTGCACCCACTGCGGCTTCCGCGCGAGCACGATGGCGCGAAGCAGGGCGGGCGTTGTGGCCGCGTCTTCCATCCAGCACCGCACCTTGCGTGATTTCAGGGAAAAACGGAAGTCCGCGAACGCGGTCATTCGGGGGCGCGGGGCCCTCGTTCTCAAAATGGAACGCGGGGCCTCAAAACGAGACTGGGCTGGCCGTTAGGGGGGCGCGACATGCAGACCCTCCCCAAGCTGGCACGCAAGCGTCCTTACCGACGGTCACTTCTCCCCTCCGCCCCGCCGTCGACGACACCGTTTGGCGGCCACGGCGCCCTCGTCGAGATCGAGACGGCCTGCGGGTGCGTCGTCGGGCCCCTCGACGACTGGAGCCTGGAGGCGCTCACCTTTCGCGTCGAGGCCTCGGGCTGCGCGCCCGTGGGGAGCCCGGCGCAGGTGATCGTGCGAAGCCGCCGCGGCGCCACCCGGGTCCTCGGCGCCACGGTCGGAGCCCGCCACGGCGAGACGCAGCGACTCGTCCTCGATACGCTCGACGAAGACGCGGCGCGCGAGCTGCTGCGGGTGGCCCGCGTCGACTCCGAGCCGCACCGGGACACGCGCCCCGCGCCGGCCGAGGTGCGGGAGCCGGTGAGCGAGCCCGAGCGCATCCGCGCCCTCTTCCACAACCTGGTCGCGGAGCGCCGCGTGGGACGGATCCATCCCCTCGACGGGGAGCCCATCGAGGTGACCGCGGTGGCGTTCGAGACCGAAGGCGGCGACCACGTCCGCTTCCGCATGTCGCGCGGCGCCCTGCCGCGGCCTCCCTACTTCATCGAGCTCGAGGGCTACTCGTCGGTCTACTGGATCCCCGTGCTCGAGGCGGTGTGCGACCCCGAGGCGCGCTCGCTCGAGGTCTGGATGCCGGCCGCGGTCGTGCGCGTGCGCCACCGCAAGAACCCGCGCGCCAGCGCGCCGGAGACCCACCGCGTGCGATTCCGCCACCCGGTCTTCGGACGCACCATCGAGCGGCCCGTGCGCGACGTCGCCCGGCAGGGGCTCAGCTTCGTGACGATCCTCGAGGAGGACCTGCTCCACGAGGGGCTCGCCCTCGAGGTCACCCTGATCGGCGAGCACGGCGGGGAAGACGAGGCGGTGTCGCTGCGCGGGGAGATCCGCTCGGTGACCGCCCTGCGCGGCGGACGCCACGCGTGCGGCCTGTCGATCGAGCCGGTCGACGACGACGCGCAGCAGCGCTGGACGCAGCTCGTCGGCACCATCCTCCACCCGAACACGGAGCTCGCCCGCGACTTCGGTGAGGCGCTCTGGTCGCTCTACGTCGACTCGGGGTACCTGAGCCTCTCCGACGCCACGCCCGCCTCGTTCGAGCCGCTCCGCGCCCCCTTCATCTCGGGCGTGAAGAAGCTCGCGGAGGCGCCGGAGCTCGGCGGGCACGTCGTCTGGAAGTCGCAGGAGCGCATCTGCGCCTCGGCCGCGATCCTCCGCCCCTACGCGGGGAGCTGGCTCGGCTTCCAGATGGCGAAGATCCCGGGCGAGCGCATCGACGGGGTGCCCCGGCGCCGCATCCTCCGCGACCTGCTGCTCCACGCGTTCGAGCACATCGGCCACGACGCCAAGCCCGGGTGGTTCGCGGCGCACTACCAGGTGGACGCCACCATCGGGCGGCTCACCCAGCACCGCTTCGCGCAGCGTCACGTGCCGACGGGGGAGGCGTGCATCCTCCGCTTCCGCGCGGTCGAGCTCGAGAGCGACGGCGCGCCGCTCGCCTCGGGCGGCTACGAGGTCGGCCCGGCCCGCGAGGGCGAGGTCCGCGCGCTGCTCGAAGGGATCGCGGAGCAGCGCCCCGCCGCCTACGTGGACGCGCTCGACTTCGACGAGGCGCGCTTCGATCTGCGCGCCATCCAGCAGGCGTGGGCACGGGTCGGGCTGCGCCGAGAGCGCGCGGTGCTCGTCGCGCGCCGACACGGTGTCTTGCGGGCCGCGGCCGTCGTCGAGGCGGCCGAGCCGGGCCTGCATCTCTTCGGGCTGCTCGACGTCGTGCGCATCTTCGCGCTCGGCCCGGGCGGGGACGGGGCGACCCAGAGCCTGCTCGAGGGGGCGCGGGCGTGGTACCGCGAGCGCGGCCACGAGCGCTTCGTCTGGCTGGCGGAGGCGGAGCAGTCCGAGCGGCCCGTCCCGGAGTCGCTGCGCGACCTCGGCCTCGCCGACATGACGCTCGTCAGCGGCCGCCTGCTGCCAGACCTGCTCGAGCACATCGACGAGGTCACCGCCCCGAGGCGCGTCTGATGGAGCGCCCCGACATCCTGGATCTGTCGCGCGCCGCGGACCGCGCGCGGCTCGAGGTGCTCGAGGCGAGTGGGCGTGTACACCGCCGCCACGACGCGCTGCGGCTCCAGCTCGTGGAGCTGGTCCAGACGCGCGCGCGTGGCCGCGCGCTGCCCGCGCCCGAGATCGAGGCGCGCGTCGCGGCGCTGCTCGATGGCGCCCCGGAGCACGAGTACGGGCGCTGGGTCTTCTTCCCGTGGAGCGGCGCGCTCGTGCACGTCCTCCCGGTCGAGCCGTTCCGGGAGCTCCGGAGCGATCGAAACCGCCACAAGATCACCGACGCGGAGCAGTCCGCGCTGTCCGCGGCGCGCGTCGGCGTGGTGGGCCTCTCCGTCGGGAGCACGAGCGCGCTCACGCTCGTCCTGGAGAGCATCGGCACCTCGTTCCGGCTCGCCGACTACGACGCGCTCGAGCTGTCGAACATGAACCGGCTGCGCGCCTCCGTCGCCGACCTCGGCGTGCCGAAGGTGGAACTCGCCGCGCGCGCCATGTACGAGGTGGACCCCTACCTCGACATCGAGCTGTTCGAGCAGGGCATCACCGAGGAGAACGCGGAGCGGTTCGTGGCCGGAGACGGCGCGGAGCCGCTGTCCCTGCTCGTCGAGGAGTGCGACGACCTCGCCGTGAAGTTGCTGCTGCGCGAGCGCGCGCGCGCGCACGGCGTCCCCGTCCTCATGGAGACGAGCGACGGCGGCCTCCTCGACGTGGAGCGCTTCGATCTCGAGCCCGACCGGCCCCTGCTGCACGGGCTGCTCGCCGGCCACACCGCGGCCGAGCTGCGCGATCTCGACAAGGAAGCCAAGATCCCGCTCGTCCTGCGCGTGCTCGACCCCGCGCACATCTCGCCGCGAGCCGCCGCCTCCATGGTCGAGATCCAGGAGACCGTCTCGACGTGGCCCCAGCTCGCGTCGGACATCGCCCTCGGTGGCGCGCTGATCGGCTCGACCGCGCGTCGGGTGCTCCTGGACCAGCTCACGGTCTCGGGTCGCTTCCGGGTCGACCTGAGCCGCGCGGTGTCGGAGGAGACGGCGACCCT
>SHBB01000584.1 GCA_004213565.1 Sandaracinaceae bacterium
CGTCACCGAGCGGCCCACCCACGGAGCCGGACAGGCGCTCGGGCGCGGCGTATCCCATCGCGGCGAGCGGGCCGCTCAGCACGCCCATGGGGCTCGGGCTCACGCCGAGGTCGATGAGCTTGGCCGCGCCGCGGCCGGCCTTGTCGACGTGGAGGATGCTCGACGGACAGAGGCCCGCGTGCACCACGCCCTTCGCGTGCGCCGCCGCGAGCGCGTCCCCGACGGCGAGCGTGATCGCGATCGCCTCCTCGAGGTGAAAGCGCCCCCGCGTGGCGAGCAGTCCGTCGAGCGGGCGGCCGTCCATCGCCTCCGTGACGAGGTAGATGTCGCCGCCGTCCGTCTCCGCCGCGTCGTGCACGCGGACCACGCCGGGGTGCTCGACCGCCTCGAGCCGGCGGGCCTCCTCGAAGAGCGCGTCGACGTCCCGCGGGCTCGGATCGGTCAGCACGCGGAGCGCCACCGTGCGGCCGAGGTGGGTGTGGGTCGCCTCGAAGATCGAGGCGTGCTCGGACTTCGCGATCAGCCGCTTCAGCGCGTAGCGACGGTCGAGCGTGATGCCGGCATCGGGTCCCACGCCGTCAGGGTAGGACGGTGTGGGATAGACGTGAAATTAGCGACGGCTCGGCTCCGCCAGGCGCTCCGCCCCCGGCGGGCGGCTCGGGGCGCGGAAGCCCGTGAGCGGCGCGGCCTTCGGGACCACGTCCGAGCGGAGGCGGACCGGCGTCTCGACGAGGAGGCGGCGGAACCCAGCGCAGGGTGGGAGGCCGACCGCGACCCGCGGCGTGATGCGCAGGCGCGCTCCGCGGAGGTGCGTCAGGGCCTCCTGCACCGCGGAGGCGTCGGCGGCGAAGACCCGGCCGCGATGCAGCTCGAGGGTGACCGGATCGTCGCCGTCGATGCGCACCCGCAGCGGGGTGGCCGAGTACGCGAGGCTCCGCAGCGCGTAGGCGCTCGCGCGGAGCTCCGCCCCGGGGACCATCGTCACCGCGGAGAGCGCGTCGCGCTCGAAGCGCATCGCCCGCTCGGCGGCGCGGAACACACGGTCCACCGCGGACGCGATCGGCTCGCCCGGACGGAGCACGTCCGCGCCTCGCACGCGCGCCATCTCGTCGAGGATCGGGTCGGGGCTGGGTCCCCCTCCGCCGAGCGTCAGCGCCACGTGGGGCAGGAACACGCGGCGGGTGCGCGGCTCCCCGTCGTCGACGAGCGCGCTCGCGCCCGCCGCGTGGAGGACCGCCACCATCGCCTCGGCGCGGCCTCGTCGCGCGTCGAACACGAGCACGCGGGGGGTCAACAGCACGGGAGAGGACGTCACGAGCCCGGGACTATCATCGAGCGTGCCACCCGTCCGCGCGGACCCTCACGCCCTCCGCCTGCATCTCGGTCGTGGGGCGAAGCCTACGGCTCGTCGGTCACGGCCGACGTCCGCGCCAGGAAGCGGGCCAGGGCCTCGGTGCGGCGTCGGAGGCTGTCGAGGCTGCACCACTCGCTCGTCCGGTGGGCGCCCTGTCCCCACGGCCCGAGCCCGTCGATGCAGGGCACACCAGCCGCCGCGAGGAGGTTCGCGTCGCTCCCGCCTCCCTGGAGCGGCGCCTCGGGCGCGCCTAGCCCGACCGCCTCGGCCTGCGCGGCGTAGCGTCGCATCAAGGCGCGGTTGGCGTCGGTGGCGACCATGGGAGGGCGGTGAAAGCCGCCTTCGACCGTCAGCGTCGCGTCGGCGAGGCGCGCGGGCAGCCGCGGGCGCGCGACGATCTCCCGGATCTTCGCGTCGATCTCCACCGCGTGCGCCGGGTCGATGACGCGGCCGTCCACCTCGAGGCGGGCGCGCTCGGGCACGGTGTTGGTGGAGGTGCCCCCGGCGATGAGGCCGACGTTCAGCGTCACGCCCCGCGCGTAGTCGGTGAGCGCCTCGATCGGCTCGATCACGTGGGCGAGCGCCGCGATCGCGTTGACGCCCTCGTCATGGCTGAGCCCGGCGTGGGCGCCGCGCCCCGTCGCCTCGATCACGTAGCGCCCGCCGCCCTTGCGCGAGGTGACGATCCCGTCCTCCGCGCGGCCGCACTCGAACACCAGGGCCTCCGAGATGAGCGGGGCCAGCTTGGCGTAGAGCCGGCTCGAGGACGGCGAGCCGACCTCCTCGTCGCTCACCACGATCACGCGCACCGGGAGCTTGGCGAAGAAGTCCGGCGCGGTGCTGCGGACCGCGTCGAGGGCGAAGAGCATCGCGCTGAGGCCCGACTTCATGTCGAGCACGCCCGGCCCGCGCGCCACGTCCTCGTCGCGCTCGAAGCCGAGGAAGCCCATGGCGCGGGGGAACACCGTGTCGACGTGCCCGATCAGCGCGAGGCAGCGGGTTCGCTCTCCGACGGCCGGCGTCTCGTAGACGCGGTGCGGCGCCCAGTGACCGTCCGGGTCGACGTGCGTGTGCTGGGTGAGCCCGAGCGCGTGGGCGCGCGCGTCGACCAGGCGCGCCGCCGCCTCCACGTCCTCCGGCTCGCGCGTGCAGCTCGGCTGCGAGACCAGCTCCGCGAGGAAGGCGACTTGCTCGCGCTCGAAGCGCTCCTCCACGGCGGCGGTGAGCGCGGCGTCCAACGACGGATCGACCATGTGAGGGGAGTAGCACGGCCGGGTGTAGGCTGTGCTCGGGTGAAGAGGCTCGCGCTGGCGCTCGTGACGGTGGCCGCTCTCTCGGGGTGCGAGTGCGGAGGTGCGACCGGGCTCGTCGTCAGCCTGCGCTCCAACCTCGTGCCCGGGGTGGAGGTCGACGAGGCGCGGGTGGACGTCTTCGGCGACGATCAGCGCGTCCCCGTCGCCCGGACGCAGCGCGCGCTGGTCTTCGGCGACCCCCTCGAGGTCTCGGTGCGCGTGGCGGAGGTGGAGTCGATCGCGGTCGGCACCTACAGCGTCGTGACCAGCCTCTTTCGCGGCGGCTCGGTGGTCGCGCAGCGCACCACGCGGGTCCGCGTGCGCCAGGCGACGGCGCTCACCGTGCTGATCACCCGCGACTGCGCGTCCCTGATCTGCCCCGAGGCCACCACCTGCTTCGCGGGCGAGTGCGTGCCGCTCGACTGCTTCGACGGGTCGGGCTTCGACGGCTGCCCGGAGCTCGAGTGCGTGCGCGACGACGACTGCGACACCGACGTCCCCTGCTCCGAGGCGCTCTGCGTCGAGAACCGCTGCCACGCCTTCCCGCGCCACGACGCGTGCGGCGGCGCGATGTGGTGCAACCCAGACCTCGGCTGCCGTCTGCTGCCGGACGTCGACGCGGGCGCGCCCGGCGACGGCGGAGCGCCCGCGTGCCGAGCGGGGGAGTGCGACGACGCCAACCCCTGCACCGACGACGCGTGCGTCGACGGCCGCTGCGCCTTCACCCCGAACACCTCGCCCTGCGACGACGGCTCGTTCTGCAACGGCGCCGACACATGCGTCGCGGGGAGCTGCGCGTCGGGCGACGCGGACCCTTGCCCGGGCATGTCGACCTGCAGCGAGGTCATGGACACCTGCGAGGGCTGCGGCGGCGACGCCGACTGCCCCCCGGAGCTGCCTGGCCCGTGGGGCGCGTGCGCCGTCACGGACCCGTGCGCCTCCACCGGCACGCAGGAGCGAGACGTACGCACGTACACATGCGTGGCCGGCAGCTGCGTGCCGTCGGTGCGGCGGGAGAATCAGCCCTGCACGCGAGCGCCCCGTGACGGCGCGAGCTGCGGCGCCACCCGCTGCGACCCCTTCATGGGCTGCGCCTACCCGAGCGCGTGCGCGGAGCGCGGCAGCAACGACCGCGTCTGCACCGACCGCGTGTGCCGGCGCGGCGCCTGCACCGACGCCCCGCGCGTGGAGTCGATGCCGTGTGGCCGCTCCACGGGAGGCACGAGCTGCGGCGCGCGCACCTGCACCGGGTGGAGCGCGTGCGACTACAGCGACGAGTGCGACGAGAGCGCCTCGCAGAGCCGGACGTGCACCGATCGCGTCTGCGGCGGAGGCGCCTGCCTCGACCAGCCGATGCCCGAGACGCGCGGCTGCTCCCGCGACACCGAGACCCAGCGCTGTGGGAGCAACCCGACCTACTGCGGCAGCCTCACCACCTGCCACCTCTGCCAGGGCGGCGTCTGCGTCGTCAATCGCCCGCACTACGACGCCGCGTGCAACCCGAGCTGCGGGGAGGCGTCGAGCCTCTGCGGGGCGCCCGCCCATCGCTGCTGCCCGGCCGGGAGCTGCGCCGAGGTCGGCCCGGGCGGGCCCTACGCCGACGGCTGCGCGCGCTGCTGCGCGTTCGCGAGCTGCTTCTGACATGATGCCCGCGTGGGCTGGGATCGGAGCGACGGCGAGCGGGTGCGAGGCGCGTTGGGCGCCGCGACGTCACCGCTGATCGCGAAGCTGATCGACCCGGAGGCGAGCACGCGGGTCGCCGGCCTCGACGCGGTGGGCGCCGCGCTGCTCGAGGGCGGCGAGCCCAGCGCGCAGGCCGAGGCGCTGCTCCCCGCGCTCGTCGCGCTGGGGACGACCAAGGGCTACCCGCAGGCGGGCGCGGTGCTGCTCCGGCTCGGGCATTTCCTGGCCGCCATCGACGATCCGCCGCGCAGGCTCGCGGGGGCGGGCGGCTCCGAGGCGCGACGCCGCGCGTACGACTTCATCGGCGCGGGCGCGTCCAGGCTCGCGCGGCTCGCGGGCACGTCGCGAGATCCCTCGGTGGCGCGCCTCGCGGCGTGTCTCGCGGCGCGCTTCCCCGACCAGGACGGCGCGCTCGAGCCCATCCTCATCGCGCTGACGAGCGGCGCGAGAGACCCCGAGGAGCGGGCGCGCGTGTACTACGCGCTCACCCGCGTGCAGGCGTCGGGGCGGCGCCCCCTCCAGGGCCGGCTCGCCGAGGCCCTCGCCGAGACCGAGCTGAGCGCCGAGAAGCTCGCCGTCGTGCTCGCGCTCTCCTCTCACGACCCGCCCGATCCCCTCCGCGCGCGCGTGCGGCGTGCGCTCGACGAGGCGCGCGGCGCGCGCTGGCCGGACCCGCGCGCGTTCGGGCGCACGCTGCCGGCCTCGGCGCTCGACGCCGCGCTCGACCGCCTCGCCTGAAAGTCCGGTTCGATCGTCGTTCGGCCCTCGGACCTGGGCCGCCGGCCGTCCGCGTAGTACTCCTATTCGGTCCCCGATCGGGCGTCGACGGTTCGACGCGCGATCTCGGCGCTTCGCATGGAATGGGAGACGAGATGAACCAGCTCTGCGCGCGTGGCGCACGGTCGATGTTCCTGGGCGGCTTCGCGCTGCTCGTGGCCCTGTGCCTGACTCCGAGCCGGTCGTCCGCGCAGATCGTCGTCGGTCCCTACACCTTCTCCGGGCCGGAGGCGTTCGCGGACGCCGTGACGTACACCGGCACGTGCGGCGGCGGCAGCGGCTACCCCAGCGGCCCGTGCATCGACAACGTGCTCGGTCACTCGCCGAGCGTGTGCAACGCCAACATGCGCTGCACCCCCGGTGATTACGGCGATCTCGCCTTCACCGACGTGCCGATCGTGAACGGACCGGGCGTCGACGTCGTGCTCTTCGACTCGCGCTTCTCGGCCGACGGGTACTCGGTCGCGGCGGAGGTGCCGGCCGGCTCGGGCTCCTTCACCCCGTTCGCGGTGTGGAGCCCCACCGAGCAGGTGGACACGGGCGAGCGGGGCTGTGGCGGCGCCTCTCTCTGGGGCGTGCCCGTGGATCTGTCGCGCCTCGGCGTCGCGCTGGGGGCCACCGTCACCGTGCTCCGGGTGGGGGCGGCGGACACGGGCAGCGGCTGCCAGGCCGATCTGACCATGGCCGCGGTGCTCAACGGGGGCAGCGTCGGTTGCACGCGCGACGCGGACTGCAACGACGGCAACCCCTGCACCACGGACACGTGCGTCGGCGCCGCCTGCACCTATGCGCCGGCGAGCGGCCCGGGCTGCTCGACCTGCGGCGATGGCGTCGTCGAGCCGGGCGAGGACTGCGACGACGGCGGCGAGTCCGCCACCTGCGACGCCGACTGCACGGCGGTCGCGTGCGGCGACGGCACGGTGAACGCGACGGCGGGGGAGAGCTGCGACGACGGCGGCGAGTCCGCCACCTGCGACGCCGACTGCACGGGGGTCAGCTGCGGGGACGGCGTGACGAACGCGACGGCGGGTGAGACCTGCGACGACGCCGGCCCGTCGGCGACCTGTGACGCGGACTGCACGGCCGCGATGTGCGGAGACGGCGTGACGAACATGGCCGCCGGCGAGGCCTGCGACGACGCGGGCGTCTCGGCGACCTGTGACGCGGACTGCTCGGCCGCGATGTGCGGCGACGGCGTGCTCAACATGGCCGCGGGCGAGGCCTGCGACGACGGGGGCGAGTCGGCGGGCTGCGACGCGGACTGCTCGCTGCCCATGTGCGGCGACGGCGTGACCAACATGACCGCGGGCGAGGCCTGTGACGACGCGGGCGAGTCGCCCACCTGCAACATGGACTGCTCCGCCGCGATGTGTGGCGACGGAGTGCTCAACGTCATGGCCGGCGAGGTCTGCGACG
>SHBB01000585.1 GCA_004213565.1 Sandaracinaceae bacterium
GCTCGCGACCACGAGCGTGAGCGCCGCGTGGAACACGACGGACGCCGAGCCGGCCCAGAGGAGATCGCGCACGGGTGCACTGTCGAACACGTCGGTGACAGGTGCAACGCGGCGCCGCGGGATCCCTGCTATGACCGGGCATGGCCGAGGACGACTTCGTCACGATCCGCCACGTGCCCGACTTCGTCGAGGCGGAGATGCTGCTCGACCTGCTGAAGCAGGAGGGCATCCCCGCGATGGCGCCCGGCACGAACCACAACGCGCTCTACGGCGGCGTGATGCGGGGAGCGCTGAACGTGCCTCTGAAGGTGCCGGCCTCTCAGGTGGAGCGGGCGCGGGCCATCCTCGACGCGCTCGAGGAGCACGAGGTCGACCCGGAGGACGCGCCGCCCCGCGCGGTGGCGATGAGCGACGTGGACGGGCCCTATCGCGGTGGGATGGAGCAGGCGGGGCCCGCGCCGCGCAAGAAGGGCGTGGCCATCGCGGCGGCCATCATCCTGCCCATGGTGCTCGCGCTCTTCGGCTCGGGGCACTTCTACGCGCGCTCGTTCCTCCGCGGCTTCGCGCTCCTCGCCGGGGCGTGGACGCTCATCGTCCTGGGGCTCGGAGGGCGGCCGTCGTTCCTGCTCGGCCTGCCGCTCATCGTGCTGGCGGACGCGCTCGGAGCCTGCGCGGTCATCGGGGCGCGCGCCGCCCCGAACCAGCGCCGCTGACGCTCTGGGCCCGGAGGAGTGGTCCGGCCGGTGAGGGCGGCCGTTCCGGCTTCGTGGTACAGCGCGGCCATGATTCGCAGCATCCTCACGCACCCCGGCGGTGCGCACAAAGACGACTTGCTCGCGGTGTGCGTGCTGATCGCCAAGCACGGGGCGCCGGTCGTCCGGCGCGAGCCGACGGCGGAGGAGCTGGACGACGCCGAGGTCGCCATCGTCGACATCGGCGGCAGCCACGACCCGAGCCGGTCGAACTTCGATCATCACCACTTCCCGCGCGAGCACGCGCCGACCTGCGCGCTCAGCCTCGTGCTCGACGACCTCGCGCTCTACGAGGACGCGAAGAAGTTCTGTGACTGGCTCGAGCCGGCGGAGTGGTTCGACTCGCGCGGCCCCAACAAGACCGCCGAGTGGCTCGGGGTCCCGCGCCGCGCCATCTCGCAGCTCAACTCGCCGATCGACGTGACCCTGCTGCGCCGCTTCGCCAGGAAGCGCGAGCTCGCGGCGGGCGACCCGCTCTACGAGTTCATGCGCTTCGTCGGGCAGGACCTGCTCGACTATCTGAAGCAGGTCCGCGAGCGCATCGACTACGTGTCGTCGCGGGTGGAGCGCTGGTCGCTCGCGCACGGGGACGACGTGATCGAGTGCGTGTTCCTGCCCCGCAGCGAGCCGCCGCCCGACGAGCCGAGCGCCGCCGTGGCGGGCTACATCCGCGCCGAGGGGCTCGAGAAGACCATCGCCGCCATCGTCTATCCGGACCGCCGCGGCGACGGCTACGGCATCGGCCGCTACGAGGACCACCCGAAGCTCGACTTCTCCCGCGTGGAGGGAGAGCCGGACGTGCACTTCGCCCACAAGAGCGGCTTCATGTGCAAGACGAGCGCGAGCGAGCCGGCCCGCCTGAAGGCGCTCATCGAGCGCGCCTGGATCGCCTGATCCCGAGCGCGGCCAGGGCGACGAGCCCGACCCATCCGAGGGAGCGCGGCGCGCGCGCGGCGACGGAGCACCCGCCCGAGGAGGGCGTGGATCCGCCCCCGTCCGCGGAGGCGCCGCCGTCCATGTCGCTCGTCACGCCCGCGTCGGGGCACCGCACGGTCCACACGTCGCAGCTGTCGAGCGTGGCCGTGCACTCCGGCCCCGCGTCGGGCCGCTCGGGCCCCGTGCACTGACACGCGGCGCCCTCACACGCCTCGCCGTACGGACAGCCGGACCCGCAAGCGCAGCGGTTGCGGTGATCGCAGAGCTGAGCGCCCGGGCAGTCGTCGTGGGTCGCGCACTCGATCCACGCGCCTCCGTCGGGGTTGCAGGTCGCGTTGGGTGGGCCCGCGTCCGAGCACGCGAAGGCGGCGGCGGGGGAGAGGGCGAGGGCCGCGAGAAGACAAGAGGCGATGCGAAGCATGAAAGCAAGGTAGGCGAGGAGGCTCGCGATGTCCATGGCGCGGAGCGACGCAGGGGAGTAGGCTCGTTTACATGCGAGCGTCAACCCTGGTGGCTGCCTCGGTCTCTCTGCTCTTCGGCTGCGGCGAGCCTGCGAGCGAACGGGCGGAGGACGCCAGCGCCTCGTCCGACGCGAGCGACGCGCCGGACGCCGCGAGCCGGGCGCGGGAGACGACCTGCGTGCGAGAGGACCGGCTGGTGGTCTGCGAGCGCCTCCTCGATCCCATCCCCGAGAACGTCGACGACGAGCAGTTCCAGGTCCTGCACCTCGAGCTCGTCGAGTGGCCCAGCGAGCCGCTCTCGTTCGACGGCTCGCTCGATCTGATCGAGCGCGAGTTCCCGACCTACCGCTACGACCCGAGCGACGCGCGCCTCGGCGGGTTCGTCCCCACGGGCGTGTTCGTGGCCGCGCAGATCAAGCGGGCCAACCCTCTCCTGGGCGGGGAGGAGCGCTTCGCGCGGACCGAGGCGTCCGGGACCCTCACCCCGCTCCCCGACGGGTGCGTGGAGGTGTCCGTGAGCCCCGCGCCCGCGACGGGGTGGATCACGGAGCCCTGGCTCGCCACCGCCTGTCCCTGAGCTACTGGCGCGGCGCCGGGCGCATGTCAGATTGCGGCCTTCTTACACAAGAGGTGTCCCTTGCTGCTGCGTACGTGCGTTCGACTGGGCGTTCTCGTGATGGCGGTTTCGATGCTGGGCTGCGGAGGTGACTCCGGCTCGGAGGACGGAGGGCCCGACGACGCGGGCCTCGGGGATGCGGGCGCGACCGACGCGCAGGTCGATCTGCCGGACGGCGGCGGCGAGGACGCGGGCGAGGGCGACGCGGGCGCGTCCGACGCGGGCCCCTCTCCGGTGCGTGACGTGGAGTGGGGCATCGAGCCCGAGCCGATGACCATCGACGGTGACATCGCGCTCGACTTCTTCTACCCGTACGAGCTCATCAACGACGAGAGCCCGCTCGAGTACGAGCTGACCCTCGAGCGCTGCATGCAGCTGGCCGACCGCGAGGAGAGCTGCGAGACGATGCGCCGGGACAACCTGCCCGGCGCGAGCGGCGTCCGCTGGGGCATCGACCCCGGCAGCTACGCGGTGGGGGAGAATCGATACCGCTTCCGGCTCACGCTCACGCACGGGGCGTCGACCACGCCCGTGGATGAGGACGAGATCACGCTCGTGCTCACCGTGACCAGCTGCGAGACCTGCGTCGGCAGCTGAAAGCCCGCGGTTTTTCGGCGCGGCTCCGCGGTTTTTCCCCCGCTCCGCGCCAGGGGATCGCCCAGGCTGGAGAGATGAAGAAGCTCTCCACCTGGGTGATCGTCTGCGCCTCCTGGGCGCTCTGGCTCGGCTGCCTCTACGACCCTCACGAATCGGGTGGGGACGTCGGTCGCTCCGAGGACTTCGTCGTGGAGGACGCCTGGCTGTCCGGGCAGCTGCCCGACGTGGGCACCTTCGACGCGGACGCCTACGAGGTCGACCTCGACTCCGACGACGTCACCATCCACGTGGGGGCGCGTGGCGGGGAGGACTTCGGCTGGGCGATGACCCGGCTCGACCTCTCGGTGGCCGAGCTGCACGCCACGTCCGGGACACTCAGGGCGTCCGCGACCGGCTGCACCGGCCGCTCCCACGGGAGCTGGGACTGGGACCGCGGCACGCGCGACGTGCGGGTCACCGTGCAGCCCGGCGCGTACGAGCAGGACCGCGTGGTGCACTTCACGGCCGAGTTCGGAGACGGGCAGCGCGCCGAGGGCGGCTTCACCGTCCGGCCGCGCTGACGCGGGAGGCGTCGATCGGGACGCGGGGGTGCACGACGCCGAGGCGCGCGAGCCCTCGGATCACCAGCCCCACCACGTCGATCTCGAACCAGCGCGACGCGGTGCTCGTGTGCATCGGGTGCTTGTGGTGGTTGTTCTGCATCATGTCCCCGAGCACGAGCAGGTCGACGGGGAAGACGTTGGTGGAGACGTCGCGCGTGTCGTGATTGCGGTACCCGTATCGGTGACCACACCAGTTGACGAGCATGCCGTGCACGAGCGCCATGAGGACGTGCACCGGGATGAGCAGCCAGAGCCACACCGTCGGGGCGTAGACGATGTAGACGAGGGCGTAGGCGACGCCCCACGCGATCTGCCCGGGGGCCCACCAGCCGAGGCGGTCGAGCGCGGGCCACTCGGGGTAGCCGCCCGCGAAGCGCGGCTCGATCTCGGTGCGGCGATGCGCGAGGTCGTCGAAGCTCCGCCGGGTGGCGAGGATCATTCCGATGGGGGTGCGGTAGTTCTCCGGGGAGTGCGGGTCCTTCTCCGAGTCGGAGTAGGCGTGGTGCATGCGGTGCAGCACCGCGTAGGCGTACGGCGGCAGGTAGCTCGAGCCGAGCACCACGTAGGTCAGCACGTAGAAGAAGCGCTCCCAGCCCTTCGACATGGTGAACTGCCGGTGCGCCGCGTAGCGATGCAGGAAGAACACCTGTACGAACGCGGCGAGGACCCAGTGGGTCACGAAGAAGATGGCGATGATCAGCACGAGCGGCTCCGGACACGGGAGCGGGCTCTCGTGCGACATGGTGGCGGCCGGCGGCGTGCCAGCGCGCGATCCCAGGATGCGGCGCCGCGACGGGGCCGCCACGCGATGACCAAACCATGACAGTGCCGGACCGAAGCGCTCTGGCAACGTTCGGGCGCGCGTGTCACCTTCGGGGCGTCGGGCGCGGTCACCTTCGGACCTCTTCGTCACGATGGGAGAGACGGTGTTCAGGCTCCACGTTCGCAATGTTCCTTTCTCGGTGACGCTCGAGCAGTTCCAGGCGTTCTGCCGGAAGCTCGGGCTCGAGGGTGAGGCCCACTTCGCGCGGGACCCCGAGTCGGGGCGCTACGAGGGCGAGGCGTACCTCGCGACCCTCGACGAAGCGGCGGCCGAGCACGCAGCGGAGGCGCTCCAGGGCCGTCGGCTCGCGGGCTCGCAGCTCGAGGTCGAGATCGTCGACGGCTCGTCCTTCTTCGATCAGGACGGCCTCTTCGCCGACGGGGCCGCCTCCGGCTCGCGCCAGGACGGCGACTGATCAGAAGAGCTCGAGCCCGGCGACGAGGGCCGGCCACGCGTCGATGAACGACCCGAGCGTGTGGGCGCCGACCGGCCCGCGCAGCTCCGAGGAGGCGTCGGGCGTGAAGTGCATCTGGTAGCCGAGCCCGCCGTAGAGGCGCACCGCGGGGACGAGCGCGCCGCTGACGAGGACGCGCGGCTCGACGAGCATCTCGGGCCCGCGCAGCTCCACGCCGTCGCCGAGCATCACCCGCGCGAGGAGCTCCACGTGCAGCTCCACGTCCTCGACCAGCGTGACGTGCGCCCCGAGGCCCGCGCCGACGCTCGCGCGCGGACGCTGCAGAAAGGGCGCGGCGCCCGCCGTCAGGATCATGTGCGTCCACGCGCCGCCGTGCACGAGCTCCGCCTGGAGCACCCCGGTGGAGTCGCCGCTGACGCGGAGGCGGGCCCAGCCACTGCCCTGCACCCCGACGAGCCCGATCTGCGCGTCCGCCTCGTCGGCGACGTTGATCAGGCCGATCTGCGCGCCCTGCACGCGGCCGCCCACGTTGACGAGGCCGAGCTGCGCGCCGTGAACGTCGCCCGCCACGTTGACCACGCCCAGCTGCGCGCCGTCGGCGCGGGCTGAGACGACGTTGACCACGCCCGCCTGGAGGCCTTCGAGCGGGCCGCCCGCCACGGTGATCACGCCGAGCTGCGCGCCGCTGACGCCCCCGCCCGCGACGTCGACGACGCCGAGCTGACCGCCGTCGAGGCGCCCCCCGCTCACGGTCAGGACGCCACCCTGGAGCCCCGACGCGGCGCCGCCGACGAAGGCGAGCACGCCGAGCTGGGTCCCGGCCATGCCGCCGCCGACGACGTCGACCACGCCGAGCTGGACGCCGTCGAGGTCCCCCTCGGCGAAGGAGAAGACACCCGAGACCTGGAGGCCATCGACGTCGCCGAGCGCGAGGTCGGTCACGCCGGAGAGGGAGACGCCGTCGACGCCCCCGGAGAGCGCGCCGAGCACGCCGAGGGAGAGGTGGCGGCGGACCGCGACGCCGTCCGCGCTGGACCAGCCGACGCCGGGGAGGAAATCGAGGCCGAAGGGGGTCGCGGGGCGCTTCGGGGCCGGGGCCAGAGGCGGGGGGGCTGCTGTTTCCGCATCCGTTCCCGCTTCCGCATCCGTTCCCGCATCCGCATCCGTTCCCGCTTCCCCTCCCGCTCCCGCTCCCACTCCCGCTCCCGTTCCCGCTTCCGCTCCCGCGCTCGCATCCGCATCCGCATCCGCTTCCGCTTCCGAGTCCGCTTCCGAGTCCGCTTCCGCTTCCGCTTCCGCTTCCGCTTCCG